>JAFQUQ010000047.1 GCA_017408395.1 Oscillospiraceae bacterium
CCTTATGCTGGAGTTCTCTTTTAACTCGTTTATCTCAGTCTCGTTTCCTTAACCAAGATTCGGAATTATCTAAGGGTCTTTTGGTTCGTTTCTTATCATTGTTCAATTTTCAAGGTTCTTCTTTTCACCGCTCCGTTTCCGAAACAGCTTAATTATTATATCACTTTCATTTTACTTTGTCAATTAAGGGTTTCTTAATTGTTTTTGAATGAATTGTGAATATCTTGCCGCCGTCTGTCTCAGCCTCTCCGTTTCCTTCGCGCCTCTCATCTGACGACTTGTTTATCTTATCATATTTCTTTTTACTTGTCAACAGTTTTTTTCGTTTTTTCCCTAAAGCACAAAAACGACGACATATTTCGGGAGGTGTTGGACATTTTGAACTAATGACACCACATCTGCCAGAAACTGCCCTGTTTTATATAGTATGCAGGGGAACAAAAAAGGTGTATGCAGAAAACTCCGCATACACCATAGCTTTCAAAATGAACCGCCTTGCCGCCATGTGAGCATAAAACCCGCACTATGGCAGGTGGGCAACAGCCCAACAGTTTCACGCTCCCTGCGTCCGTAACCCCACTCAATTTAAGTGGCGGGAGGTCTGCAATCCGCTGTCGGAGACCGAATCCCTATTAAAACGTGTTGGATTATAAAAACACACTTTATCGGTCAAAGCAGTAATCATTCATCTCACTGACTATATTATAACACCGCTTTTCCGAAAAATCAATAGAAATTTTTGCAATAAACATTAAATGGTATGTCCTGCACAAAAATCCGCCGCCCTTTTTGAGCAAATCTCCACACCTGCTTTTACACTTTAAATATAGTATTGTACCACCTTGAAATTTATGATATAATTTAAGAATAAACTGCTGACGGAGGATTTTTTATGAAGGGCAGAGCAATTTTAATATGTGGAAAAATTGCAAGCGGCAAGAGCTTTTACGCAGAGCGTTTACGGCTTAAGCACAATGCGGCGGTGCTGTCCTGCGATGAAATAATGCTTGCGCTTTTTGGCGGCGATGCAGGTGAAATGCACGATGAATACTCACGCCGCACCCGTGAATTTCTCTTTAAAAAATCCCTTGAACTTATCGAAACAGGGCAGACCGTTATTCTTGAATGGGGTTTCTGGCAAAAGAAAAGCCGTGCCGAAGCACGTGCATTTTACGAAAGCAGGGGCATCCCCTGTGAAATGCACTATATAAACGTATCCGACGCTGACTGGACTTTAAACATAAACAGCCGCAACCGTGCCGTAGCCGAAGGGAAAGCTTCCGCTTACTTTGTTGACGAAGGACTTGCCGCAAAAGCTGCTGCACTCTTTGAAGAACCTGCCACAGACGAAATAGACATACTATTTTACAATGCAAGGGAGAACTGAAATGGAACACATATTGATAATAGAAGACGACTCCGACATAAACAACCTGCTCTGCGACGCTCTCACCAAGGCAGGCTACCGCTGTACCCAGGCATTTTCGGGCACGGAGGGTCTGCTCCGGCTTAAACAGGGGGACTTTCAGCTTATCTTTCTTGACCTTATGCTGCCCGGTGCAAACGGTGAGACCGTGCTGACGGAAATACGGAAAAACGGCTCTGTGCCTGTGATAGTGATGTCTGCCCTGGACAGCGTTGACACCAAAATCGACCTGCTCAACCTGGGCGCCGACGACTACATAACCAAGCCCTTCAACGTAAAGGAGCTTGTGGCAAGGGCGGCGGTACAGCTCCGCAAGGCTTCTCCTGCCGTAAATTCCTCTGCCGTAAGCTTCAAGGACCTGACCCTGGACCGCAGCAATTTTTTATTGAGCGTAAACGATGTGCCCGTTGAGCTTACCAAGCACGAGTTTAAAATTATGGAGCTTCTTATGCTCAATCAGGACAAGGTTTTTTCCAAACAGGACATCTACGATTACGCCTGGGAGGATTTCTACATCGGCGAGGACAAAACCGTCAACGTCCACATCAGCAACATCCGCCGCAAGCTTAAACAGCATTCCGAAACCGAGTACATCGAAACCATCTGGGGCATCGGGTTCAGGATGAAAAAATAATGCGGAATTCGGAATGCGGAATTCGGAATTGAATTTCCCCTTGACATTTCGGAAAACAGGGTTTATAATATAAACAGAAAGAGCAATCGTACTTAACGATTACTCCCTTTAGTTACATGATATTAAAAATAACCGCAACTTGGTAGGGGGCGGTTATTTTTATACTCTTATTTCTTTTTATTATCTTTTGTGATGTTATAAATAAGAGAGATAACAGAGATAATTACATTGATTAACAAAAATAATTCATTATATGTAACCATAGTGTTATCACCTCCCTTTTTTCAAGGGAGTAACCGCACGTTTTCCGATTGCTCAGTCTGTGCTTTAAGTTTAGCACAGGCTTTTTATTTTGTCAATAAAAATTCCGAATTCTGAATTCCAAATTATTTTTGCCGCCTTTAATTACGCATTACGCATTAAGCATTACGCATTAAACTAATTCCGCATTCCGAATTCCAAATCATCTCCGCCGTCCGTTTAATTTCAGCAAATCGTCATAAAGACCGTTACGGTAAAAACGTCGCCGTCAAGGGACGCAGTTACAGTGCCGTTCATCTTTTCCGCAAGACCCTTTGCAATAGCAAGCCCCAGCCCTGTGGAAGTGCGTGAGCGTGAGGAGTCGGAACGGTAAAACCTCGCAAAAACACGGTTTATGTCGATTTCTTCGGGGTGGGGAGTTCTGTTTGAGCAGGAAAAAACAGCCTGTCCGTCACGGCTTTCAAGTTTAAGATGAAGCTCGTCGGTACCGTGTTCAAGGGCATTTTTGAGGATATTGCGGATGATACGGCTGAGAGCGTCGGGGTTGCCGTTTACGGTAAGCTTTTCGTCGGTAAAATCCGTGACAGGCTCTATTCCTGCGGCGGTAAAATCGTCGTAAAATGAGAAAAGAGCGTCGCAGACGGACTTGCTGAAGCTTAAATTTTCAAGGGACAGGACGTAGGCCTCGTTCTGTAATTTTGTGTAGGTGAAAAGCTCCTCCAGCATATTTTTCAGGCTTGAAATACGGCTGCTGATTATTCCGATGTAACGCTGACGCTCCTCCCTGCTTTCCGAGTCGGACAAAAGCTGGAAATAGCCGTCCAGAGAGGTCAGGGGCGTGCGGATGTCGTGGGAGATGTTGGCAATGGTTTCTTTTAAGCTGTCCTCGCTTTTCTGAGCATTCAGAGTGTCGTTACGGCTTTTTTCGATGATGCTGTTTATCTCCGCTTCAAGCCGGTTAAGCTCCTTGAAATCAAGGTCGCTGTTAAGCTGCATATTGGTGTTGTGCTCACGGATAAACGCAAGTCGGCGGCAGATCTTTCTGATCTGTCGCCTGTAAATTATATGCGCCGCAATCAGCGAAATTAAACTTATGCTTAAAATTATTACCGCCGCTGTGAGTATCTTCACTTTTACACTCCCTTACTTTAAATCACGCTTGTTGAGCACAATGCAGGACGAAATGCTGAATACTATTATAAGTACCGCCGCTGTCACTATTGAATAAACAATATGCATTTCATCCTCAGGATATTTAAGCTCAAATGTCAGACCGAAAATGGACATATACGGCGACAGGTAGTACATTGAAAATTCTTCCTTGCCAAGCGCCTGCTCGATAAGGTTTAAAAGCACCGTTTCAGCACCTGTAAGGATCATTACGATAATTCCCACCGCAGGAAGTATCGAACAGGTAGCGTTCACCGCAAACATAACCATTGCGGCATATGCAAAGGTTATAATACAGCTTATTCCAACGTGGCAGAACATAAAGCCTACATCACCCATTGCAATTTTGGGCATAAGAATTCTTGCTCCCACAAGGCAGGTGATAATGCTTGTGCCGAAAATTATTGTTATCATTAAAATTGCCGTAACCACAATAGAAACATAGTATGCGGTCTTGCTTCGGATAAATGGTGCGATGGTTCTTACCGCGCCGTGGGAAAATTCGCCGTAAGTGAAGATCGCAAGCCAGCTTACAAAAATTGCAGGCACCATCAACGTTTCAATGCACATAGCCACCAGATTGACTGCGGTAAATTCACTGATCATTTCGGGATCGTTTGCATACTCCGAGTTCATTACAATAACGCTGATCTCAAAAACGATGAGCACCGCAAGGGTAATATATGTGCTTATGCTGTGAAAAAGCTTGTAGAGCTGATATTTTATCATATTAAACATAAATGCGTCCCCCTTATTCCGATGTAAGACGGAAGAAGAATTCTTCCACGGATTCTTTCTTTGATGTGATTCCCATTACGCTTATGCCGCCGTTTACAAGGGCACGTGTAATTTCGGGTATCGCTTCGGATTCACGGTAAATCTCAACAGTGGTGCTGTCGATTACCTTGTAATCCGCACAGCCCGCACCCTCGATAACAGGTGCCGCCGCTTCGGGAGTATCGGTCAGAAGGGTGATACATTCGGTACATTCCTTCATAAGCTCATCGTGGGTAAATTCCCTTATCATCTTTCCGTTATGGATAATGCCGTAGCAGGTCGCAAGCTTCACAAGCTCCTCTAATATGTGGCTTGAAATTAAAATAGTGATATTGCGTTCCTTGTTAAGCTTAAGGATAAGCGCTCTGATTTCTGCGATACCCTGTGGGTCAAGACCGTTTATAGGCTCGTCAAGGAGCAGAATATCGGGGTCGCCCACAAGTGCAAGGGCGATACCCAGACGCTGTTTCATACCCAGAGAAAAATTCTTTATGGTCTTTTTTCCTGCGTTTTCAAGTCCAACAATTTCAAGCAGGTCTTCTATGTAGCCCTTCTTTTTTATGCCTGCAAGGACACATTTTGCTTTAAGATTTTCGTAAGCGGTCATATTGTTGTGGAAGCCGGGAGCTTCGATAAGACAGCCGACACGTCTTGAAATGTCGGCGTCTTTTGCGGGGTTCTTGCCGAAAATTTTTACTTCACCCGATGTTGGGCAGGACAGACCGCATATCATACGCATCGTCGTGGTTTTACCTGCACCGTTCTTTCCGATGAAGCCGTAAATTTCGCCCTGTCTTATCTTTATGCTGATATTATCTGCGGCAGCGTGCTTGAAGTAACGCTTTGTAAGGCCGCTTGTTTCAAGAATGTATTCCATAGACACTTTCCTTTCTCCGTTGTCCTTTTACAGCTTTTATTATACAGGGCGTTTTGTAAATTATCGCAAAGAAAAGTTTAAGAAAAGTTTAAGTTAATGCTTAAGTTAATGCGTAATGCGTAATGCTTAATGCGTAATTAGGAATTAATAAAAAGGCGGCAATCGCTGCATTAATTCCGCATTCCTCATTCCGAATTCCGAATTGAATTTCCCCTTGACATTTCGGAAAATAAGGTTTATAATATAAACAGAAAGAGCAATCGTACTTAACGATTACTCCCTCTTTTATTGATCGATTTTAAAAATAACCGCCAATTGTAGGAGAGAGGCGGTTATTTTTATGCTCTTATTTTTTGTTATTACTATTTCTGGTAACGTTATAAACAAGAGAGATAACAGATATAATTACATTGATTAATAAAAATAAATCGCTGTATGTAATCATGTTACCACCCCCTTTTTTCAAGGGAGTAACCGCACGTTTTCCGATTGCTCAGTCTGTGCTTTAATTTTAGCACAGACGTTTTATTTTGTCAATATACATCGCAAGAGCGGCAACCTGCCGCCTTAAATTACGCATTAAGCATTACGAATTAAGCATTAAATCAAATCGCCTTTTTGGTAAGCACACGGTAAAGCCTTACAAGTGACGACACCGCAAAAACACCCATTGCAATAGAGCCTGCAATGGAAAGGGCGTGGACGCATTTTTCCGCAAAAAGCTGTATGTCGCCGCCGATAAGCGTAATCATCGCCTTGTACATATATCCCCCCGGAACAAGGGGAATAATGGAAATTACAAGATACATATTAACAGGCACCTTAAGCCGCCTTGCAAGAATTTCCGAGTAAATGGAAATTGCACACGCCGCCGCAAAATAGCATATCATCTCATTGCTGCCCTCCAGCTCAAGAACGCTGAACAGAAGCTGGCTGATAACGCCGCCGATGCCTGCGGCAATGATGTGGTGGAATTTAATGTTGAACTGTACGCCGAAAGCGATGGACGCTATGAATGTATAAAGGCAGGGCAGAATTATATCGTTTAAAATATCCATTTTACCCCTCCTTAAAATGATGTAAACAAAGTGATTGCGGAAGCCGCACCCGTCGCCATTCCCACGGCAATGAGCAGAGCCTCCGTAAGGGTGTAAAGCCCCGCAAGGAAGTCCCCTGCAATAAAATCACGCATACAGTTTGTCAGCGTAATACCCGGTACGAGAGTCATCAGCGAGCCGATTATCACCGTGTCAAAGCCGTCGGTGAAGCCCGTTTTCGACACAAGCACCGCCATCGTCGCCGCCGCCATGGAGCAGATAAGCCCCTCGAAGAAAACGCTGGGCTTGACCTTTGCCACACCCTCCGAAATGAGCCGTATGATAACGCCGATTACTCCTGCAACTATTGCCTCGTTCAGACCTCCCCCGAAGAAAAGCGCAAACGTGGCCGCAACCACTGCGTAGCTTAAAACCTGCACGGGGAAGCTGTAAACACGGCGGTTCTTTATCTGGTTTATGAAGCCCATAATTGTCTTGAAATCGGGCTTTTCCGTGCAAATGAACCGTGAGAGATTGTTCAGCTTGTCAACACGGTCAAGGTTGGTTTCACGCCTTGTAATTCTCCGCTGACGGGTCATAGGATTTCCGCTTAAACTGTCGATGGTAATGATTAAACAGGCAGGCACGGCGAAAACCTCGACTTTTCTGCCCTCGTCGCTATTGTTGTAGCCGTATGCGGCGGCAATTCTGTTTATGCTGTCCTCGACTCTGTAAATTTCAGCGCCGTATTCGATAAGCAGACCGCCTATTGTTGACGTGACCGTCAGAAGCTCGTTTGTTGTCATAATCAAATCACAAACCCTCCGTTTACGGAAACAGTTTCCCCCGTAATAAATGAAGCCTTGTCGGACGCAAGGAAAAATACAGCTTCCGCAACATCCTCCGGGGTGCCGATACGTTCAAGGGGCGTTTCCTCTTTAAGCACAGCCATAGTTTCCTCGTCAAGCATACCGTTCATTTCCGTAGCAATGACCCCCGGTGCAACAGCGTTCACCGTAATTCCCGACGGACCCAGCTCCTTTGCAAGAGCCTTTGTAAAGCCGATGACAGCGGCCTTTGCGGCGGAGTAGTGCACCTCACAGGAAGCACCCGTAATGCCCCACATTGAGCTTACGTTTATAATTCTGCCGAATTTGTTGTGCACCATATGTGGCAGGACAGACTGAGTGCAGTTGTAAACGCCCTTTACGTCAACGTCAAACATTCTGTCCCATTTTTCCTCGGTGATGTCGCAGAACATAATCTGCTCCGCAATTCCCGCATTGTTTACAAGCACGTCAACGCCGCCGAATTTTTCCTCCGCAAAAGCGGTCATAGCGTTCACCGCCCCCCTGTCGGAAACATCCGCACAGAATGGCAGAGCGCTCCCGCCTGCGGAATTTATTATTTCACAGACCTCCTCCGCTTTTTTTGCAGAGGACGCATAGTTTACGATCACATTATATCCCTTTGCGCCGAAAAGGACAGCAGCCGCCCTGCCGATACCTCTTGAAGCGCCTGTTATCAAAGCTGTTTTTGCCATACTCTCAACTCCGTAGCCTTTTTATAATAGTATAACATAAACTGCACAGGGAATTCAATATCTAATTCGTAATGCCTAATGCGTAATGCGTAATTATTTATTGACAAAATAAAACGTCTGTGCTAAAATGATAGCACAGACTGAGCAATCGGAAAACGTGCGGTTACTCCCTGCCAAAAGTAGGGAGGTGATAACATGGTTACATACAGTGAATTATTTTTATTTGTTAACGTAGTAATCTCCGTTATCTCTCTTATTTATAACATCACCAAAGACAGCAAAAAGAAATAAGAGCATAAAAATAACCGCCTCCGTCCAAAGCTGCGGTTATTTTTAAATCATCGCATTAAATTGGGGAGTAATCGTAAACCGATTGCTCTTTCTGTTTATATTATAAACCTTATTTTCCGAAATGTCAAGTTTTATTATATAGCAAGGGCGGCAACCTGCCTCCCGTATAAAATAATTACGCATTACGCATTAAGCATTAAGCATTATTTTGCGTCAGAATATAAGAGAAAAAAGCCAATAGTCGGTGGTTGCGCCCATTGAAAGATACATATAAATCATACCGATAATCTCCGCCAACGACGAAACTATCGCAATTACCGAAAGCACCACGGGTATTTTTATACGGTACTCGTCACGTTTGCGTAAGCTTATGACGAGAGCGATAATTCCCACAATAACGGACTCTGCGCTGAAGCAGAAAAATGAAAGAAGAACTGCCGCCGCCGAAAAGATTATGCCCGGCTTGTAAAATTTCTTGTCGTTCATTCAAATCCCTCACTTTCTTTCCCAGAGCACGTAATCTGTGCCGCTTACATCGTCGTAGTAGTAAAGAGTGCCGATGTGTTCTTTGTCGGCTTTGTTGAAAATCATTGTCCTCTCCTCGGCGGAGCTTATGTCCATTTCAAAAAGCAACGGCAGGCTGTCTGCCACAGCGTTAAGACGGCGCTGTTTAAGGGTAAAGGACATTGCACAGGCGTTTTCCCTGTCGAAATTTTCACCTGTCAGACGGTTGCCTGCGGTATCGATAAGGTCGGGGTAAATAAACCACGCTTCAACGGCGGAATTTTTCTTGCACAGCCATAAATTTCCGTCAGCGTCCTCCTCCACACGTACATTTTCCGCTAAGTTGTATTTCTCGTAATCCATTGTGCAGTCCATCGAGAACCACAGATTAAGCATTATAATTCCGGGAATAACCACCACTAACAGCACCGCCGCAATAATGACTATCTTTTCAATCAGAATACGCTTTTTTATTCTTTTTATGGTGCTGATGTCGTTTTCCCCTGCAACGGCAATGTCACGTCCCATTTTTTCAAGCTCGCCCCTGCATTCGTCACAGTCGGCAATGTGTTCGGCTACCGCCTTTCTGCTTTCCTCGCTGCACACGCTGTCTGCGTAAAGTGGCAGCAGGTCTTTTATCATTCCGCAATTGTTCTTACTCATTTCTGTTCCTCCAGTTCATTGATAATTTTAAGCTTTGCACGGTGAAAGGTTACTCTTGCCCAGCTTTCCGTCTTGCCGAAAACCTCTGCTATCTGCGCAAAGGACAGCTCGCTGAAAATACGCAGGCCGAAAACCTCTTTGTAAGGCTCCTCCAGCTTGTGCAGAATTTTATGTACCGCCATAGTCTCGGCCTTGTCTATGAGCCTGTCTTCAACGGAAGCGGCTGTATCGGGAAGAGCGTCGTCGGCTTCCTCGCCCGTAAACCTGCCGTTTTTCCTGCAATAGGTCAGATAGGTGTTCTTTGCTATCTGACACAGCCACACCCTCACGTCACAGCCGCCCTTGAAGCTGCCGATTGATTTCATCGCCTTAAAAAAGGTTTCCTGGGTTATTTCCTCGGCAACGTCGTCGCTGTGGGAGAGGGCTTTGATGTAAAGCCTGACATCGTGGAAATATCGGTTGTAAAGTTCTTCCACATACTGCATTTCGGGACCTCCTTTCCTGCGTTCTCAACTATAAGACTCCGCAGAACAGATTTCGTTACAAAAATTTGCGGAATTTTTTTCTTCTTAAATTTTAGCACATTTTTCATTAATCTTCAATAGCTTATTTAAATCATATGATTTAAATAAATTAACAAAACGTTAACATTAACGGTAGATGTTTGTGATATAATGTTTGTGTGTAGTTGTGCATATTGTTTAAAATTTTACATTGACGTAAACACAGAATCGGGTGATTTTTTTGAGTAAGGGAAATAAGGGTTATTACACCGTGGCACTGGTTTCGGGCGGCGCAGACAGCGCATACCATACCGTTATCGCCGATAATATGGCTCACGAGTGTCATAGGAATAACTATAAAATTATATGGTATCAGTCACTCTGCACCGATGATTTTACGGACAAGCCCTACGAAGTGGGCGAAATGAACATCTATAACCTTATCAACTATGACCTTGTTGACGTGGTGGTTATGCTGTCCCTTACGATGAAATGGGAAAAATCCAAGCAGGATATTATTGACCGTGCAAAAGAACATGGCGTTCCGCTTATTTCCATCGACGAGGAAATCGAGGGCGCTTACAATATTAAAATGGACTACGAGGCAGGTCTGGAGGACCTTATCCGTCACGTTATCGAAAAGCATAAGGTGAAATCCCTTGGCTTCATTACGGGTATGAGAGGTCACGAACAGTCCGACGCCCGTGAGAAGAAATTCAGGGAGCTGCTGGATGAATACGGCATCCCCGTTGATGAGGATTTTATCGGCGAGGCGTTCTTCTGGCACGAACAGGCTGAAGTTCTGGTGCAGAGCTGGTATGACAAGAGAAAATGCCTGCCCGATGCAATTATCTGTGCAAACGATTCCATGGCTATCGGTGCCAGCAATAAAATCACCGAGCTGGGTTTAAAAATCCCTGCCGATGTAATCGTTACAGGTCTGGACGGTATCGAGGAGGCTATGAACTACTCCCCTTCCATAACCACCGCAAAGCTTAACATCACAGGTATGGCAAAGCGTGTTTCCCAGCTTATCGAGCCGATATGCAGCGGTAAACTCAAGGCGGAGGGTCTTGAGATCATCGAGGCGGAACGCCGTCTTACACAGAGCTGCAGCTGTCAGCCTTTATCCACGGCACAGTATGAAAACGCCATCAAGCACAGGATTTACGACGATATGAACTGGTTTAAGAATTCAAACCGTGTCGTTATAAACCTTGCAGAGGAGGTTTCGGCAGGCGCCGATTTTGAAGCTACCGTTGACGGTACCGCACTTTTCCTTAAACGAATCTGGTCAAAGGAATCGTACATCTGTATCTGTGACGATTTTCTGTCGGATATTTCCAGTATACAGGATTTCAATTCCGATTACGACAACTACCGCACAGAGGGTTACAGCGAAAATATAAGATATTGCGTCTGCGTAAAGTCCTTCGGCGCAAATAACTACGAAACGGAACGTAAGGCTCCCTTTAAAACGGCTGACCTGCTTCCCGACCTGGACGCTTTCTTTGAAAATAATACGGGACTTATGGTGCTCCCGCTTCACTATCAGGACAGAACCATCGGCTATATTGCCATAGAATTCCAGCATTGTGAGGGCAATTTCAGCGTCCTCAACACCTTTGACGGCAACGTTATCGGTATGGTGCTTGAAAACGCAAGGGTTCAGTGTGAGCTTCACCGCTTTGCAAACAGGCTGGAGGAGCTTTACATCAGGGACCCTATGACAAATCTGCTTAACCGACGGGGCTTTTTCCGGTTTGTGCCGTCCATTTACGAGGACTGCATAAAGAATAAAAAGCGGTTTATGATAATTTCCGTTGACCTTGACGAGCTTAAGGAAATCAACGATATTCACGGTCACGCCGACGGCGACAACGCTATCATCACCATTGCAAACGCCCTTAATGCGGCGGCTTTGAACGGCGAGGTGACGGCACGTTTCGGCGGTGACGAGTATGTTGTTGCGGGTGTGTGTGAAACCGAGGAGTACGGCAACCTTTTCATAAAGAGGGTACGGGATTTCCTGGATAATTACAACAGCACATCGGGCAAGCCATACACAGTCAGGGCGAGCTGCGGTATTTACAAGAACGTACCTGAGGAGGGTATGTCACTTGACGAGTTCATTTCGGGTGCCGACAAGGTGATGTACGAGGAAAAAATGCTTTCCAAGCGTCACAGGGGCATTTCCAGACGGAGAATGTAATTTCAAACGGACGACATTTATAATGCGTAATCAGGACGGCACTTGCCGTCCTTTTTTATTTAGTGAAGAAGGGGCGGATAATATCCGCCCCTACAAATATTGCCGTTCTAACTAATTCTGTGATTTTTTGTTAATTACGCATTACGCATTAAGCATTACGCATTAAACTAATTCCGAACTCCGAATTAATTTAATGCCGCCTTTTTTATTGCAAAAACGTCCGCAAACAGTCATTTCCGTTAATTTGCAGTTATGTTTTCGTTCATCATTTCTCCATAATTGATTTGCGTTTGTTCGTTTCAAACAATCCGTTTCCGATTTCTTTGTGCAAAAGGCAATAAAAAGATGTTATTGTATGTTACTATCCGGTTGTGCTATCATAAAAGCAGGAAAAACAAAAGCTTTTACAAACAAGCAGAATTAAGGAGGATATTTATGGCAAAAACAGAAAGAAAAGGCTTTGTAATGTACGATAATTATATTGAACAGGTGGAGCTGCTTACGGACGCAGAGGCAGGAAAGCTGTTCAGGGCACTGCTCCGTTTTTCGGGCACGGGAGAGTCCCCACGCTTTGAAGGCAAGCTTATGCTTGCGTTCAGCTTTATGAAAGGACAGATACAGCGTGATGCCGAAAAATACGCAGATGTGTGCAAAAAGAGAAAGGAAGCAGGCAAAAAAGGCGGCAGACCGAAAAAACAGCCTGCCGCAGATGAAAAATCACCGTCTGAAAAAACCAAATGCTTTTCTGAAAAAGCAAAAAAACCTAATATAAATATAAATGAAAATGCAAACGTAAATGAAAACGTAAATGCAAATGCAATTGTAAGTGCAAGTGTAAGTGCAAGTGAAACGGAAGCTGCGTCCGCAGCCCAGTCCCCTGCTCCGCAGGACCGACAGACCGACGACGACAACAAAAATATATATTTCGGAAACAACGTTACCCTTACCAAAAAGCAGCACCGTGAGCTTACGGAAAAATACGGCCACGAAATGGTCAGTATTTACATTTCAAGGGTGGACGATTACATCAGAAACAAGCTTGTACGGCCTTACAGCAACCACTACACCACCCTTTGCAAATGGATGGAAGAGGACGGGTGCCGTGTTTACAACGGGTCATCGGATGAACGTCACAGGGAGGTCGTCTGCGTAGACCCCGAACATTCCTACGACCTTAAAAAGCTGCTGGAGCACGCTATGAATTTTACGCCCACCATCAAAGATCAATGACCGCCCTGCTTTTTTACACGCTGAGGACGGAACTTTGACTGGTAGAATTTCTGTGCGCTGTAAAGTCCGCTGTAACCCGAAAGCATATAGCTTACCGCAATTGCAACTGCGTAAAAGGGCATTCCTGCCAGCCCGAAAAGCTCTGCGCTTAAAATCAGGGACGCCAGAGGGCAGTTTGTTACGCCGCAGAACACCGCAATGAGTCCCACAGCCGCCCCGAAGGACGGGTTTAAGCCGAGAAGTGCGCCTACTGTACAGCCTAAGGTTGAGCCTACAAAAAAGCTTGGCACGATCTCGCCGCCCTTAAAGCCGCAGCCAAGGGTCAGGGCTGTAAAAATAATCTTTATCAGAAATGCCAGAGGATCAGCTTCCCCTACAAATGCACGCTTTATTACGTCCATACCTGCACCGTTGTAATCGGTGGTACCCAGAAGAATGGTTAAAATTACAATTATCACGCCGCCTGCCGCTGCTCTTAAATAGCGGTTGTGTATGTATTTTGCGTAAAGACCGCCTGCCTTGTGCATAGTTTCGCAGAAAAGCACGCTCACCGCCGCACATACCGCACCCAGAACAAGCACCGCACCCAGCTGAGGAAGGCCTGAAACGTCAAGCACAGGCGCACCGCTTACGATGAAGCTTTCCGCTTCCGCACCGAGAGCGTGTGCAACCACCGACGCCGTCACCGCTGAGATCATACAGGGCACCATCGCCGAATACTGGAGCGCACCCACCACCGTTACCTCCTGTGCAAACACAGCCGCCGCCGCAGGCGTGCCGAAAAGTGCGGAAAAGCCCGCGCTCATACCGCACATCACAAGCATTGACGTGTCCTTTTTGTCAAGCTTAAGCAGTCTGCCCAGGGGCGCTGTAAGTGAGCCGCCTATCTGAAGCGCCGCACCCTCACGTCCTGCCGAGCCGCCGCAGAGGTGTGTAATGAAGGTTGCCGCAAAAATAAGCGGGGCTGTGCGGAAAGTGACCTCCGCCTTGCCGCCTGCGGCGAGGATTATGGTGTTTGTGCCCCTGTCGTCCTGCATTCTTGCAGAATTGTAAAGAAACACCAGTAAAAGGCCTGCTATGGGCAGGAATAAAATAACAAATCTATGCTCATTACGGAACTCCGTTGCAAATTCAAGGCACTTTCCGAACATTGCACCCACTACGCCTGTAAACGCACCGCAGACTATGGCAATGACCGTCCATTTTAAGAAAGCCTTGCAGAGTGAACGGTAGGAGTCAGGCTCCACAGGTCCCAGACGTTCCATAAACCCCTTGTGGGTGGTCACGGTTTCTTTTTCGGTGGCTGTGTTCTTCATTAAACACTGCTCCTTTCATTGGTTGTAATTCCCGAAAAAATCCGCTTACCCGATAGACGGACAGGCGGATTTGGAATGGTTTATTTAAAGTTTGCGCTCTCTGAAATCAGCCAGAGCCTTTTTGAACTCGTCACGCTTTGACAGTGAAAGCTTGGCGGTTTCCGCATTATGGAAGGTAATCTCGCCCTTATCGCAGGCACGGACGTACTTCATATTTACCGTAAACAGACGGTGACTGCGGAAAAAGTCCGTTTCAGGCAGCACCTCGGTAAAAAGCTCGATTTTCTGTAAAACGGGGTAGCTTTCGCCGTCGGTATGAACGACGCATCCTCTGCCCTTGCCCTCCACGTAAACAATGTCGTCGGAGTCAAGAGAAACGGTATTTCCGTTTGAATTAAAGGAAACGGTACGCATATTTCTGTGCTGTTCCATAAAATCGTTCAGAGCATTGGTCAGCACTTCATTTTCCACAGGCTTTGTAATAAATCTGAATGCGTTTACCTCAAACACATCGTAAACGATCTCATTAAAGCTTGTAACGAAGATAATAGGGCACTTCACACCCTTTGCACGGAGCTTTTTCGCTGTTTCGAGGCCGTTCATTATCCCCATTCTGTAATCAAGGAAAATCAGATTGTAGTGCACCTCGGAAATCATAAGCTCCAGCCCGTTTGAAAAGCTGAGAATATTGAAATCCAGGTCATTCACGTTTGCATAGGAGCTGATTTCGCAGGTAAGCGTATCTCTGAATACCTTGTCGTCATCACAGATAGCAATGTTAATTTTATCCACAAAATCCCTCCTTAAACGTTTATACGCTATAATTATAACGTCAATGGATTGTTAATTCAATAACATTTTCTGAATTTTCTGCAAAAAAGAGCTAATTTAATGCTTAATGCGTAATGCGTAATGCGTAATTACGAATTCGGAATTCGGAATGCGGAATTAGTTTAATGCGTAATGCGTAATTAATTTAATGCTTAATGCGTAATTCGTAATCGGAATTGGTTAGAACGGCAATATTTGTAGGGGCGGATATTATCCGCCCGTTCTTTCACTAAATAAAAAGGACGGCAATTGCCGTCCTGATTACGCATTACGCATTACGAATTACGCATTATTTGTGCCGCCGTCCTGATTACGCATTAAGCATTACGCATTACGCATTAAATTAATTACGCATTACGCATTATTTTAAGCCCTATGCGGCTTACGCTCTGGTCATCGGAGTCGATGACGGTAACGGTGAAAATGCCGTCCTTGACGGAAGCGTTCTTTTCGGGGATGCAGTCGAAAAGCTCCATAACCCAGCCGCCGACGGTGTTGCTTTCGCTTTTGATGATGTCCTCAGGAAGTTCAAGCTTTTCAAGCATATCGGAAAGGCTCAGGTCAGCCATAATTTCATACATATTCTCCCCTACGCTGACCACCGACTGGATAATCTCGTCGTTTTCGTCGTAGATTTCGCCTACAAGCTCCTCGATGATGTCTTCAAGGGTAACAAGACCGCTGGTGCCGCCATACTGGTCCTTAACGATAGCCATATGGATTTTGGTACGCTGCATTTCGTAGAGCACCTCTGAAATAGGCTTCATTTCGGAAATGTAAAGCGCCTTCTGGATAATGGAAGTCACGGAGTTGGGCTTCACACCGTTCTGTGTGTAAAGTGCAAAGAAGTCCTTTTCGTTAAGTATACCCACGATATTGTCGATATTCTTATCATAAACAGGCAGGCGGCTGTAACGCTCCTTAAGGAAGATTTCCTTTATGCTTTCAACGTCGTCGTCCTGCTCAACAGCCACGATTTTAACTCTCGGAACAAGGATTTCCTCAATGCGGGTTTCGTCAAATTCAAGTGCGGAGCGTACAAGCTCGCTTTCCTTTTCTTCAAGAACGCCCTCGTCCTCGATTTCCTCGATGATATATTTAAGCTCATCCTCGGTAACGCTTGGAGCGTCAGCTGATTTAAACAGCTTGGTTGCGGCCTTCTGGATAAACATAAAAATCGTTGAAACAGGGGTAAGTACAAGATTAAAGAAGCTCATAAGAGAAGCAAATGTAAGCGCAAATCTTTCCGCATTCTGCTTTGCCAATGATTTAGGCAGTATCTCACCGAAAATGAGCACGATAATTGTCATTGAAGCGGTTGAGATTGCGGTTGCGGTAGCTGTTCCTAAAGATTCCTCAAAAAGTCTTGTGCATATCAGGGTAGCAAGGGACGCTGAAAAAATGTTTACGATATTGTTGCCTATGAGGATTGTTGTGATGGTCTTGTCAAAATTGTCGGCAATTTTCAGTGCCTTTTCCGCTCTTTTGTCACCGTTTGCGGCCTGGTGTCTCAGACGTATCTTGTTTACGGTTGAAAATGCCGTTTCCATTGATGAGAAACAGGCTGAAAATGCGATAAGAATGACGATTATTATATAGTCCACGATAATTTCCTTTCGGGCGGATGTTATTTTTTTGTGTACATTCGCTTAATTTAATATGATAGCACATTACTCGGAAAATTGCAAGAGGTTACGGAATAATTAGTCAATTCTTAATGTGGAATTATTGGAGCGACGCTAAAAACTTGACATTTCATAAAATATAGTTTATAATATAAACAGAAAGAGCAATCGTACTAAACGATTACTCCCATTTAATTGTAGTTAATTTATAAAAATAACCGCAACTTGACAGGGGGCGGTTATTTTTATGCTCTTATTTCTTTTTGTTATCTTTTGTGATATTATAAATAAGAGAGATAACAGAGATAATTACATTAATTAACAAAAATAATTCATTATATGTAACCATAGTGTTATCACCTCCCTTTTATCAAGGGAGTAACCGCACGTTTTCCGATTGCTCAGTCTGTGCTTTAATTTTAGCACAGACGTTTTATTTTGTCAATATATATCGTAGGGGCGGCAACCTGCCGCCACAAATTACGCATTACGCATTAAGCATTACGCATTAAACTAATTCCGAATTGGATTAAGCATTACGCATTGACAAAAGGTGCGTTTTTTCGTTAAATTCGTCAGATTTGCCATATATTAAAGCCGCAGAATATGGTATACTATATTAGAGCCTGCCGATAAACCCGACAGGCTAATGAAAAATGAAAAAAGAATAATGAATAGTGAATATGTAAGGTGTCCGCTTTGCGGACATTTTTAATATTATTGCCGAAGGCAATTCCATAATTTTTCATTATTCATTATTCATTGTCGAAAAAACTTTTTCGACAAACTGTACTATATTTATGTATGTTTTCAGAAAGGACGAACTGATTTTGTTTGAGAAATTTATCCATAAAATAGTGGGGATTTTCCCCGAACCATTGCAGAAGCTTTACTACAAATACGAGTCGGGGCTGCTTTACATCTTTTTCGGTGCCCTGACCACCGTAGTTTCCATAGCTTCCCAGTATATTGCCCTGTGGCTTGGGGCAGGCACCGCTTTAAGCACCACAATATCGTGGATTTGTGCGGTGACGTTTGCATTTTTCGTAAACAAGATATGCGTTTTCAAGGACAAATCTGTTACCGCAAAGGACTGGCTCAGACAGGCTCTCCAGTTTTACGGCGCAAGGCTGGTTTCCTATTTTATGGAGCTGGGATATATGCTTCTGATGGTTGACGTGCTGGGCTTTGACGCTTATATTATGAAGCTGACGGCGCAGGTGTTTATTCTTGTGGTAAACTACCTGTTCAGCAAATTTGTCATTTTCAGGAAGAAAAAGGAGGATGATTAAGCTTGTTCAGGCTTGCAAAGCGCTATCTGGGCGCAATAAAAAAGGAAATCATCATCGGACAGACCTCCAAGCTTATCGAGGCGATTTTTGAAGTTACCGTTCCGCTGATTATGGCGGCAATGGTTGACAACGGCATAAACGGCGGCGGCGGTGAGCCGTACATTTATCGTATGGGCGGTCTGCTTGTACTGCTTGGTGTGCTTGGTCTTGGCTTTGCCTTAATCTGCCAGTACCTTGCGTCAAAGGCGTCCCAGAGCGTTGGCACGGTTATGCGAAACGATATGTTCCGCCACATAAACTCACTCTCCCACGCTGAGCTTGACAAAATCGGCACGCCCTCCCTCATCACACGTTTAACCAACGACATAAATCAGGTGCAGACCGCAGTCGCAATGTTTATCCGACTTGTGGTAAGAGCGCCTTTTATCGTTATCGGCTCAGCGGTTATGGCAATAAGCATCGACCTTAAGCTTTCCCTCGTGTTTGCCTTTGCGATACCGCTGGTTGTACTTATCCTCTACCTTGTAATGTCACGCTCAATCAAATATTACAAGGTCATTCAGAAAAAGCTTGACCGAATTTCCCTTGTCACACGAGAGGGGCTGTCGGGCGCAAGAGTTATCCGTGCTTTTTCACGTCAGGACGCCGAACAGGAGCGTTTCGACGAGGCAAACGACGAGTATCTCCGCATTTCCTTAAACGTAGGCAGGCTCTCTGCTCTGCTTAATCCACTGTGCTATGCGGTGCTTAATCTTGCAATTGCGGCAATCGTGTGGTTCGGCGGCTTCAGAGTAAACGTTGGTGACCTTACCCAGGGCGAGGTCATCGCTTTTGTAAACTATATGACTCAGATTTCCCTTGCCCTTGTGGTGGTTGCAAACTTGGTGGTGCTCTTTACCAAAGCTGCCGCTTCCGCTTCAAGAATAAACGAGGTCTTTGACATTGAGCCTTCCGTAAAAAGCGGTGCTTACACGGAAAACGGCAGCGGAAACACCGCCGTTGAGTTCAAGGACGTTTCATTTGCATACAACGAGGGGGGCGAGTACGCTCTCGAACATATCACCTTTACCGCAGAAAAGGGCGAAACCATCGGCATTATCGGCGGTACAGGCTCAGGCAAATCCACCCTCGTAAACCTTATCCCCCGTTTTTACGACGCAACTGAGGGTACTGTCACCGTCAACGGCGTAAACGTCAGAGAATACGACTCCGAAAGTTTACGCAGAAAAATCGGCACAGTACCACAGAAGGCTCTGCTTTTTTCGGGTACAGTCGCTGAAAATATGCGCTGGGGCAAGCCTGACGCAACAGAAGAGGACATCCGCCGTGCAATCAGGACTGCACAGGCAGAGGAGTTCGTAAGCAAGCTTACGGACGGCTTAAACACCCACATTTCACAGGGGGGCAAGAATTTATCGGGCGGTCAGAAACAGCGTCTTACCATTGCACGTGCCCTTGTTTCAAAGCCTGAGATACTTATTCTTGACGACAGCGCCTCCGCCCTTGACTTTGCTACCGAAGCGGCTTTAAGAAAGGCGCTTGCCGCAGACACGGACGACGCCACCGTTTTCATCGTTTCTCAGCGTGCAAACTCCATCCGCCACGCAGATAAGATAATCGTCCTTGACGACGGCGTGCAGGTGGGTACGGGCACTCACAAACAGCTGCTTGCGGAATGTGAAGTTTACCGTGAGATATGCAGCTCACAGCTCAGTAAGGAGGAACTTGAAAATGAATAACACCTCCGTTTTAAAGCGAATTTTAGGCTACACAAAGCCGTATCTGCCATTTCTTGTAATTTCCTTCATCTCGGCAGTAATCAGCGTCGCAATGACCCTCTACGCCCCCGTGCTTGTGGGACAGGGCATTGATTTTATCATCGGGAAGGACAACGTTGATTTTGACAGCATACTCCCTATCGTGCTTAAGCTTTGCGTGGTGGTGGTAACGTCGGCGCTTTTCAGCTGGCTTATGACCCTGTGCACCAATAAGGTTTCCTACCACACCGTAAACGATATGCGCCGTGACGTCCACCGCAAGCTGGACACCCTCCCTCTGGGCTATATCGACCGCAGCTCAAGGGGCGACATCATCGGCAGAGTCACCGTTGACATCGAACAGGTTTCCGACGGTATGCTCCAGGGTTTCTCCCAGTTCTTTACAGGCATCGTAACCATCGCAGGCACCATCATCTTTATGTTAAGCATAAACTTTAAAATTGCCCTTGTTGTAATTTTAATCACACCTCTCTCCCTTTTCGTGGCGGCGTTCATCACTAAAATTTCCCACGATAAGTTTAAGGAGCGTTCCTCCGTACAGGGCGAATTAAGCGGCTGTATCGAGGAAATGGTGGGCGGTCAGAAAATCGTCAAGGCGTTTGCCTACGAGGACAGGGCGCAGGCTAAGTTTGAGGAAATCAACGCACGTCTTTACAAGTGCGGTCTTAAAGCGCAGTTCTACTCTGCACTTACAAACCCCTGCACACGTTTCGTAAACGGTCTTGTTTACGCCGCAACGGGAATTTTCGGTGCGGTATCGGTGCTTTCGGGCAACGGGGTTATGACCATCGGACAGATCTCCACCTTTTTAAGCTACGCAAACCAGTACACCAAGCCATTCAACGAAATCACGGGCGTTATCACCGAGCTTCAGTCGGCGTTTGCTTCCGCAAGACGAGTTTTTGCTGTCCTTGACGAAGAGCCCGAAGTTTCCGACGAAAACGGCATTGAAATGAAGGACAGCACAGGTCTTATCGAGATAAAGAACGTGTCCTTCTCATACGTGCCCGAAAAGCCGCTTATACAAAATCTTAATCTTACCGTAAAGCCCGGTCAGCGAATTGCTATCGTAGGACCCACAGGCTGCGGAAAGACCACCTTCATCAACCTGCTTATGCGTTTTTATGACGTGACCGAGGGTGAAATTTTAATCGACGGCGTAAACATAAAGGACATCAAGCGTAAGGATTTACGCAGTTTGTACGGTATGGTGCTTCAGGAAACCTGGCTGTTTACGGGAAGCGTAAAGGAGAACGTTGCCTACGGACACCCCGACGCTTCCGACGAGGAAATCATAGAGGCGGCAAAAACCGCCCATTCCCACAGCTTCATCAAGCGTCTGGAAAACGGCTATGACACCTTGCTCACCGAGGACGGCGGCAATCTTTCACAGGGTCAGAAGCAGCTGCTCTCCATTTCGAGAATAATGCTCACCGCCCCGCCGATGCTTATTCTTGACGAGGCTACATCAAGCATCGACACAATGACCGAGCAGCGTATCCAGCGGGCATTTGCAAAGCTTATGAAGGGGCGTACAAGCTTCATCATCGCCCACCGTCTTTCCACCATCAAGGACGCAGACCGTATTCTGGTAATGCGTGACGGCAACATCATCGAGCAGGGCACCCACGAGGAGCTTCTCGCACAGGGCGGCTTCTATCACCAGCTCTACAACTCACAGTTTGAAAAAAACAATAATGCTTGATTCAATGCGGAATGCGGAATTCGGAATTCGGAATTATTTTAATGCGTAATGCTTAATGCGTAATGCGTAATTATGAATATTGAATAATGAAAAATATAAGGGCGGCAATCTGCCGCCCATTTTATTTAATTCTGAAATTCTCTATTAATTCCGAATTCCGCATTCCGAATTCCGAATTAAAAAGACGCTGCCGACCTGACAGCGTCTCCGATATATCATTCAAATATTACGGTAATAAGCATTACCCAGCTTGATTATTCTGGTGGTCTCACTCCAATCAATCAGATTTTCAGAAATCTCAAAACATTCATTGCGATAACCAATCCTTTCGTTGAATTAAAGTCATCGTTTATCAAGCCATCGGACTCACTCCTAAAATTCAGATTTCCTTATTGAATTTGCATTTGCGCCACATATGACGACATCTCCTTATTCAAGTAGTGGAAATTGGTTTTGACAAGCACCTCAGTGCATCGGAATCACTCCTGATCTATCAGAATTTTATTGAGAAAGCCTTAAAAATTACCATTTTGATCATCTCTTTGCAAAAAATTTTCCTGTACCCGCTGCGTGTCGCAGCTTCGCCTTACCTAACCTGTCGGACTCACTCCTTAATAGAATTTATCAAATGATTTGAAGATTAAACCTTGTCCTCATATTGAATCACACCTTATCAGGTTATTTTGGTCTGGAACCGCTTAAAAGCGTCTTACCTGTCCTGTCGGACTCACTCCGTTTCATCAGAAAATTTTGTAAAGAATTACATATCTGAAATTACTCACCTTACCCGGTAGAATTTAATTGTTCCGTTAAGTCTGAAATCGGCTTAGCCGCTAAAGTACTTTGTCGGACTCACCCCTTAAAAAGATTTAATGGATATTCAGATCGTGAAAGAGCCGTTTAATATTCCTCATAAACATCGCTCCCTTTCGGTGAGATAGAATTTTTTTAAAGAAACTTAACTAAACTGGTGGTCTCACTCCAATCATACTAAATCATTTTAAGTACCATCGGTCTGATTGCCTTAATTTTCATCAGAAATCACTTCTTTCTAAAAGTTTTTGCTGATGTTTTTACCACATTTTAATCACCTTTTCTTAAAGTATTTTCAAGTGGTAAGCTTTGACATTGGAATCACCTTTTCGTATTTATTTTAAGCCATTCCCGGCGGATTTTAGCTTCCAGAGCGTTTCCTCCGCTCCTGAATTCTGCGTTATGGTATAAAAAATACCGTATAGCGAGAACTTGAGAAAGTTTCGTTATGCGGCCCTGAAAATCGTATTATTATCACACTTCAAGCTTTTTACTTATCGGCTGAAACGCCTTTGATTGAGGAGTGGAGGTAAAAACCTGCTGCCTTTAAACTCCTGAGAATTTAAACTCAAAGTATGTTTTCACGCGAGCCGCTGAGGAGCTTCTCTGAAAACTGATTTTCAATTGATGCCATTGGACTCGCCATCCTTTCCGAGTTTAATTTCAAATTTTCCTGCTTAACCTTACCCCTGCACCGACTTAAGCTTGGACTGGGCTTCGGGTTAATTCCTGCGGGTTGAATCTCTGGGGAGAAAGAACGCTTACTTTACTTCCGTTGTATTTCGGTTCTGTTCTTTTCCTTGAATATAATATACCATACCCCATGTAAAAAGTCAACAGTTTTTCAAAATAAATGTGCATATATTTTGTGCAGGATTTTTATTTATTTTACATCTTGACTTTTGTTTGTATAAGTAGTACAATTAAAATGTTGATTGTATAAAGCAACAGATGACTTTTAACAGGAGGTACTGAAAATGGCTGACAAGATGAACGATATGGCTGCTGATCTCTATACTCTCGTTGATGAAGAGGGCGTTGAGCAGACCTTTGAAATGATCGACGTTATGGAAGTTGACGACGAACGTTACTATGCGCTCGTACCATATTATGAAGACCCTACCAAGGAGCTTGAAGCTGATACTGAGCTTGTAATCCTTAAATCCGAATACGATGAAAACGACGAGGAGATCCTCGCTTCCATCGACAACGACGAGGAATACGAAAGAATCGGCAATATGTTCCTTGCTCGTCTTAACGAAATGTACGACGACGAATAATCTTCCGAAAATCACCGCTTCTGTTTAAACAGAGGCGGTTTTTTTAATTTAAAAACCATTGCAATTTTAATAATAGTATAGTACAATATAAATATAAAGCAACAAGGGAGGAAATACCCGTGAATATACTTTTTATGCTTCACCCCAAAACAACGGTAGACTACCTTTACGAAGATGAAACAATGGCAGAGGGACTCGAAAAATTCCGCAGCTGCGGCTACACTGCCCTGCCCGTCATAAACAGGGACGGCATTTATGTGGGAACAGTCAGCGAGGGCGACTTTATGCGTACAATGTTTGACAACCACCTTTATTCCGTTGAAGCCCAGGAGGATTACGTCATAGCCGATTTAATACGCAAGGGCTGGAACCCCCCTCTCCGTGTAACAGCGCCTATGGATGAGCTTCTTCTGCAGGTAATGGAGCAGAACTTCCTGCCCATCGTTGACGACAGAGGATGCTTTGCGGGAATTATCACCAGACGTGACATAATCAGCTGGTTCTGCAAACAGAACAATATCCGACCCAAGGAGGAAAACTGAAAATGAATGAAGAAATCCGTGCCCTGCTTGAAAAGACAGCGGCGGCTCTTGAAAGAAACAATATGAAGCCTTACATAGCAGAAACCAAGGAAGAGGCTCTTGAAATCGTAAAGACTCTTGTAAAAGAGGGTGACACCGTTGCTTCGGGCGGCTCGATGACCTTAAAGGAAACGGGCGTCAGCGACCTGCTTGCAAGCGGCAGTTACAACTATCTTGACCGTAACGGTTTAAGCGGCGACGAGCTTAAAAAGTGCTTCAGGGCGGCATTTTCCGCAGATGTTTACTTCAGCAGCTCAAACGCAATCACCGAAAACGGCGAGCTTTACAACGTAGACGGCAACGCAAACAGAATTGCGGCTATCACCTTCGGACCCGACTCTGTTGTTATCGTGGCAGGGTATAATAAAATCGTGCCCGACCTTGACTCTGCGGTAAAGCGTGTAAAGGAATGTGCCGCACCGCCCAACGGAACACGTCTGGGACTTGAAACCTACTGTGCAAAGGAAGGCCGCTGCATAAATATGACAGGCTGTAACGGTGACTTTGCCGACGGCTGCAAGAGCGCAGGCAGAATGTGCTGCAGCTTTCTTGTGACCTCACATCAGCGTGCAAAGGACAGGATAAAGGTTATCCTTGTGGGTGAAAAACTGGGGTATTGATAATGCTTAATGCGTAATGCGTAATGCGTAATTAATTTAATGCTTAATTCGTAATGCTTAATTCGTAATTATTCATCCTTCGATAAATAAAAAAGGCGGCA
The DNA here is from genome assembly GCA_017408395.1 of Oscillospiraceae bacterium. Taxonomy (GTDB): domain Bacteria; phylum Bacillota; class Clostridia; order Oscillospirales; family Ruminococcaceae; genus UMGS363. Next base: position 25,071 of record JAFQUQ010000047.1, read on the forward strand.
ATTGCCGTCTTTTTTTAATGAATGAGGAATAATTAAATCGTAAGGGCAGCCCTTTGGACAGCCCTTTGGACAGCTCTTGCGGCTGTCCGATGATGTAATAAAAACGGGCGGATAATATCCGCCCCTACGAAATTGTTGAAAATCAACATTACCTTGTAGGGGCGGCAATCTGCCGCCCGATTTAACAAAATCTGAATTTTTTTATTAATTACGAATTACGCATTAAGCATTACGCATTAAATTAAATTCCTTTAAAATCGAAATCGGGTATGTATTCCTGTTCTGCCGACGCTTTTCCCTGCACAAAACCGTTGAATCCCATCTCATTTATTTTAGAAAGCACGGAATTGTATTCAAAGGCGCAGACCTTACGGTTCAGCTCTTTAAACTCACTGCTGTGATAAAAAGGTGTGTACTGCCGCATAAGGCTGACGAGAATTTTTTCCGTACCGAACCGCCGTTTAAGCTCCTCGAAAACCTTTATGGAGTCGTGGCGGTGGGTTGGCAGGATAAGATGCCGCACTATCATTCCCTTTTTAAGCAGACCGTCCACGCCGTACTGCGGTGCGCCCACCTGACGGTACATTTCCTCCAGCGCTTCACAGACCACCTGACGGTAATCGGGGGCAGAGGAATATTTCGCCGCCAGCTCGTTGTCGTAATATTTAAAATCAGGCAGGTAAATGTCAATGTAGCCCTCCAGCATTTTTAAGGTGGAAACAAGCTCGTAGCCGCCGCTGTTGTAGGCAACGGGGATTTCAAGCTTATGCTTTACGCCGTCAAGGGCGGTGATGACCTGTGGGACATAATGACCTGCGGTGACGAGGTTTATGTTGTGAGCACCCTGCTCCTGAAGCTCCAGAAAGATCTCTCCCAGCCTTGAAGGTGTGATTTCCTTTCCCGTGTTTTCGGCGGAAATTTTATAGTTCTGACAGAACACGCACCTTAATCCGCACCCCGAAAAAAACACCGTACCCGACCCGTTTTTTCCCGACAGACACGGCTCTTCCCACATATGGCGGTAGGCCTTGGCGGCTCTGATCTCCTTTCCGCCGCCGCAGAAGCCCGTACCGTTTAAACGGTCTGCGCCGCATTTTCTCGGACACAGCGTACAGTTTGAAAAATCGTATTCCATTTTTGCACCTCTGTAAAAAATCGTATGGACAGCATTTGCGGCTGTCCGTTGATGCGATAAAACGGGCGGATAATATCCGCCCCTGCAAAAATATTGCCTTGTAGGGGCGGCAATCTGCCGCCCGTCTGTGTTTTTACCCGCGTTCCCCGATGATATTATCCATTATCTCCGCCGCAGACTCCACAAATTTAAGACAGGGACGCACCTTGTAGTACTGCTCCGTTCTTGCTTCGGGCACAGGTGACGTGTCATTGTTTATACCTTTAAGAAGCTCACGGCAGATAACAGTGCCGCCGTGCTTTGCCTTGAAATCCCCTGCCATACGCTGTATGAGGGCGTAGTGGTCAGCTTTTGCCTTTGAGTCGTCACAGCTGCCGTAGCCGTAAAGTATGCCGCACACCATAAACATTCCCGAACAGGCACCGCACACCTCTCTCATCCGTCCCATCCCCGCACCGAAGGACGAGGACATTTTCAGCGCCGTTTCCTCGTCTATCCCCGTTACGTCGCTGAATGCCGCAAACACGGACTGGGCACAGTTGTACCCCTTTATAAAATATTCCCTTGCTTTTTCCTTGTGGTCTGTCATAAGTTTTCTCCCGTTTCTTTTTCATCTGCTGAATCTGAAAGCTGTTTTTCACAGAATTCTTTTAATACAGGTATGTCACATTCTATGGTTTCCCATAATGATTCATAATCAATTTTGCCGTAATGATGTGCAACGATATTCCGAAGACCTCTTACAGCTTTCCACGGAATTTGCTGTGATGTGGCATTTCTGAAATCCTCTGTAAGATTGTTTGCAAGCTCACCTATCTGAAGTACACACAACGCAACCGCATTTCTGTAGACTGAGTTTTCTTTGAGTTCATTCAAATCGGCATTGAACATATTTCCTGCTTCCTGTATCTGTGAAATATATTCAAGCATATGTTTCAGAAGCTGTGCATTTGATTTAGCCATATATCAAAATCTCCTCATCTCTGATATTGTCAAGGAATTCGGAATCAAGGCTGGCTGTCGTAAGCAGGTCAACGTTTTTACCGAGCTTTTCAAGCAGTTCAATTCTCAGACTGCTCAGGGCAAACATTCCTTTTATCCTGCCCTTGTCAATACGCAGGTCAATATCGCTGTCAATGGTTGCACAGCCCTTTGCATATGAGCCGAACAGAAAAATTTTTTCGGCACCGTATTGTTCCGCAATAGGTGCAACGATGTCCTTTATTTCAGAAACCGCATATATTCTTTTGTTCATACTCATCACCTCTTTATTTTATGATACCATACAATCACCGAAAAATCAACAACAAAAAACCTGCGGATATGGGGCTTCCGCAGGCTTCTGTTTATGTGAAAATCCGCCGTGACGGACTTTACAGCTTTATCATTCTCCGCTTTTTGCGGCAAGATAGCTTTCGTATTCCTCAGCGTTGCCGAAGTAAAGGAACATGGCTCTTTCAAGAAGCGCAAACTTTTCTTCGGTTGGCTTATAGACTTCAAAAAAGCTTATGGTGTTTGTGAACACCGTAAGAGTCACGGTGCCGTTTTCGTTTAAATAAATCTCAAAGGCTTTGTTTCCTGTTGTGATATTGTTTATGGAAACAGCGAAAAGTGCTGGGCTGTATCTGCCGTCGGGGACAATTTCTTCCGATGAATAAATAATGTCCGCCGCCGCCGTTACAAGCTTTTCTGCGGCTTCTGTGTCAAGGATGACCATTTCCATTTTCTTTTCGGACGGTGACGATACACCCTCATCAACTGCCTCGTCGTCGTCCTCGTCATCATCAACTGCGGGAGCGTCGCCCGGTGTTAAAGTTCCCGACGCTGAATTTATATACGCCACAAGCTCAACCTCTGCGTTGGAAAAGTCGATGTCGTAAAGATAGCGTAACTGCGGCTCTGCTTCAACAGACTCTTCCTCGGCGGTTTCCTGTGCAGGTGCCGTATCGGAGTCCGTTTTTACCTCTTCCGCCACAGGCTTTACGCTTTCAGTGACAGCACTTTCAGTAACAACGACACTTTCAGTCACAGCCTTTTCAGTGACAACGACACTTTCAGTGACGGTTACGTCAGCATTGGTTTCCGCCGCTGTTTCATCGGGAGGGTCCTTTTCAAGCAGCTCTGCGTCTGCGGCAGGGATTATTATCTGGTCGTCACGCTCAATGTCGATGTAAACCGTCTCGTTTGGTGCGGTGACTTCAGTAACGGACGTAACCTCGGTGACAATATCCGTCGCCGCAATTTCGTCCTTTACCATTGCAGGTGACAGTGTGACAGCGGCGGTTATACAAGCGGCGGCGCCAAGACCTGCGGCAAGGATAATATGCCGTAAATTCTGCGGCTTTTTACTGCTTACCGTAACCGTTTCGTTTTCGGGCAGCTCTTTAAGCAGATTTTCGGTACGCTTTAAGAAGCTTTCGGATATTCTGATGTTATCCATAGCGTCTTTATACTGCTTTATTGACTTACTCATCATCAAATCCTCCTATCATAAGCTCCTTAAGCCGTGTTCTTCCCCTTGCAAGGAGAGTGCCCACCGTAGCAGGCTTTTTCCCGATAATTGCGGCTATCTCGTTTATGGAATAGCCGTCGTAATAAAAAAGGTGAATGGGCGTTCTGTACTTTTCGGGAAGCGACAGAACAGCCTCCATAACCTGATTTTCCTCGTCTGCGTTAAGCTCATCGGCAGATTTAAGATTATTTTCCTCCGCTTCCGTAAATGAAACGGTACGCTTTACCCAGCCCGATTTAAGATGATTCTTGCTCTTGTTGATAGTAGTGCGGAGAATCCACGCCTTCTCGTAATCGTCGCTTTCAAAGGGCTTACCCCTGCGCATCAGCGCCAGCAGTACGTCCTGTGCAATGTCCTCTGCGTCGCAGATGTTCTGCACATATGTATAGCTTAATTTTACGATGGTGTTTGAATATCGGTCAAGGACATAGCGGATGTAATCTTCTGTGCCGTACTCACGCCTGTTTTCAGCGTCGTTGTGCAAATTATTTTCCCCCCATAAGAAAATATTTATGACAGAGATAATGCCCTCCGTTTTTCGTTCTATAAATAAAACAATCGGAAAGGGCATAATTTTTCATTTTAAATTTAAACTTTTTAAGAAATAAATATTAACATTCCTGTAGCTGTAAGAATTACCGCCGCAAACGTCAGCAGAATTTTAAATGTACGGCAGCGTGCCGCTTTTTTGGCAAAGATGTTGTCCTCTTTAATGCAGGCGGAGTCGGTGGTTTCGTTGTAATAGACGGTAACTTTATCGCCCCGTATGTATTTTTTTCCTGCGGTGCCTGTGTAGCGGTGGATGATGGTCTTGCCCTGTTCCTCGTCACGGAACTGTAAAATTGCGGCGTGGACGATGTTCTGTTTAGAGTCAACGGGAACGTCCTTTACATCAAGGACGATGCCTTCGTAGCGGCGGCAGGTGTCGATGAAGCTGTTCATTCCACGGAGATATTTTTCCCTGCGCTTTGACAGGACACGCCCTGCGGCAATGCACCCTGCCGACAGAATTATAAATATTATCATTATAATAAAATCCTGCATAAACAGCTCCTTTCTTTAATGTGTAAATTTAAGAAATTACGCATTAAGCATTACGAATTACGCATTGAATAAGCCCTTGACATTTTACGGGCTATGGTTTATAATATAAGCAGAAAGAGCAATCGAATCAAACGATTACTCCCCTTTTTAAGTTTTACGATTTAAAAATAACCGCAACTTTGGCTGAGAGGCGGTTATTTTTATGCTCTTATTTCTTTTTATTGTCTTTGGTGATATTATAAATAAGAGAGATAACAGAGATAATTACATTAATTAACAAAAATAATTCGTTATATGTAACCATTATTTAAAAATTGAAAATTTTTAAATTTATCACGCTCCCTTTTTCAAGGGAGTAACCGCACGTTTTCCGATTGCTCAATCTGTGATACTATTCTATCACAGATTGTTTTATTTTGTCAATGAAAATTACGCATTAAGCATTACGAATTACGCATTAATCAAGTGATTTCCGCAAATTCAGCCTGCACGAATTCACAGAGGGAGTTCGGTTCAATGATTATCTGTGCACCCCTTACGCCTGCGCTTACGGCGATTTCGTCGAAGAGAATAGCGGTTTCGTCGATTATGGTAGGGAACTTCTTTTTCATACCCACAGGCGAACAGCCGCCCCTGATATATCCCGTAACGTTCAGCAGGTCTTTAAGGGGAAGCATTTCCACTTTTTTATCGCCGAACGCCTTTGCGGCTTTTTTAAGGTCCAGCTCCTCATTAACGGGTATACAGCACACCAGATACCCCTTCTTTTCACCTTTGAGCACCAGCGTCTTAAAAACCTGTTCGGGGGGCTGTCCGAGCTGATTTGCAACGTGCATACCCGAAAGGTCGTTTTCATCTACCTCGTATTCGGCTGTGCGGAAGGCGATACCTGCCGCTTCAAGCATTCTCATAGCGTTTGTCTTGTTCAAATAAAAGCATCTCTTTTCTTTTTCGGTTAAGCCTATTCTAACACATTCCGCTCTTTTTTTCAATACAACAGCAATGATTTAATTCGTAATTCGTAATGCGTAATTCGTAATTATTCATCCTTCAATAAATCAAAAAGGCGGCAATCGCCGCCTTTTAATTACGCATTACGCATTAAGCATTACGCATTAAGCATTACGCATTAAGCATTACGCATTAATTTACTGGTCCAGTCTGAAATGAACAGGAATACCGTTGCGGTACTCGATTTCAGGCTCGCCCTGAATAAGGGGCAGGAAATAATTCAATGCGTCGGTAGTAACATTGTTGTGCTCGTTGTTTATCCACTCAACAGGGAATTTCTTTTCCTTGTTTGCGATTTCTCTTATGTCGGAGGTGAGAATTTCCACACGGTAGGGGTTGTTGCTCATACGGCGGAAAACCATCATCTTGCCGCTTTCGCCGTCAAGCGCCGCCTTTACAGCCGCCCTGCCGATTTCCTCGGCCTCGTTTATGTCGGTAAGGGACGCAATGTGCGAGCTGCATCTCTGCATAACATTAAGCTCAATGGAGCGTACCTTACAGCCGATGTTTGCGGCGGTGACATTTTCAAGGTACTTGCCGATACCCGACAGGTATTTATGACCGAAAGCGTCCGTAAGTTCAGAGGAGAAGCCTGTTGAAAGATACTTTTCATCGTCACAGCGTATACCCTCGGAAACCGCAACAATAACCGCCTTATAGCGTTTCTGGGCTTCCTTTACATCATCCAGGAACTTGTCGATGGAAAATTCCACCTCAGGCAGATAAATAAGGTGGGGTGCAGGCTCACCGTTTGCTCTTAAAACACAGGAGGAAGCCGTCAGCCAGCCTGCGTCACGTCCCATTACCTCAACGATAGTCACCGACGGAATTGAATAAACACGGCTGTCACGGATAATTTCCTGCAAAGAGGTGGCAACGTATTTTGCCGCAGAGCCGAAGCCCGGGGTATGGTCGGTGTTCATAACGTCGTTGTCGATTGTTTTAGGCACGCCGATAACCTTTATCTGGATATTGTGCTCCTTAAAATAAGCGTCAAGCTTCATAACGGTGTCCATTGAGTCGTTGCCGCCGATGTAGAAAAAGGCTCTGATGTTATGTTTAGAGAGGACAGCGGCGATTTTTTCGTAATCGGAAGGGTCCTCGTCAGGATTTTTAAGCTTGTAGCGGCAGGAGCCTAAAATTGTGGAAGGAGTCTTTTTAAGCAGCTCCCTGTCGTAATCGGAGGTAAGAATTTTTCTTAAATCAATGAAATTGTCCTTGATAACGCCCTCGATACCGTTGAGAGAGCCGTAGATACATTCGATTTCGGGGGTAGCGGCAGCGCCTGCAAAAACGCCTGCCAGCGAAGAATTGATTGCGGAAGTAGGACCGCCTGACTGTGCAACAGCAATATTAAACATAGTATTCCTCCGATAAAAATATTTTCTATGGTTATTATAACACGTCACAGCTCATTATTTCCATTATCAAAATGACGGTATTTACGGCGCAATAACGCTTTTATTGGCACTTATGTGCAGAAAAGGATTTCAGAAAACCATTACAATTTAATTCGGAATTCGAAATGCGGAATGCGGAATTAAGGGCGGCGATTGCCGCCCTTTTTAATTGATAATAAAAACGGGCGGATAAGGCGAGGGTGCCACAAAGAGGTTTTCGGCTGCGTAGTTTTTACTACGCAGCCTTTCTCTTTCTGTCGTAGTCCATCGTATCGGCAATAACACTCGCCTGTGCGATATTAAATCTGAAATAAATATCAATTTTCTGCTGTCGGTGACCACTGGATTTGTCGGGAGCGTGAATTTCAATACGTTCAATCAGTTCGTGCATAATTTCTGGAGTAAGTACAGAAATCTCGGTGTATTTCTTCACAATATCAATAAATTGCGTAATATCCGCAGATTTTTGCTCCTTCATTTCAATGAATTCCATCAATGCAGAAATTGTCAGTTTCAAACCCGTTTGTTCAGCTTCATAATCCTTAGACAGTGCCTCAAAACGCTCGTCGGAAATCTTACCGCTTACATTATCCTCATACAACCTCTTGAACAGCTTGTCCAGCTCTGAAATTCTCTTTTCAGCCTGGGTAAGCTGTTTTCTTGATTTTTTGAGCTCTACGAAATGCGATTGTGCCGAGACTTCCATTGCGGTTCTGATAAATTCATCTTCATTCTTATGCACGCTATCAAGCATTTTGTTGATTTCCTTTATTACAATATCCCTCAAAACACAGGTGCGAATATAATGTCCTGAACATTCCAACTGGTCTTTGGCATAGGTACTGCATTTCATATGTTCCTGCTCATCAGACAGACTTCTTGAACGGCACAGATATAATTTTTCACCGCAATCTGCACAGTAAACCATTCCCGAAAACGGATTGACTTCCTCGTGATTTTGCATTCTTCGTTTGTTTTTTCGCAATTCCTGTACCAAATCAAAATCGTGCTGTGAAATAATCGGTTCGTGAGTGTTCTCAAAAACAATCCATTCCTCTTTGGGATTTTTCACTTTCCTTTTGCATTTGTATGATTTACGATGAGTGCGGAAGTTTACAGTATGACCTGCATATTCTGGTTTCTCAA
>JAFQUQ010000048.1 GCA_017408395.1 Oscillospiraceae bacterium
ATTATCCGTGAAGACCTCATCAGAGATGACGTTCTCGCAGGCACACCTACAATGCTCAAGTGGAAGACACAGGCTGACAACGACAGCCTTTACAATACACCTCCTTGCTACGGCATCTACATCTGCGGCAAGGTATTCAAGTGGATCAAGAAGATGGGCGGTCTTGAAGCTATGAAGGCTCACAACGAAAAGAAGGCTGCTATCCTCTATGATTTCCTCGACAGCTCCAAGCTCTTCAAGGGTACTGTTGAAAAGAAGGACCGTTCCCTCATGAACGTACCATTTGTAACAGGCAACGAGGAACTCGACGCTAAGTTCGTTAAGGAAGCTAAGGCTGCTGGCTTTGAAAACCTCAAGGGTCACAGATCCGTTGGCGGTATGAGAGCTTCCATCTACAATGCTATGCCAATCGAAGGCGTAGAAAAGCTTGTAGAATTTATGAAGAAGTTTGAAGAGGAAAACGCTTGATTATGGCAGAAAGATTCAAAGTAATATACAAGCAGGGAGCATTAAATGTAATCGAAATATGGGTAGACACCGAAACAGGCGTTAACTATCTTTACCACAAGGACGGATATTCAGGCGGCCTTACTCCTTTGCTTGACAGAGACGGAAAGCCTTTGATAACAAATGTTACTGAAAAGTAATCAAAAAAATATTACAGAGAGGTATACAGAAATGTACAATATTTTAACTTTAAATAAAATTGCTTCCTGCGGCACAGATAAGTTCGATACCGCAAAGTACAACATCGTTGACAGCTGCGAAAATCCTGATGCTGTTATGGTTCGTTCCGCTTCCATGCACGAAATGGAATTCGGCTCAAACCTTCTTGCTATCGCAAGAGCAGGCGCAGGCGTAAACAACATTCCTGTTGACAAGTGCGCTGAACAGGGTATCTGCGTATTCAACACACCTGGCGCAAACGCTAACGCTGTTAAGGAGCTTGTTATTGCAGGTCTTCTCATTTCTTCCCGTAAGGTTCCCGAAGCTATGATCTGGGCACAGAGCCTCAAGGGCAACGGCGCAGAAGTTGGCAAGATGGTTGAAAAGGGCAAGTCTCAGTTTGCAGGTCCTGAAATTCTCGGTAAGACACTTGGTATCATCGGTCTTGGCGCTATCGGCGTTCTCGTTGCTAACGCAGCAGTTGCTCTCGGTATGAACGTTATCGGCTATGACCCATTCCTTTCTGTAAAGGCTGCTCTCGGTCTTGACCCAAGAGTAAAGGCAGTTGCAGACATCAAGGATATTTACGCTGCTTCCGATTATATCTCACTCCACATCCCATTCAACGCTGAAACAAAGGGTACTATCAACAACGAAACAATCGCTATGATGAAGGACAACGTTCGTATCCTCAACTTTGCAAGAGGCGAACTGGTTGATTCCGACGCTATCATCGCTGCTCTCGAAAACGGCAAGGTTGCAGCTTACGTTGTAGACTTCCCAAGCGATGAGATCCTCGGCGTAAAGAATGCAATTGCTATCCCACACCTCGGCGCATCTTCACCTGAATCCGAAGACAACTGCGCTAAGATGGCTGCTGATGAAATCATCGACTTCATCGAAAACGGCAACATCAGAAATTCCGTAAACTATCCTGACGCTGCACTTACTGCTGCAGGTACAAAGGTTTGCGTAATGCACAAGAATGTTCCTGCTGTTATCTCCGCACTTACAACAGTTCTCGGTGATGCAGGTATGAACATCGACAATATGCTCAACAAGTCCAAGAAGGACTATGCTTACACAATCCTTGACGTATCAGGCGATGTTAACGATGATATTGCTGCAAAGCTTGCTGCTGTTGATTCTGTAATCAAGGTAAGAGTTATCAAGTAAGGTAATCATACTTAAATTCAAAAGGTCTTCTGCCGTAAACAGAAGACCTTTTCTTTGTGTAAAAAAGACCGCTGTCGTAAAGACAACGGTCTTAAATTTATCTTGTTTCACAAATAAGCTTTATAGCTGTTCTTTCTTCGCCGTCAATGACAACGTTTGCAAAAGCAGGAACACAGATAAGATCCGTTCCCACAGGGGCAAGATAACCTCTTGCAATAGCGATAGCCTTTATTGCCTGATTTGCAGCGCCTGCACCAACCGCCTGAACTTCAACAGAGCCATTTTCTCTGATAACGCTTGCAATAGCACCTGCAACGGAATTTGGTACCGATCTTGATGAAACTTTAAGAATTTCCATACATAACCATCCTTTCGAGGCTTTGCTTATGTCAGGACCTGAGGAGAAAAGCCGGAATGCAAAACCTAAAGAAAAAACATTATTAGCGGCACATCATTGAATTTACGCAGATAAATTCAACGCTCCACGTTAACACGCTAAACGCTGACTACATTATACACTGAATTACAAGAAATTGCAATAAATATGCATAAACTTTGTAATATTATCTAATAATTAAACGTTTTATGTTGTTAGCTTTGCCGAGTTTTTCGTCAAAAGATATTACGATTCCATTAATAAAAGGAGGGTTATCCGACTCAACAAATTTTACAGGGCAATGGAAGCGCTGTTTCTTTATGGCAAGCTCACTTTTTACCCCCAGAACGGATAATTCCGCACCGCACATTCCTGCGTCGGTGATGTATGCGGTATGGTCGGAAAGAATGGCTTCGTCGGATGTCTGAACGTGGGTGTGAGTGCCGATAACGGCGGTGACTCTGCCTGCAAGATACTGACCGAGAGCCTTTTTCTCGCTGGTAGCTTCTGCGTGGAAGTCAACGAAAATGTTAGGCGTGGAGATGTCCTCCAGAATTTTGTCGATAACGGTAAAAGGATTGTCAAGAGCTTCAAGATAGAGAGTACCCATAAGGTTTACAACAGCTATCTGAGTTCTGCCCATATCGTAAATGCATACTCCCCTGCCCACGTTTCCTTCGGGGAAGTTTGCAGGGCGGATGAGAAATTCGCACTCATCATAATAGTCCATAACCTCCTTGCGGCGGAAGCAATGGTTGCCTGTTGTGATAACGTCAACGCCCATATTGAATAAATCCTTTGCGGACTGGGGGGTTATGCCGTTGCCTGTTGCGCTGTTTTCGCCGTTGACAACGGTAATGTCAATTGAGTGCTCCTTTTTGATCGAAGCAATTTTTGAAGCGACGAAATCGCAGCCGTGACCGCCTACAATATCGCCGAGAAAAAGTAAATTCATAAAGTAACCGTCCTTCCGTTTAAGTTCAGGATATGCTGACCAGTTTAATCAGCGTTTCCTTAAAGCGCTTCTGCCGCACCTGTGGAGAACATTCTGTCAATATCTGCCTTAAGCAGAGGGAATTCCGACAGGTCGGGGCTTGCGGCGATAATGTCCTTTGCCGCAGACTGAGCCTTTGAAATTAGCTCCCTGTCCGACGCCACATCGGCAATTTTCATCTGAGGAAGACCGTGCTGACGTTCACCGAAGAAGTCGCCTGCACCTCTCAGTTTAAGGTCGTACTCGGAAATTTTAAAGCCGTCCGAGGTTTCCGTCATAATTTTAAGACGCTCCCTTGTATCATCATTGACCACCCCTGCGATAAGTATACAGTAGCTCTGAAAGCTTCCTCTGCCAACGCGTCCGCGAAGCTGGTGAAGCTGAGAAAGGCCGAAACGCTCGGCGTTTTCAATCATAATAATCGTTGCATTGGGGACGTCCACACCTACTTCAACAACGGTTGTTGCAACAAGCAGGTCGGTTTCCTTTTCCTTAAAAGAACGCATGACCTCGTCCTTTTCCGGGGCAGACATCTTGCCGTGGAGAATGCCTATGCGGTAATCGGAAAAAGCCTCACGTGAAATTTTCTCCGCATAGCTTGCAGCCGCCGCAAGCTCGCTTTCGCTTTCGTCGATCATAGGACAGATGATGTAAGCCTGCCGTCCCTCGTCAAGCTGTTTTTTTATAAAATTATATGCACGCTCACGGAGCTTTGATGTCACCGCAAAGGTTTCGATTTTCTGCCGTCCCTTGGGGAGTTCGTTCAGAACGGAAATATCAAGGTCGCCGTAAATTATAAGCGCAAGAGTTCTCGGAATAGGCGTTGCCGACATAACAAGACGGTGGGGATTTTCGCCCTTGTCTGCAAGCCGTGCACGCTGATTTACACCAAAGCGGTGCTGTTCGTCCATTATAACAAGCCCCAGCTTTTTAAACTCGGTAGACTCGGAAATGAGAGCGTGAGTGCCCGTTACAACGTCAAATTCACCTGCGGCGATCTGTGCGTTTATAAGCTTACGCTGTTTAGGCGGAATGGAGCCTGTAAGACAGCACACCTTTACACCAAGCGGAGAAAGCAGGTCGGTAAGGGTCTTGAAGTGCTGACGTGCTAAAATTTCCGTAGGTGCCATAAGTGCGGTCTGACAGCCGTTGCGCTGTGCAAAAAAGGCTGCCGCCGCCGCAACAGCGGTCTTTCCTGAGCCTACGTCGCCCTGAACGAGCCTGTTCATAGGATTTTCCCCGCACATATCAGCGATGATTTCCTTTGAAGCGGTAAGCTGTGCGTTTGTCATCTCAAAGGGCAGAGCCTTTGCAAACTCACAAAGCACCCTGTCATCGGCATTCATTTTACAGCCTGTCACGGTACGGTTATGATTTTTCATAAGGTGCATACCAAGCTGTAAGGTCAGCAGCTCATCAAAGGCAAGCCGTTTTTTAGCCATAAGCGCAATATTTGAGTCGGCAGGAAAGTGAATGTTCTGCAATGAATATTCGTAAGCGGCAAGACTGTATTTCTGCCGCACAAAAGCAGGTATATGGTCAGCAAAGGAAGCGGTGTCAACGCTGTTTAAAGCCTGTGTAACGTTGGTAATGACCATATTCGAGGTCAGTCCTTCCGTCAGACTGTAAACGGGACGGAGCAGATTTTTTTCCTCCGCAGGAATAAAAAGAGGTGTGTTCATTTCCTTGCGTGTGAAATTTCCTGTGACTTTTCCCGAAAAAATGTACTCCTCCCCAAGCTTAAGAGCTTCGTAGGCAAAGCGGTTGTTGTAGAGAGTGATTGTAAGATTGTCGCTGTCGTCCTTGGCAATGACCTTGTAAATAACAAGTCCCTTGCGTATTCTTGCGGCAGGCATCTTTTTAGTAACAAGCGCCCTGATAACAGCGTGTTCATTGACCTGTGCGTCTGCAACAGGGACAGGCGCAGAGTAGTCGGTGTACCCTCTGGGATAGTGCTCAAGGAGATTTCCCACGGTTTCAATGCCAAGCTTTTTGTAAAGCTCAGCACGTTTCGGACCGACTCCGCTTAATTCGGTTATAGGTGTGTTTATGTCCACAGTGCAGACCCCCTTTGCATTTTCTGTATTAAACAGGGGACGTCCCGTTTCATAGGACGTCCCCTTTGCAAGTCTGATTATTCTTTGTCTTCGGAATTTTCTGTGTCGGTTTCTTCGGTCTTGTCTTCTGCTGTTGTTTCAGCTTCGCTGACATTTTCCTCAGTTTCCGTTACAGCCTCTTCCTTGTTTTCTTCGGCAGGCTCTTCCTTGGATTTTCTCCAGTCAAGCTCACCCTTCATAAGCTTTTCAAAGTCGTCGCCGTCGATCTTTTCGTTTTCGATAAGATATTCGGCAAGCTCTGTAACCTTGTCGGCGTGTTCTGTAAGAAGTGCGGTACACTCGTCGTAAGCCTTTGTAATAAGGTTCTTGATCTCCTCATCAATAAGGCTAGCGGTGCTTTCGCTGTAATTCTGGGTATGACCGTAATCTCTGCCGAGGAATACCTCGTTGTTGCCGCCGCCGTACTGAACGGGACCGAGCTTTTCAGAGAAGCCGTACTGTGTAACCATAGCTCTTGCACGCTTTGTAGCCTGCTGGATGTCGCCTGAAGCACCTGTGCATACGTCCTCAAAGTTAAGTGCTTCCGCAACACGTCCGCCCATTGTCATAACAATGTCCTGATACATTTTTCCCTTTGTAACGTGGGAATCGTCTGTATCGGGACGGCAGACAGTAAGACCTGCCGCCATACCTCTCTGAATTGTAGTAACCTGATGTACCTTTTCACATTCAGGGAGATAGTATGCCGCAACAGCGTGACCTGCTTCGTGGAAAGCAGTAATTCTTCTGTCTCTTTCAGTAACAACAGCGGATTTCTTTTCAGGACCCGCAACAACTTTAAGTGTAGCCTCTTCGATGTCCTCTTCCGTAATGGACTTTCTGTCCTGTCTTGCGGCAAGGAGCGCAGCTTCGTTAAGAAGGTTTTCAAGGTCTGCACCTGTAAAGAACTGTGTGGTCTTAGCGATTACGTTAAGGTCAACATCGGGAGCAAGGGGCTTGTTCTTTGCGTGAACTCTAAGAATAGCCTCTCTGCCCTTTACATCGGGATAACCTACCATAACTTCTCTGTCGAAACGTCCCGGACGGAGAAGAGCAGGGTCGAGAATATCACGTCTGTTTGTAGCTGCAATAACGATAACGCCTTCATTGCCCTCGAAGCCGTCCATTTCAACAAGGAGCTGGTTAAGGGTCTGTTCACGTTCATCGTGACCGCCGCCGAGACCTGCACCTCTCTGACGGCCCACTGCGTCGATTTCGTCAATAAAGATGATAGCAGGTGAATTTTTCTTTGCTGTTTCAAAAAGGTCTCTTACTCTTGAAGCACCTACGCCGACATAAAGCTCAACGAAGTCGGAGCCTGAGATCGAGAAGAAAGGAACGCCTGCTTCGCCTGCAACAGCCTTTGCAAGGAGTGTTTTACCTGTACCGGGAGGGCCCATAAGGAGAACGCCCTTAGGAATTCTTGCGCCGATTTCGGTGTACTTCTTAGGATTTTTAAGGAAGTCTACGATTTCGGTAAGCTCTTCCTTTTCCTCGTCTGCACCTGCAACGTCAGCGAAGGTATTCTTCTTGTTGGAGGTGTTCTTGACGTTTGCCTTGCTGAAGTTGTTGATTTTTCCTCCGCCGCCCACCTGACGCATCATAAACAGGAACAGCGCCAGCATCATTACAATAATAATGATAGATGGGAGAAGCTGATAAAGCCAGGATGTGTTACGGATCTTGTAGTATTCCATAACCAGCGGAGCGTCGGGGTGACGCTTGTTGTACTCCTGACGGTAATTTTCCTCGCCGTACTGTATTTCGTCGATGAAAAGGTTGACATTCGGTACGGAATAGGTGATCTCCTTGGTCGTGCCGTCCTCGTTGATGACGGTCATATTAAGATCCCCCGTACCAAGGTCAAAGTTGAAGTTGCTGACCTGATAGTTGTCAAAGTAGCTCATAATTTCCGAATATTTATATTCGGAAGCGGTTTTTGTCGATTGCTTCATAAGCGCAACGATGAGAATCATAACGCCTACGATTGCAAGGACATAGATTATGAACCCTTTATTTGATGATTTTTTCGGACTCATACGCTGTGTCTGCGCTTCTTTAAGCTTAAAGAAGCATCTCCTTTCATTATGTTTAAATTGTAATGCCTGAATTTAATCCAAAAGCACAATTTTAAAATCAGGAAGTGTCATTTTACACTTACTTCAAAATACCTGACGGTATTTTCATCTATTTTTACCCTGTCGGCAATGCCGAAGCCCTGCACCCATATTATGCCCTTTTCATCGGCAATTACGGGTACGAAGTCACGGATTTCCGCAGGATATTTTTCGTTCATAAGCTTTTTCAGACTGCTGGTGAAGGCTCTGTTTGCTCTTACATAACCGTCGCCGTCACGTCTGTTGCGAAGGACGATGTCACCTTGTATTTTATCACAATCAAAACATTCGTTTGTGAATATTTTGTTAATATTATGGAATTTCTGCCCTTTTTCGCAGTTGTTTTGACTTATTATCACCGTTTTATCACAAAGAAACGGGTTTTCGCCGATTTGCAGAGGAGTATCCTCAAACTTTATACGGCACCCGCTGAGCCGCTTTATTTCAAGCCTGCCGTCTTTCGCAGCAGCATAAACATCCTCTGAGAGATTGATTTTTCCGCCGTTTTTCAGCACAGCCTCCTCAATTGCGGCAACCCTTTCTCCGTTGACCTCAACGGAATTACCTTTGAGAATTCTTATGATAACACGCCTGCGTATTGCAGGATGAAGCTGTCTTAAATCGTCATTTTCCGCTTTTTCGGCTTCCGTTTCAAGATAATCCGAGTCGGCGGCCAGATTTTCCGTCATACGTCTTATATTGCCCGTAAAACCGCCGTGAAGCTCCTCCATAAGAGGAATTATACGGTGGCGGATCTTATTGCGTGAATAATCGTCTGTCAGATTGGTGCTGTCGGTAACGAAATCCTGTCCAAGCTGTTCAAGATAGCTTTCAACTTCCTCACGAGTACAGTATATAAGGGGACGGATGATTTTATCCCTTACAGGCGGGATTCCTGCAAGTCCTTTTATTCCCGTGCCCCGTGCAAGGTTGAAAATTACAGTTTCGGCACTGTCGTTAAGAGTGTGTGCGGTGGCGATTTTGCCGTCAAGACGGCTGAAAATTTCATACCGCAGGTTTCTCGCACCCTCCTCAACGGAAACTCCCTGAGCCTTTGCATAAGCGGCGGCGTCAACTGTGTAAACCTTGCAGGGAATGTTTAAACGTGAGCAGAGATTTTCGCAGAAAAGCTGATCCCTGTCGCTTTCTTTCCCTCTTAAACTGTGGTTGATGTGTACGGCTTCAAGCTTAAAGCCGTACTCTCCTTTCAGACTGTTCAGCGCAAGCAGCAGAGAAACGCTGTCCGCACCGCCTGAAAGTCCCACATATACAGTATTGACATTTTTAAGCATACAATGCTTTTCAGCCGCAAATTTTACATTATCCTCAAAATTCAAGTCAGTCACCTTAATCCGGTTCAGCGGCGTTGAGCCTGTCGTCTGTAAGGAACAGCGTGTAAGAGCCGTTCCAGCGCAGGTTTACAGCCTTGGTTTCACCGTGACGGTTTTTAGCCACGATACATTCCGCAAGTGTGGGATCGGGACATTTTTCCTTGTTGTAATAGCCGTCTCTGTAAAGGAACATTACAATGTCGGCGTCCTGCTCGATAGAACCCGATTCACGCAGGTCTGAAAGTACGGGACGCTTGTCCGTTCTGGATTCAACGGAACGTGAAAGCTGTGAAAGAGTAATAACGGGAACGTTAAGCTCCTTAGCCATAAGCTTGAGCTGACGGGTCATTTCGGAAATTTCGTTTACACGGTTGTCGATTTTTCTGCCTGAACTCATAAGCTGGAGATAGTCGATTACAACAAGCCCCAGATTTTTCATACGGCGCAGCTTTGCCTTCATCTGTACTACCGTTATACCTGCTGTATCATCAAGATAGATGTTCATATTTGAAAGGCGCTGAGCACCCTTTGCAAGCTTTGTCCAGTCCTCGCTTCCGATATTGCCCTTCATAAGCTTGTCACTTTCAACAAGGCTTTCAGAGGAGAGCATTCTTGTAACAAGCTGCTCCTTTGACATTTCCAGAGAGAAGATAACGACTTCCTTGTCAGTCTTGTGTCTGCACACGTTAGCCGCAATGTTAAGAACGAAAGATGTCTTACCCATAGCAGGACGTGCGGCAACAATGATAAGGTCGGATTTGTTAAGACCCGTGATCACCTTGTCGAGTCCTGAGAAGCCCGAGGATGTACCCAGATATTTTTCTCTGTCGGGACCCGATTTTCTGCCCAATTCGTCGTAGGCGTCCATAACGACCTCGTCGATTTTGGTCAGGCCGTCAACTTCCTTGCCCTGACGGATGTCGTAGATTTTCTGTTCGGCGTAGTCAAGAAGCTGTGCGGCACCGTCCTCGCCCGAATTGCACATTTCGATAATGTCCTTAGCGGAGTTTATAAGGGAACGGATATAGTATTTTTCCTCAACGATCTTGCAGTAGCTTTCGATATTCTGCGTAGACGGCACACTTTCGACGATAGTTGCAAGATATTCCTTGCCCGCCTTGCTGTTTTCAAATATCTTTGCCTTTACCGCCTCGTTGAGAACGGTAATGATGTCGGAGTTTACACCCATTGTAAACAGCCTGATTATAATTGAAAAAAGCTCCCTGTGCATTGTTATGTAGAAGCTTTCCGGCTTGACATAGTTCATTGCAACGCTTAAGGTTTCAGGGTCGGTAAGCACCGCACCCAGAACGGTCTGTTCAGCTTCAAGGCTGTAAGGCTGTTCACCTGAGGAAAGGCTGTTGAAATCCAATCAGTATCACTCCTTTTCTTTTACTATCTGTATAAACTGCTTGATAATTCACAAAATCAAGCCTAAACTCAACTACTTGCAGTATAATTTAAGCTTAAAACTACTGTAAGTTTATTCTTCAACAACGTTAACAGTGATTTTTTCGGAAACGCCCTGGTGGAATTTAAGCTCTGCTGTGTAAGCACCGAAAGCCTTGATTTCAGTGGAGAGGCTTATCTTTTTCTTGTCGATGGAAACGCCAAGCTGTTCCTTTACAACGTCAGCGATGTTGCCTGCTGTAACTGAGCCGAAAAGCTTGCCGCCCTGACCTGCCTTGCACTTGCAGGTAACGGACTTGCCCTTTACCTTTGCAGCAGCGTCCATAGCGTCCTGCTTTGCAACGTCAGCCTTGTGCTGTTCGGAAGCCTTCTTGCCTGCAAGGTCGGAAAGGTTCTTTGCGTTTGCTTCGATAGCAAGGCCCTTGCCGATGAGGAAGTTTCTTGCGTAGCCGTCGGAAACCTCTTTAACCTCGCCCTTCTTTGCTGTACCCTTTACATCCTGTAAAAAAATAACCTTCATAATAAATACTTCCTTTCTGTATCTTTAAAATCAAACCGTGGTACGGTATTTTGAAAATGCTTTCTTTGAAATATAAGCCGTAAGCAGGGAAACCAGAAAAATCACGATTGCAGACACGATAGCCGCAATTATCAGCACCGCAAAAAGCAGACTGCCGCCTATGGTTGTAAACAGCAGCAGCGCCGTACCCTGTTCTTCGGGCGGTGTGCTTATCAATGCGTCCAGGTCGAGATAGACGCCGATTATTGCCAATGCACACACCAGAACGTGGCAGGTCAGCCCTGTCACAGGGAAAAGCATTACCTTTCCGCTTCTGTAAACAGTATAAACGCCCCCTGTGAGAAAAATAAGCAATCCTATGATTATCCCCACAGACTCAAGATTTTCGATTTCCGCAATCAGCAGCGCCGCCGCAAGTCCTGCTCCGTAGGCCGCTGCGGATATGCCTATATTTATCCAATTTGTTTTATTTTTCATAATTTAAACTTTCTGTACAATTACAGACAGACATTTTTTCTATTTATGTCAACAACATATCTCTCGACAGGGATTTCACCTGTGCCGAAAAGCTTTTCAAGTAAAGCGTCGCCGCCGTTTTCAAGAGGAATTTTAAAATTCATTTCTTCCTCGTAAATCGGGACAGCAACGTATATATTTATTTTTTCGCCGTCTTCGCCTTCAATAAAACGCAGTTTTTCATCATGAGGACGGGTGAAGAGCATG
This sequence comes from Oscillospiraceae bacterium, assembly GCA_017408395.1. Classification (GTDB taxonomy): domain Bacteria; phylum Bacillota; class Clostridia; order Oscillospirales; family Ruminococcaceae; genus UMGS363. Next base: position 11,410 of record JAFQUQ010000048.1, read on the forward strand.
GAACATAGCTTAGTATTATCTGCAAACGGTTCGCACGGCTCGGTAAATTGTATATCATGTCCATGACCGATCCATGTATCGCATAAATGAGGGAATCTTGCGGATGCCTTAAGGGCACGGATAGGCCAGAACCAACATTCATCCTTGGAGTCCATATCCCAGTCAGGCGGTAAAAACATCATAAGCTCCGCACGGGAATGGTCTTTGATAAATTCATCGCCGCAGTCTTCGTCAAATGTCATAGGAAGGTCACTCATTCCCGATGTCATAAGAACATAATATGGTCTGTTCTCCGCAGGATTTCTGTAAAAAACGTCAAGATGAATTTTTTCGGAAAGCATTTCATGTAAAACCCTGCCGTTATCATCAGGGAAATTGGTGTCCAGAAAATCTTCAATATGCTCTGTATTTAAAGAATCGGCAGGCATAAATAAAGTCCTGAAATCCTCGGGAGAAATTTTTCCGTCTTTTATTCCCTCGGCAAGCTTGCCGAAAAGGTCGTCAAGCTTCTCTTTGTCGTTCATAAAATCACCTCATTGCAGTTTTAAGAAATCGTCGCGATAAATTCGTCAATAGCATTTACAAGCTGGACCTTTGCTTCGGAAAGGGATATGTCCTTGAACTGAGCCGCCGCCATAGTCTGATGACCGCCGCCCCCCAGCTTTTCCATAATAAGCTGTACGTTCAGAGCACCCATCGAACGTGCGGAAATGTTTATGCCGCCGTTTCCTGTGCTGAAGATAACGAAGCTTGCGTCAACTCCCACAACGTGGAGAAGCTCGTCTGCCGCCTGTGCCGAAGCAACACGGATGCTCTCGTCCTCGGAGCCGTCCATAGCGATTGCACAGCGGTTGTATATTTCTGCGGAAGCGACAAGCTGTGAACGCTTCTGCATACAGGACATCGTGTTTGCGAAAAGACCCTTTACAGCAACCATATCCGCACCAAGCTTACGCAGGAACGCCGCCGCTTCAAAGGTACGGACGCCTGTTCTCATTACGAAATCCTTGGTGTCAAGCATAATGCCTGCCAGCATAGAGTCGGCATAGTAGCTCTGGAGCTTGTCGATGCCGGGGAAATACTGGATAAGCTCCGCCGTCATTTCGCTTGCGGATGAAGCGTAAGGCTCGTGATGGAAAAGCACCGCATTGTCGATGTAGTTTACGACCTGACGGTGGTGGTCGATGACTGCGACCTGTTTAGCCATAGCGTAAAGCTCAGGGCATTCAAGAATATCCTTGTTGTTTGTGTCAACGATGATGAGCAGGGTGTTGCCGTCGATTTTTTCGATTGCCTCCTGAGGCGTGATGAACACAGGCTCTTCATCGGTAAGGTTTTCGTTTAATCTTTCGATTATAGGATAAGCCATGGTGTGCTCAGCGTCAACGACCATACGCACATCCATTTCGGGATTAAGAATTCTGATTGCGCCGCAGAGTCCCGCACCTGCGCCGATGCTGTCCATATCACCGTTCCTGTGACCCATAATAAGCACGGAGGTGCTTGAATTTATAAGGTCGGAGAGTGCTGTTGCAACGATACGTGTCTTAACCTTGGTGTGCTTTTCGATACCCGATGAAACGCCGCCGAAGAAATCGTAGCCGTTTTCACGCTTCACCGCAACCTGATCGCCGCCTCTGCCCTGTGCCATTTCAAGGGACTGCTTTGCAAACTGTTCGCTTTCCGCAAGGTCGGACGCACCCATACCTACGCCGATTGAAAGCGTAACGGGAGTTTTTGATGAAACAGGCAGATTTCGCACATCCTCGATAACCTTAAACTTATCGTCGATCATTGACTGGATATATCTGTCCTCGATAACGGCAAAGAATTTGTCATTTGCAATTTTACGCATAATGCCGTTGTGCTCTTCAAGATAAGTTTCAAGGAGCTTCTCAATCTGGATGAGCATATGGGATTTTTCCGAGTCCTTTTCGCCCGAAAGCAGGTCTTCGTAGTCGTCAATTGAAATAAGCATAATTGACGGACGGATGTTGTTCATTTCGTTTTCAAGGTTGATATAATCGCTTATGTCCTCGAAATAAAGGAGCGTAAGGTTTGAAATAAGCTCGGAGTCGCTGTCACGCTTTTCCGTTGTAACGGCGGAAATTTTAAAATGAGAGGTCTGATAATCAACGGTGGTATTCTTGTTGGACATTGCCTTTTCAAGGTCTATTTCAATGATTTTGTTGAGGGGCACGCCGAAAGCGTCGCCGCCGTAGACCTGTTCGGAGAAAGCAAGATTGTACCATATTACTATTCCCTCGCTGTCAACGATAATTGCAGGTGCAGGGAATTTATAAAGTGAATCACGTTCCGTAAGATTAAGCTGGGACTCCATTTCCGTAACAAACTGGTGGAGATTTTTCTGTGAAGCGGAAAAAAGCACAAGATACGCCAGCGCCGTAAGTGCTGTTATGCAAAGCAGCGTCCAGAACATCATCTCGTTTACTTCCGAAACCGCAAACGCAGACGCAAGTGACACCACTACCAGCAGCAGCGATACTATTTTAAATGCCGCCCATCTTTTACCTGTCAAATAAAATCACCGTCCTTTATCTGATATGCCGCAGGCTTAAATTTCCATTATAATAGGAAGAATCATAGGTCTGCGCTTTGTCTTTGAGTAAATATAATCGCCCAGAGCGTCCTTCATTCTGGTCTTGATGGTGTTCCATTCACGGACGTTCTTGTCAAGGCACTCGTTAAGAGTTTTTGTAAGAATTTCCTTTGCAGCTTCCATAAGCTCTTCCGACTCACGCACGTAAACGAAGCCTCTGGAAACAATGTCGGGACCTGCAAGAACAGTTCCGCTTTCAAGCTCTATGGTTGCAACGGCAATGATAAGACCGTCCTGTGCAAGGTGCTTTCTGTCACGGATAACTATTGAGCCTACGTCGCCGACGCCGAGACCGTCAACAAATACCCTTCCTGCCGTAACCTGACCCGTAACGCTCATATTTACGCCGTCCGATTCGATTACGTTGCCTATGCTGCCGATGATGACATTGCTTCTTTCCATACCTAAATCATAAGCAAGGCCTGCGTGCTTTTTAAGGTGCTTGTATTCACCGTGGACAGGGATAAAGAAGCGTGGCTTTGTAAGGGAAAGCATAAGCTTAAGCTCTTCCTGACAAGCATGACCCGAAACGTGAACATCGTACATTGATTCGTAAATAACCTCTGCGCCTGCACGCATAAGCTCGTTTACGACCTTTGTAACAAGCTTTTCGTTGCCGGGGATAGGTGTTGCACTTATGATGATAAAATCGTTTGGTGTTATGGTAACGCTGCGGTGCTCGTTCATAGCCATTCTTGAAAGAGCGGACATAGGCTCGCCCTGGCTGCCTGTTGTTATGAGCACGATTTTTTCGCTTGGGAAACGGTTCATAGCGTCAAGGTCAATGATAAGACCCTCAGGCATTTTAAGATAACCCAGCTCCATAGCCGTGGAAATTACATTGAGCATACTTCTGCCGAAAACAGCGATCTTTCGTCCGTGCTTAACGGCACAGTTTACGATCTGCTGGATACGGTGTATGTTTGATGAGAAGGTAGCGATGATGATACGCTTGCCCTCAGCGGTTTCAAACAGCTTTTCAAAGGAGTTGCCCACGGTGCGTTCGCTTGCGGTGTGACCCTTGCGCTCTGCGTTTGTAGAGTCGGACATAAGAGCAAGTACGCCTCTGCTTCCAAGCTCACCGAAGCGTGCAAGGTCGATGATACCGCCCTCGATAGGGGTGTAGTCAACCTTGAAGTCGCCTGTGTGGACGATAACGCCTGCAGGTGTGTGTATAGCAAGCGCAACAGCGTCGGGGATGGAGTGGTTTACTCTGATGAACTCAACTGCCATACAGCCCATTTTGATGGTCTGACGCGGGTTTACCACATTAAGCTTGGCGGAGCTGAGGATATTGTGTTCTTTGAGCTTGCCCTCAATAAGACCTATGGTAAGTCTTGTAGCATAAACAGGGATATTCACCTTTTTGAGCAGGTAAGCAAGAGAGCCGATATGGTCCTCGTGGCCGTGAGTGATGACGATACCTCTGATTTTTGAAGCGTTCTGTTCAATATATGTGAAATCGGGGATAACAAGGTCTACGCCGGGCATATCGCTGTCAGGGAAAGCAAGGCCGCAGTCTACGATAAAAGCGTCGTTTGCACATTCAAAAACCGTAAGGTTCTTGCCGATTTCGTTAAGACCGCCCAGAGGGATTATCTTGATTGGGGTTTTTTTGACAGCCTTGTGGTTGGACTGATAGAGAGGAGATGTGCCGTCCGTAACCATTACCTGAGATACGGCAGGCTGTGTTTTTTTGCTGTCCTGCTGTTTGCCCTGCTTCGGAGCAGGCTTTTTAGCGGTTTCCCCTGTGGTTTTCTTCTTCTGGAACAAACCGCCGGGGCGTTTGGTCTTCTGCTTGGGGACGTATTTCTTGCCTGCGGATTTTTTAGGTGCAGGCGTATTCTTCTGTGATTTTGGACTGATTCGTTCTCCGTACATATTTACTGTGATAGTTTCGATTTCGTTTTTTGCCACAATTTCAACCTCGATTCATTAGTGATATAAATATAATAATAGTATACTGCCGCAGATAACGTAAAACGGTGTTATCGGGCTTATGTAAAAGACCGCACGGGCATAGCCTTTCCCGATGCGTAAATAACAGACGGCATAAGACAGACGAAAAGTTAGTTGACCGCTGTATGATTAGATTTTTCAGGCAATTTCTGCGTCCGAACACAATTAATCAGTATTAATTATATAACAAAACGTCGGCAGTGTCAAGGAAAATCATTTTACATAAATTTACACAACTCCCTGTTTTCAGCGTAAAAACGGCAGTTTTACCGTCTGTTTATGATAAAGAAAAGGAGCGGTCAAAAATAATTGTCAACTGAAATAATTTAATTTTAACTGAATGTACACATAAATATGGTTTTATACACCGATACAAGGGTATATAATAAACATATGAACAATCATTCATATGAACAAGCGACAACGAAAAAGGAGATGAGCCCTATGGCAGAGATAAATAAGGAAAATACCGTTGAAAAGTGCTCCGAGGAATGTGTCCACGGAGAAATCGTTGAAAAGGTGTGCTCACGAATTCCCGACGATGAAATTCTTTACGACGTGGCCGAGCTTTTTAAGGTGTTCGGCGACTCAACGAGAGTGAGAATAATATGTGCGCTCTTTGAAAGCGAGATGTGCGTGTGCGATATAGCGGCGGTGCTTAATATGACCCAATCGGCGATTTCCCATCAGCTGAGAGTGCTTAAGCAGGCAAGGCTTGTAAAATACCGCCGTGAGGGAAAAACGGTGTATTATTCCCTTGCCGACAAGCATATACAGACGATTTTCAATCAGGCGTTTGAACATATTATGGAATAAAGGGTGGAAATTATGAGTTTCTGGGATAAAGTTTCTCCGGTTTATGATATATTGCAGGTCGTAAACCGCAGGTCCTTCAGAGCAATGGCAGAGGGCGTAAGACAGGTAGTGCCTGAGGGTGCAAAAGTGCTTGAATGTGCCGCAGGTACGGGGATACTTACAGCTGCCGCAGCTGAAAAGGCGGAAAGTGTGGTCTGCACGGATCTTTCCCTGCCGATGCTTGAAAAGGCAAGAAAGAAGTGTGCGGATATGGGCTTTGACAATGTAAGCTTTGAGGAGAGGGATATTTATAATATGCCCGATAAGGACGAAACCTATGACGCAGTTGTTGCAGGAAACGTGCTTCACCTGCTTGACGAACCCGAAAGGGCTGTAAAGGAGCTTGCGAGGGTCACAAAAAAGGGCGGAAAGCTTATACTTCCCACCTTTCTTAATGCTGACAAGGATTTTTCAACATCACTGCTTAAAATTTACAGGGTGCTTGGCTTCCGCAGCAAGGAATACACCTTTGACGAGTTCAGGGCAATGCTTGAAAGGTGCAATGCAGGCAGAATGAAGATAACACGCATAAACGGTTTTATGCCTGCGGCGTTTGTTGTTATAAGGAAAGGGTAAGGGTTTATGGAAAAGATAGTTTTACAGCTGAACGGTCTGGACTGTGCACATTGTGCAGAGAAAATCAGGGATGCTGTGGAAAAGCTTGTGGGCATAGAAAAGGCAGAGATGAATTTTATGTCGAAAAAGCTTTATGTCACAGCCGCACCCGATATAAAAAAGGATCTTGTCTATGACAATATTATCGGCACAATAAAAAATATCGAGCCTGATGTCGAGCCTGTTGAGCTTGGAGCAAAGCCTGCAGCGGGCACGGTGCTGCTTATACTTGAGGGACTTGATTGTGCGGAATGCGGCGAAAAGATACGCTCCTACGCAGAAGCGATGAACAGCGTTGAAAAGGCGGAGCTTAACTTTCTCACAAAGAAGCTTACCCTTGTTACGGCCCCGTCGGCAGATGAAAAGCGTGTGATTTTTACCCTTGAAAATTTCATCAGGGCAATAGAGCCTGATGTAAAAGTTATAAGCGGACAGGCGGCGCTTGATTATAAAGCAGAGCGTCCTGCCGAAGAAAATGAAATCTCACGGCTTATGACAGCACGCCTTGCCGTGACAGCGGTGCTTTTTGCGGTGGGACTCATATTACGTGAAGGCCCGTATGCAATGTGGATATTCCTTGCGGCATATGCGGTGATAGGTACGGAAATCGTTGCAAAGGCGGCGGCAAACATTTTAAAGGGCAGAGCGATGGACGAATGCTTCCTTATGACGGTTGCAACGGTGGGAGCGTTTATTATAGGAGAGTACCCCGAGGGTGTTGCGGTAATGTTCCTTTATCAGCTTGGGGAAATGTTCCAGAGCTTTGCTGTAAGACGTTCAAGAAAAAGCATTTCACAGCTTATGGATATACGTCCCGACTCTGCAAATGTAAAAAATCACGATGAAATTGTCACCTGTCATCCCGAAGCGGTTTCCGTTGACGATATAATCGTAATAAAGCCGGGCGAAAAAGTACCCCTTGACGCTGAAATAATTTCGGGAAGCACTACTGTGGACAGTTCCGCCCTGACAGGTGAAAGCGTGCCTGTGAAAGCGGAAAAGGGCGATGTTGTTTTAAGCGGAAGCGTAAACGTAAGCGGCCTTATCGAAGCCAGAGTCATAAAGGAATACGGCGAATCCACGGCGGCTAAGATACTGGAGCTGGTTGAAAATTCCGCTGCAAAGAAAGCCAAGACTGAAAATTTCATCACACGCTTTGCAAAGGTTTATACCCCCTGCGTGGTGGGTGCGGCGGTGCTTCTTGCGGTTGTTCCTATGATAATTGAGGGCGGCTTCTCTTCGGAGTGGCTTTACAAGGCGCTGTCCTTCCTTGTTGTGTCCTGCCCGTGTGCACTTGTAATTTCCGTGCCTTTAAGCTTCTTCGGCGGTATCGGCGGAGCTTCGGCAAAGGGTATTCTTGTAAAGGGCGGCAGCAGCCTGGAAACCCTTGCAAAATGCAGAAGAGTGGTTTTCGACAAAACAGGCACTCTTACAACAGGCACATTCAGCGTAACAGAGATTTCCGCTGTAAATATGAGCGAGGATGAGCTTCTTAAACTTGCGGCTTACGCCGAATCCGTCTCAAACCACCCCGTTGCACAGTCTGTAATGAAACGCTGGGGAAAGGAAGTCCCCTCGGATATTTCAGCGGAAGAAATCGCAGGAAAGGGCGTAAAGGCAGAGGTATCGGGCAAGGTAATTCTTGCAGGAAGCGTAAAGCTTATGGATGAAAACGGCATAAGGGACGTTCCTTCCGTAAAGGGAGCAGGTACCGTAGTTTACGTTGCCTGTGACGGTGTTTACGCAGGCTATATCAGAATTTCCGACACCGTAAAGAAGGACTCTGCCGCCGCTGTTGGACAGCTTAAAAAATCGGGTATTGAAACCGTAATGCTCACTGGCGACCGTAAAGAAGCGGCTGAAGCCATTGCGTCGGAAATGGGTGTGGACAGCTTTAAAGCGGAGCTGCTTCCCGGCGATAAGGTCACAGAGCTTGAAAAGCTTATGGCTGACGGAAAAATCACAGCCTTCACAGGGGACGGCATAAACGACGCGCCTGTTTTAATGCGTTCCGACGTGGGAATTGCAATGGGCGGCATAGGCTCGGATGCGGCAATCGAAGCGGCAGACGTGGTGCTTATGACGGATGAGCCTTCCAAAATAAACGAAGCGATAAAAATTGCAAAGAAAACAAAATCCATAGTAACACAGAACATCGTATTTTCTCTTGGGGTAAAGGGTATCATACTTATCCTTACCGCACTGGGATTTACAACAATGTGGATAGCCGTATTCGGTGACGTGGGTGTGGCGGTGATAGCCGTGCTCAATGCTATGAGAGCGAGAAAGTAAATATCGGGTTGTCTGTGTGAAATATTAATCAACAATTGTCCGTCAGCACAGAAAGAAAACTATATTGTTTTCTTTCTGTGCTGAGATTTATTTTCCACATACTGAAAGAAAATATCCGCAATTCAGATTATAGAACCAATAAAGATTGTGGAAAAAGGATAGTATCCTCATCTTTGCCTTGCTATTCTGAATTACGGCTTTGTTTTGTGCGGATTTGCTTGGGCTCTGCCCAAACCCGCAAAAGGCTCTGCCTTTTGAATCCGCCAAAGGGGCAAATCCCCTTTGGAATCCCTCCTATGCCTTCGGCATTTTACAGGCTGACGTTTCTCCTGCAAAAGCATATTATAATAATAAGACTTCATACGGAGGTATTATTATGGATAATGATTCTTTTTACATACAGCGGAACAAAAACGAGCGTGTGTTTATTCTTGCAGGCAACCCCAATGTGGGGAAATCTACCCTTTTCAATTTTCTTACGGGGCTTAAACAGCATACAGGCAACTGGACGGGAAAAACCGTTGAAAATGCCGTAGGAAGGTTTGAAACTCCCAAGGGAAAATGCCTGCTTGCAGATGTGCCGGGGACGTATTCCCTTGAAGCACGGTCTGCGGAGGAGGAAGCGGCAAGGGATATTATCTGCGGCGGCGGTGCTGACGGGGTCATAGTTGTCTGCGATGCAGGCTGTCTTGAACGTAACCTTAATCTTGTGCTCCAGATAAGAGAGATCACGCATAATTTAATAGTATGCGTAAATCTTATGGACGAGGCGGCAAGAAAGGGTATAACCGTTGACCTTGAAAAGCTTGAAGAAATGCTTGGCCTGCCTGTTTACGGTATAACCGCAAGGACGGGCAAAGGCGTTGATAAGCTTATTGAGGGGATAGATAAGCTTGAAGGCGGAAAAAACAGCGGAAAATGTGCAGAGAACAGGGATGAAGCACAGATAAGGAGCATACTTGAAGAAGCGGAGAAAATTGCGGCGGAGTGCGTAAAATACAGCGATGGCGAATTTTACAGCCGTGACATAAAAGCCGACCGCGTGCTTACGCACAGAATATGGGGTGTTCCAATAATGCTTGCCCTGCTGGGAGTGGTGTTCCTTATTACTATTTATGCGGCAAACTATCCTTCACAGCTTCTTTCGGCAATGTTTGAAGGTCTTGGTGTAAAGCTGAGGGCGGCAATGGAGGATTGCGGCTCTCCCCTGTGGCTGACGGGTCTGCTTTGTGACGGCATATACCGTGTGCTGACCTGGGTGATAGCGGTGATGCTGCCGCCGATGGCAGTGTTTTTTCCTATGTTTACGCTGCTGGAGGACCTTGGGTATCTTCCGAGGGTCGCTTTTAATCTTGACAGGTGCTTTAAAAAAGCAGGAGCCTGCGGAAAACAGTCACTTACAATGGCGATGGGCTTCGGGTGCAATGCGGTAGGCGTTACGGGGTGCAGGATAATCGACTCCCCCCGTGAAAGGCTTATAGCGGTACTTACAAACAGCTTTGTGCCCTGCAACGGGCGATTTCCTGCCCTGATAGCGCTTATAACGATGTTTTTTACAGGGGGGAGCGGTCTGACGGCGGCGGTTATTCTGACGGGAGTGATTATCGTCGGGGTACTGCTTACGCTGTTGATGTCAGGACTGCTTTCGGCGACGCTTCTTAAAGGAGTACCATCATCGTTTATGCTGGAGCTGCCACCTTACCGTGTGCCGCAGACGGGCAGCATAATAGTGCGTTCCCTGCTTGACAGAACGGTTTTCGTGCTTGGACGTGCGGTTGCGGTTGCGGCACCTGCGGGACTTGTCATATGGCTGCTTGGAAACGTGGAAATAAACGGTGCTCCCCTGCTGACGCTATGCTCTGAGCTGCTTGACCCCATAGGAAATTTCATAGGTCTTGACGGCGTGATACTGCTTGCATTTATACTGGGTTTTCCTGCAAATGAGATAGTGATACCCCTTATGCTGATGATATATATGTTGTCGGGAACGCTTACGGATTACAGCTCACTTGACTCGCTCAGGGAAATTCTTGTTTCAAACGGCTGGACTCCCGTTACGGCAATATGCACGATAATATTTATGCTCTGTCATTTCCCCTGCTCTACAACAATGCTTACGATAAAAAAGGAAACAGGCAGTTTAAAATGGACGGCGCTGGCGTTTATGCTTCCTCTTGTGACAGGGACGGTGCTCTGCTTTGCGGTGTCGCATATTGCGGAGCTGTTTGCATAAAAATAACGGGCGGAAATTGCATCCGCCCGTTTGTAATGTTTGATTTATCAGCCAAGCTGCTTCTTATATTCGTTGTACTTCTTTACCCACTCGGTCTTGTTCCTGAGAGCCTTGTCAGCGTCGCTGTTGAGGTCTGTCATAAGATCCCTGAAGTGGTCGTAAAGGTCGGAGCAGGCATTTGCAAGATACCAGTAGAAATAGTCATCGTTGATATACTGCCAGTAAGCGGTTTCTCTTTCCTTTGTTACCTCGCAGATTGCATCAACAATATCGTCGATGATCTTCTTTTCCTTTGTCTTGAGCTTGTTGTAGACAATGGAGGATGTTCCGTCATCATTCATATATTCGGTAAGAATATCGCAGTATTCGGAAAATTCGACCATTTTCTTGTAATGCTCGTCACGCTTCTTCTGAATTTCCTTGTGTTCCTTGTCGTACTGTTCGTAATTTTTCTGAGCCTCTTCCATAAGCTTTCTTATCTCAGCTTTGTTTACGGAAGAAGAGGAGCTGTCTGAAGTAACGAGAACGCCGTTCTTGTCAAACTTGTAAACCTTGCCGCTTATCTTGATTTTTACATCAGCAGCCATAACGCCGTTCTTTCTGAAATAATACTTGTTTCCGCCTGCTGTCTTCATCCAGCCTGTACGCATTGTACCGTCGGAATTGAAGTAATACTTCTTTCCGCTTGAAGTTCTGAGCCAGCCCTTATGCATAATGCCGTTGGACTTGAAGTAGTATTTCTTTCCGTCGATGGTCTGCCAGCCTGTAACATAGCTGCCGCTGTCGTCAACGTATTTCTTTCCTGCACTTGTTGTTTTCCAGTCTGCGGAGGCAGGCACCGCACATACTGACGTCATCACACACGCAGCTGCAAGAACTGCGCATAAGCTTTTCTTTAAATTCATAAACACAACCTCCGTTCATATTATTTATATAGTTTAATTATAACGGTTGATTCTGATTTTATCAAGAGCTTATCCTAAATCGTAATCTAATTGTAATATTTGCCCCGTTTTGGTAGTTAAAAGCACCAAAAACAATTGACAAACTCCTTTTGTTTGGGGTATTTCTCCAAACCTTTGCTGTAATGCTTTACATAAATTTTAAAGTGTGCTATGATAAAGGCGAAAAGGGAATATACCCGTATTATTTATCCGAAAGGATGTTAATTTGCAATGAAAAAGAATATACTCAAGTTGATTGCAGCTATGGCTCTTATCCCTGCACTTCTTGCAGGCTGTGCTGCTTCAGGAAATACAGCAGAAACAACAGACGCTCAGGCAGCAGGCGAGGACACATCCCTCCAGAAGGTGCTTGACTCAGGAAAGTTTATCCTCGGTCTTGACGCAACCTTCAAGCCAATGGGCTTCACAGACGAGAACGACAACATCGTAGGCTTTGACATCGACGTTGCACAGGAAGTCTGCAACCGTCTCGGCGTTGAGCTTGTAAAGCAGCCTATCGACTGGGATACAAAGGAACAGGACCTTGACGCAGGCAAGATCGACTGCATCTGGAATGGTATGTCCGTTAACGCTTCAAGAGCTGAAATAATGAATCTTTCCGAGCCTTATATGGAAAACGCTATGATATTCGTTGTGGCAAACGGCAGCCCTGTTGCTTCACAGGCTGATCTCAACGGCAAGATCGTTGCTGTACAGGCAGGCTCAACGGCACAGGATATTCTCCGTGCTTCAGGTCTTACAGTTGAAGAAACTGCTCTTGCAACAAACATCGAATGTCTCCAGCAGCTTGAACTCAACCTTGTAGACGCTGTATTTATGGACAGCGTTGTTGCAAACTACGAAATCGCTGAATCAGGCAAGGATTATGTTGTTCTCCCTGACGGTCTTGAAGCTGAACAGTACGCTATCGGTTTCAGAAAGAACGACAGCGCACTCCGCAACAAGGTACAGGAGATACTCTCCGAAATGAAGGCAGACGGTTCACTGGGCGAAATCTCAACAAAGTGGTTCGGCTCAGACGTTACAACCGTCAAGTAATAAACGCCATTATCTATCACCATAATATAAAGCCAAAAATAAAAACCTCCGCAGAAATCACCCTGCGGAGGTTTTTATTTTAAACGGCACCGCCGCTGTTCAGACCGAAGCTTATGGAAAGAGCATTGTTCACCTTTGCCATTGAAGGCGTGTCAAGCTCACCGATATGCTCCTTGAGACGTTTTTTGTCGATGGTACGTATCTGTTCAAGAAGGACGATGCTGTCCTTTGCAAGACCGCAGGAGGCGGCGTTGATTCCGATGTGGGTGGGCAGCCTTGATTTGTCGTGCTGGCTTGTGATTGCAGCGGCTATCACAGTGGGGCTGTGCTTGTTGCCCACATCATTCTGAACGATAAGTACCGGTCTTATGCCGCCCTGCTCAGAGCCTACAACAGGGCTCAGGTCGGCATAGTAGATTTCTCCCCTTTTCACAGTCACATCTATACACTCCCGTTTTAATCATTATAAAGGTTGTACTCATATTGTTGACGGTTTTTTTCGTATTAATCACAGCAAGGCAAATAAGGGGACAATTTTACCTTCTTTTTATAATATGCCGCAGTTGAAGCAGGGGTGAGTGCAATAAAAAAATTCTCTTCGGTGTTGATTTATTGGAAAAATTGGTGTATAATTGATATGTGGGTGTAAAACAGGGGTAACTTTGAGGCGTTACCCCTGTTTATGTACACGCCCGCAGGTTACCCGAGGAAAGGAAAATTTTATGGCAGACAATATTGAAAACAAGGAACTTGAAAATAAAGCAGACGAGAAAAAGCAGGAGGACGACAAGGTTTCTTTAAACGGAAAGAGCGTGTCGGTACTTGCAAATTTACGTCAGATAAGTGAGCGTGAGAAGCACGAGCAGCTTGAAGCGGAAAGCAGACGAGCAGAAAAATTCGCCGATGCGGAGCGTGCAAAGCGTGAGAAATACGCCCAGAAGCTTGCTCAGGATAAAATTGAGCTTATGAAGCTTAAACAGGGCGTTATTTCCGAGGATGATATTGAAAAGGAAGAGGTCGTTGAAAAGCAGTACACGGTCTTTGAAAAAGTGGGGAATTTCTTTTATCACAACAAGATGTACATTATAATAGTAACCTTTATAGTGCTTGTTGCGGGATTTCTGATTTATGATATGGTAACAACCAAGCGTCCCGACGTGGCTATAATGATAATCGCCGAGGATGACGAATTCTACTTCCGCACCCAGGAGATACAGAAGCACCTTGAGCCATACTGCAAGGATTACAACGGAGACGGCGTGGTTTTTGTAAGAGCAAGCTATATGCCTGCTGCACCGAAGAATTCCACCGACGCCGTTGACCTTTACTATGAACAGGCAGACCAGACAAAGCTTGTTGCGGAGTTCCAGTCGGCTGATTCGATAATGGTCATCGCCGACGAGTATACCTGCGAGGTAATGCAGATACAGGACGGCGTTCTCAGGGATATGACAGAGGTCTACCCCGATGATGAAAACGCCACAAAGCTTGGCTATATGCTGAACGGGACGGATTTTGCGGAGGGCATAATGTATTCTGCCATTTCCGACGACCTTTTTGTGGGCTTCCGTATTCCGACATCGGGCTTTGGTGTTGATGAGGAAAAGTTCAACACAAATTTTGCAAACGCTATGGAATTCTGGGATAACTATTTAAACGGCAATGCAGTAAGTGCGGATGCCGTGCTTCACAGCAGCAGAAAATGATTTTTAAGACGCTATTTTTATAAACATACGGGGGTCAGACTATGAAGCTTAAGGATACTGCGAAAAAAACAAAAGAAACGGTCAGGGACGTAAGCTCGAAGATACGCAACGAGGACGGCTTTAAAAAGACCATAAACCTTGACCCGAAGGCTATACCCGAAATGAACAGGGACCAGAAACAGGACTGTATGGCGGAAATCGACAAATACCGCAAGCAGGCGTGGATGTTTTCGGTCGTGTTCGGACTGGGGATATTTGCGTTCATACTGATATATTCTATGATTTCTCTTGTATATACGCTGAGATTTGAGAAGCTTCTGCCGTCTATAAGTACGGTAATGTATTTTGTGCCGTTTATTGCGGTGATACCTGCCGTGTTTGCGCATATGATGAATGAATGGTGCGTAATGCTGGCGATTGCAGGCTATCTCACATCTGCCCTGCTTACGATTTTTACGGGCGAGCTTATAAATATGTGGGTATCGCTGCTTGCGATTGCAGGTGCGGTGCTGTATTTCCGTCTGTTTAAAGTTACGGGGACATATGCTGCGCTTTCAAAGGAGGATGGCTTCCCCGATTTCTTTGTTATCGAGTCGGGCGTTTCCGACGCTAAAGCTATAATCGAGCGCAACAAGGAAAAGGAAGAGCCCCTGCATCCTTTTACCGTTATGGCGATTGCTTCTGCCGAAAAGGAAAGGGCTGAGGAAAAGAAGGAAGAGGACGCTTCCGAATAAATGTATAAATAAAAAGGCAACACCGTATTCTGTACGGTATTGCCTTGAATTATGCAGGATTGAATTTTCGGATTAAAATTTATGCAACGGTGTCAAAGAAGCCGCCCTTGTTTTTTCCGAACATTCCCACAGTAAATCTGTTGTCGGAATTATCCGTTCTCATAAGAGTTCTTGTAAGACCGCCTGCTGTGTAAAGCCTTCCGCAGTCGGGGCAGATAGCCTTCTGGATGGTAACGGACTGAGAAACGATCTTCATACCGTTGCGTTCAGCCTTGTCACGGTTTCTTACAACGTGTTCGTTTTCGTGAGCACGGACAGCCGCATCGGCAGCTGACGGAGCAACCTTTGTAGGCGTCTGGAAAGATACGCCTGAATCATTGGAGTCGTCCTGATAGCGTCTGTTCTTGCAGGTTTCACATTCAAACGAGTCGAAACGGCGTTTCTTGTCCGCTTCTTTTTCTTCTTCGGTCTTATTCTTGTTTTCGGGACGTTTTTCGTCTTCCTTTTTCAGCTCGATTTTTTCAAGCTGATCCTTGTACTTTTTGATTTCACGGTCAAGCTTTGATTTTTCGAGAGCGTCTTCCTTGTCAAGACGTCCCAGTTTGAGTTCAGCGGCATTTATACGCTTCTCAAGTCCTGCCTTCTGAGCTTCGGGAGGGAGAGAATATGATGAGCCTGACTGAACCGAAACAGATACTGACATAATTTCCATACGCACACCTCTTTTCTTTAAAACAGCATAATAACCTATTTTTATTTATTGTAACATATATTCATACCGCAATTCAATTGCCGATTTTCATAAATTTTAGGATAAATTTAGGGCAATTAGCGTGAAAAACACGGCATTTAACGTTATTATCACAATTACATAATCAAATCAACATCGGAAAGGATTTATATATGGCAAGAAAAATTTTAGCTCCGGGGACTATACTTGCGCCGCTGCCTGCGGTTATGGTGAGCTGCGGAACGACGGAAAAAGCAAACGTACTCACAATAGCGTGGACAGGTATAATAAACACAAAGCCGCCCATGACATATATTTCCGTGCGCCCCTCGCGTCATTCGTACGATATAATAAAGGAAAGCGGCGAGTTTGTGATTAATCTTACTACGTCGAAGCTTGTTCACGAAACGGATTTCTGCGGAGTGAGAAGCGGCAGGGATACGGACAAGCCTGCAAAATGCCGTCTGCACCTTGAAGAAGCGTCGGCGGTTTCTGCACCTGTCATTGCGGAAAGCCCCTTGTCCCTTGAATGCAGAGTCACGGAAATAAAGCCCCTCGGCACCCACGATATGTTTATTGCGGAAATAGTAGCGATTAACGTGGATGAACGCTATATTGACAGCAAGGGCAAGATCAATCTTCAGCAGGCAGGGCTTATGGCGTATTCCCACGGCGAATATTTTTCTCTCGGCAGAAAGCTGGGCGAGTTCGGATATTCCGTTGCAAAAAAGGCAAAAAATAAATCCTACAACCATTCCGCAAGGAATAAAAGGAAGTAAATTAAGGCAGAATAGAGGTGGTATCTATGGCAAAAAACAGAGAGCTTATCCGTCTTGACAAATTTCTTTCGGGACAGCTTAACATATCACGGAACGACGCAAAGGAGCTTATCAAAAAGCGTCTTGTCACAATAAACGGTACCGTTGCAAAGCTTTACGAAACAAAGGTTGACCCTGCAAAGGATACTGTTGTTTCCGAAGGCAGGGAAGTGACCTACCGCAAGCACGTCTATATTATGATGAATAAACCACAGGGCGTGGTCTGCTCAACAAGGGACGGCGAGTCAAAAACGGTGCTGGAGCTTGTTCCGCCCGAGCTTTTCAGAGAGGGGATCTTCCCTGCGGGACGTCTTGACAAGGATACGGAGGGCTTTGTCTTTCTCACGGACGACGGCACTCTGGCGCACAACATACTTTCCCCTAAAAAACACGTGAGCAAGGTTTATTTTGCACGTCTTGAAAAAGAGGCAGAGGACAGCTACATTGACCTTTTTGCAAAGGGACTTGAAATTGACGGAGGAGATGTGTGTCTGCCTGCGAAAATAGAAATACTTGACGACCGCCGTGAAGTTTACATTACCATAAAAGAGGGTATGTACCACCAGATAAAGCGTATGGCGGAGGCTGTCGGCAACAAGATAGTGTATCTCAAGCGGATTAAGATAGGCGGAGTTGATCTTGACCCGGGGCTGCCTCTCGGTGCTTGCAGAGAAATGTTGCACAAAGAAATCGAGGACATTTGTACACAATTTTTACCATAAACTGTTATTTATGAATTAAATGTGACTTTTTCGTCAAACTAAATAAAATCGTTTTTATAAGTTTAGTTAATAAGTGACTTGAAATTCACAGCAGAAATTTGGTATTATATTAACATAGCCGAGAATGTTATCGGCAAGACTATTTTATTTGGGAGGTCCGCTATAATGGCAAGTTTATCACTTCGTTCAATCTATAAGAAATACCCTGGCGGCGTAGTAGCCGTTTCAGATGTTAATCTGGAAATCAAGGATAAGGAATTCATTATCCTCGTTGGTCCTTCAGGCTGCGGTAAGTCTACAACTCTCCGTATGATTGCTGGTCTTGAAGAAATTTCCGAAGGCGAACTCTACATCGGCGACCGTCTTGTAAACGACGTTGCTCCTAAGGACAGAGATATCGCAATGGTATTCCAGAACTATGCTCTTTATCCACATATGACAGTATTCGAGAATATGGCTTTCGGTCTTAAGCTCAGAAAGGTTCCTAAGGACGAAATCAGCCGTAAGGTTGAAGAAGCTGCTCGTATCCTCGATATTTCACACCTTCTCGACAGAAAGCCTAAGGCTCTCTCCGGTGGTCAGCGTCAGCGTGTTGCTCTCGGCCGTGCTATCGTTCGTGAACCTCAGGTATTCCTCCTCGACGAACCACTTTCCAACCTCGACGCTAAGCTCCGTGCTCAGATGAGAACCGAAATCTCCAAGCTCCACCAGAAGCTCGGTACTACATTCATCTACGTTACTCACGACCAGACAGAAGCTATGACAATGGGTGACAGAATCGTAGTTATGAAGGACGGTTTCATTCAGCAGGTTGACTCTCCACAGAACCTCTACACAAGCCCTGTTAACCTCTTTGTTGCCGGCTTTATGGGTTCACCTCAGATGAACTTTGTTGACTCCGTTCTCAGAAAGATCGAAGGCAAGTACACAATCGAATTCGGCTCTGAAGACACTAAGACTTCCAGAGGCAAGAAGTTCTACATCGAACTTCCTGAATCCAAGGTTGACGAAGCTGTTCTTTCCGATTACGTTGATAAGGAAATCATTTTCGGTATCCGTCCTGAAAACATTCACGACGAAGAAATGTTCCTTTCCGCTGCTAAGACAGGTATCATCGATTGTGACGTAGAAATCACAGAAATGATGGGTGCTGAAACATACCTCTACCTCAACTGTGAAGGTATTGCTCTTACAGCTCGTGTAGACCCAAGATCTACAGCTCGTCCTCAGGACTCCATCAAGGTTGCTATCGATCCTAACAAGATCCACATCTTTGACAAGGAAACTGAAAAGACAGTAGTTAACTGATTTAACTGACTTTTTACAGCCGTTGCTTTATGCGACGGCTGTTTTGTTTTGGGGAAATAAAAAGACACGGTGAAAACCGTGTCTTTTGTTATGCTTTGTTAAGCAGTACCCGTTTAGTCTGTGGCACACTGAAAAGTGCCGCCGCACCGATTACGGTGAAAATCATTTCGGGAAGCATATAGGCTCCGTTGTAGAGGAAGCTGTAAAGATAGGTGTTGTCGGTGGAGAAGCCGTTCCACAGCTCACCGAAGGAGTGCCAGATGACAACGCCGCTTGCAAAATGTACGCAGAACCGCAGGAATACAGCCAGCACAGTTCCGCTGAGTATGCCTGCTGTGCCTTTGTTTCGGAAAACACCGCCGATTCCGATTATGCTGTAAGCTCCGATGTAGTCGAGAAAAATACAGGCCGCCAGCATCACGGGAGAGAGTCCCCAGCTGAAAATACCGTCAATAATTCCCTGACCAAGCTGTATAAGTGAAAAGGCGAAGGATGCCGCAAATCCACACTTTACTCCCCTTTTTACGCTGAAAACTATGATGGGAAGCATCGAAAGAAGCGTTACCGAGCCGCCCCAGGGCAGCTTGATTATCCTGATATAGCTTAAAACCGCAGCCAGAGCCACCATTACCGCTGCTTCGACCATTATTTTTGTGCTGTTTTTCATAAAATCACTCCCGAAATAAAAAATGCCGCAGATTTTTCACCTGCGGCATAAAACTTTTTAATTTAAAGCAGTACGCTTAAATTGAAATTCCTACGTCGGCATTATCCGAATCAGGTGGACCATAAAATGGTTTTTGGGTCGAAGCGTTATCTGCTTCCTCTCAGCCTCATACATAAAGCTCCCCTATTCACTTTGTAAATATAATATCACATCTTCGGAGTATTGTCAACAGGTTATGGTGTTTTTCGTGGTTATTTCCGTAAAAAAGCCTTGTTTAAAGGGCGTTAAACGATTGACAAGCACGGGTTTTTAAGGTATAATATATTATGTATTTTTACGCTCAGATTAGTATTTTAATTATAAACGGGTAATCCCCGATTGAAAGGAGAACATTCCAAATGGCAATCAAAAAAATGAGAATGTCCGCAGAAGGTCTGGCTAACCTTGAAAAGGAACTGGAATATCTTGTCACCGTAAGACGTGCAGAGGTTGCTCAGAAGCTTAAAGAAGCAAGAAGCTTCGGTGACCTTTCCGAAAACGCTGAATATGACGAAGCAAAGAACGAACAGGGTATCCTTGAAGCGCGTATCCAGGAAATGGAACAGACTATCGCAAACGCTATCGTTGTAAGCGAAGATGAGCTTTCCAGCGATGAAGTAGGCGTAGGTTCCGTTGTTACTCTCCTTGATATGGAGCTTGACGAGGAAATGACTCTCCAGATCGTAGGTTCAACAGAAGCTGACCCTGAAAACAACAAAATTTCCGACGAATCTCCTATCGGTATGGCTGTTCTTAAAAAGCACGTTGACGATGTTTTTGAAGTAGAAGCACCCGTAGGTATCATTCAGATGAAGGTACTTTCCATCAGCAAGTAATTTAATCATTGAAAGGAACGTTACAAATGGCAGAAGAAAACCAGGTTGTAAACAATCCTGCCGAAGAAGAACAGACCGAGCAGGATGTCAACATTTTAAAGAAGGTAAGAATGGAGAAGCTTGACGAGCTTAAGGCTAACGGAGCTAATCCTTTTGAAATCACAAAGTACGACGTTACAGCACATAACACCGACGCCATCGCTGCTTACGAAAAGCTTGAAGCAGAGGCTAAGGCTGAAGCAGGCGACGACGCTGACGCTCTTAACAAGCTCCTTGAAGAAAGACGTCAGACCGTAAGAATTGCAGGCAGAATTACAAGCTGGCGTGATATGGGCAAGGCTAACTTTATCGATGTAAGAGATTCTTCCGACCGTATGCAGGTTTATGTAAGAATGAACGACATCGGTGCAGACGAATTTGCTGCATTCAAAAAGTGGGACATCGGCGACCTCGTAGGTGTAGAGGGCTTCGTTTTCAGAACAAGAAAGGGCGAAATTTCCGTTCACGCTCAGAAAATCACTCTCCTCTCCAAGTCACTTCTCCCTCTCCCTGAAAAGTGGCACGGCCTTAAGGACCAGGATACACGTTACCGTCAGAGATACGTTGACCTTATCGTTAACCCTGACGTTGCAGATACATTCAAGAAGCGTTCAAAGATAATCGCTTGCATCAGACGTTTCCTTGACGGCAGAGATTTTATGGAAGTAGAAACTCCTATGCTTGTTTCAAACGCAGGCGGTGCTGCTGCAAGACCTTTTGACACACACTATAACGCTCTTGATGAAGATGTAAAGCTCAGAATTTCCCTTGAACTTTACCTTAAGCGTCTTATTGTAGGCGGTCTTGAGAGAGTTTACGAAATCGGACGTGTTTTCAGAAATGAAGGCGTTGACGCAAGACACAACCCTGAGTTTACACTTATGGAGCTTTATCAGGCTTATACCGACTATTACGGCATGATGGAGCTTACTGAAAGTATGTTCAGACACCTTGCCGAAGAAGTTTGCGGCACAACTACCATCCCTTACGGCGAGCATATGATCGACCTCGGCAAGCCTTTTGAGAGAATGACTATGATCGAAGCTGTAAAGAAGTACGCAAACGTTGACTTTGCACAGGTAAAGGATACAGCTGAAGCAAAGAAGCTTGCTGACGAGCACCACATTGAATATGAGGACAGACACCAGAGAGGCGATATTCTCAACCTTTTCTTCGAGGAATATGTTGAACATCACCTTATTCAGCCTACATTCATTATGGATCATCCTATCGAAATTTCTCCGCTTACAAAGAAAAAGCCTGAAAACCCTGACTATGTTGAGCGTTTCGAGCTTTTCATAAACGGCTGGGAAATGTGCAACGCTTACTCCGAGCTTAACGACCCTATCGACCAGAGAGAACGTTTCATTGCTCAGGAAGAGCTGCTTAAGAAGGGTGACGAAGAAGCTAACCGCATTGATGAGGACTTCCTCCGTGCACTTGAAATCGGTATGCCTCCGACAGGCGGTATCGGCTACGGCATTGACAGACTTGTTATGCTGCTGACCAACTCCCCTGCTATCAGAGACGTTTTATTGTTCCCTACAATGAAATCAATTGACTGATAACACAGCATAATAAATCCCCGTATTCTGAGGAATACGGGGATAATTTTATTTATTATGCTGTTCATATAGCTTTTCAAAGTCGCTGACAGGCATAGGCTTGGCAAAATAGTAGCCCTGGAAAATGTCACAGCCCATTTCAGTAAGAGCCGCAACCTGTTCTTCCGTCTCGACGCCTTCTGTAATAACGGGCATATCAAGCTGCTTTGAAAGGGAAATTATCATCTGGAGGATCTTTTTGCTTCTTTCCTCGTCCTCTGCCTTTTTAAGGAACGCCATATCAATTTTAAGCACGTCAACGTGGAGATCCTTGAGCATATTGAGGGAGGAATAGCCGCTGCCGAAATCGTCCATTTCAACTATAAAGCCGTCCTTTCTCAGCTTTGTGATAAGGTCAAGCTGACGCTGGAAGTCCATTACGATAGCGGTTTCGGTGATTTCAAGCTTTATACATTCGGCAGGAAGGTCGTATTTTTTGATAAGGTCGGTGAAAATACGGTAGATATTAAGGAAGTAGAAGTCACGGGGGGAGATGTTTACAGAGATGTAAAGGTCATTTCTGCCCTGGTCACGCCACTTTCTCAGCAGCTTGCAGGCACATTCCCAGATGAATTTATCCACTTCTGAAATAAGACCGTTCTTTTCAAACACCGGGATGAAGTCACCGGGCATTATCTGTCCTCTTACAGGGTGGTGCCAGCGGATAAGGGCTTCTGCGCCGAGAAGCTTGCCGTCAACGGAAATCTGGGGCTGGAGGAACATTTTGAACTGTTCCTCTGCGATTGCGTCGTTAAGCTCGCTGATAAGCTCCTGCTCGTAGAGAATGTTGTCACGGAGGGTGCTGTCGTAAAATGCGGTGCGTTTGCTGTAATCGCCCTTGATGGAACGGATAGCCATTCTTGCACGGTCGCACATTACGGAAATAGGCAGTTCACGGTTTATTATTTCGTAAACGCCGATGTAGTTTACAGTTGGAAATGCGCTGCTTTTGCTTATGCTTTCGTCAAAGGCGTTCTTTGATTCACGGATGAAGCTTTCCTCGTCAAAGCAGTCCTTAGGCATAAGAAGCCCGAAAATATCGTTGCCCAGTCTGCCGTAAACCACAGCACCGTTTATTTTTGTTCTGAGCATATTCGCAAAGCTTTTAAGCACAGAGTCACCGATTTTAGTGCCCATAAAGTCGTTTATCATCTTAAAATCCTTTATGTCGGTGCAGACTATGTAAAGCTCCTCAGAGGGATGTTCGGCAATATATTTTTCGCATTTGTCGTAAAAATGCTCCTTGCAGTAGAGGTCAGTGAGGGAATCGTGGGTTGCACGGTACATTTCCTCTTTGATTTTCTCGTATTCCTCCGTGCGGTCGGTGATAATGTAATAGCCGCCCTGAAGCTGTTTCTTTACGTCCGTAAGACGCTGAAGCTGAATTTTAAGTATAAGCTTTTCTTTGCCGCGGAAGAAGGAAAGTTCTTTTGTAAACTCATCATTGGTCTGCATATACTGCTCGGTGCACCACTGTGTAAGCGGCATATCGTCAGAATTAACAGGCGGATTTGTTTTTATAAGCGCTTCGGCGACACTGTTGCAGTAAAGCTCGTGTCCGTCACGGTCAAGAACAAACAGTCCCACCGACATTCCCTGAGAAACCTGTGCAAGAGTCTTTGAAACGAGTCTTTGCGGTGTGTAAACAAGCGCACAGTAATAGATACATACGCCCTCAACAACATATCCCACAACGGAAAAATCCATTTCCGATTCTGTCATAGCAATGTTCATTCCCACCAGAACAGTCTGCACAATTGCAATCAGCAGATATTTTGAACGATAGAATGCGGGAGACGTGAACGCACGGTAATAAAGATTGACTATACTGAAAAAAGCAAGCAGCAGGATAATAGTATAGTGGACATAGAAAAATGGTGTAGGTTCAATGTAATAATACAGTTCATTTTCAAAAAGTATGCTTTCCGTTACATCAAACTGATGATGGAAGAACATATTGAGCATAACGGAAATGCAGTCGGCTATGAGAATAAAATAGATAGCCTTGATTTTCATCAGCTTTTCAAATTGTTCTCTTTTACCCATAAAATAGGTTGAAAATTTAAACAGGAAATACAGCATCCAGTCTGCACAGACAAAATAGATGCAGTAGCAAAGCGTTACTAGCGTCTTGTTGGGGACAAGCAGGGAAACGAAATTTACAAATACTATTGAAAAGCCCAGCTGAAGAACACGGCGTACTATTTCCGCCAATTCAGGCTTGTTTTTTTCTTTATGGGTCTTGAAAATGCATATTCCGAGTACAGCCATTGCAGAAAGCATTGCGGTTGCGAGCATTATTTTCATTTTATCACCATATCAAAGTATATTTTGCTAATTATATCATAAAAACCCTTTTCTGTCAAACTGACGGCGGTAAAGGAAAACGGAACAGGACTGTTTGCACAGAAGTGTTCCGTTTATTTACCGTATTCAATTACAAAAACTATGGTGCGGTAGCCCGAATAGAAGTCCGTCCAGCTGACATTGAGCTTTACGCCGTATTTTTCGCTTGCTTTCTCTATAATTTCGGTAAGATAAGCAGCGCCGTTTTCCGATACAGCCGTCATTTCCTTTGTCACCGAGCGCATCAGATTGTTTGTATCAAACTTTACCATTGCGATGTTTTTCTGCTGGGATACCGCCTTGTCGAAGGCGTTTTCCATAACCGTGTTTATGTCATCCTTTGAGTCGATGTAAAGGCCTTCCTTGACAAAATAATTTTCGTTGGTGCTGAGGGCCTTCGGAGGGTCGTATGAAACGGTCCAGATGCTGTGGTCATTTTCGATTACCGAATCCGTAACCATAAAATACTGATACATCACCATATCGGGGTACATTTCCGCAAGCATACCGCTGGGCTTGTCCCAGGTAACGTCAACGTGATACCAGTTGCCGTTGACCTTGACCATATTCCACATATGAGCCTCATTTGTGTAGCCCGTAACGATCATATTTTCTATGCCTGCCTTGTTGCAGAGGTAGGAAAAAGCCTTTGCATAGCCTTCGCAGAGCGCCTGTCCCTTTACAAGAGCACCGTAAACGGTGTTTGCGTATTCGTAATCGGTACTGCTTGTACAGTTTATAACAAGGTAGTCGTGGAAATGTCTCAGCTTGTCGTAAACAGAAGCGTCATCGGGCAGGGCTGAAACAACGGAGTCTGCAACCGCTTCTGCGGCACGGTTCATATTGCTCATTTCCTGCGGAGTAAGACGGTAGGTAAAATCAATTGAAAAGCGGCCTGTGTCCAGATCGTAATCGCCTGATTTACGGTCTGCAACGTGACCGAAGGAAAGCTGTTCGATTGAAGCAATGTTAAGAAAAACGTTGTAAACAGTTGCATCGTGGAACATAGGAACGGAGTCCTGACAGTTTCCTATGCTTTCAACAAGCTCATTGTAGCTTTCAAGCTGGTCTTCATCAAGACGGGTGCTTGCATAAGGCGTGACCATTCCTTTCGGAACATAAACCGCCATTTCCTGTTCAGGCTCCTCCTCAACAATGTGTACGGAGGTACCTTCCGAGATCATATTGTAGCTGCCGTCGAAATTGTCCTCAGCAAGGTCATTTTCGGGCGAACAGCCGCATAAGCTTATCAGCGCAGCGGAAGCTGCTATAATTTTTGTAAGCCTTCGCAAAATGCTACCTCCCGAACGCTTTATGCGTTCTAAAGTTCAATAAAACACCGCACACAGCATCTTATCGTGTGCGGCGTTGTGTTTATTAAAGGTATTCAAGGAAAAGCTTGATAACTCTTGTGCTTTTCTCCTGATTAAAGATAATGGATTCTCTGTTGTATTTCTGTGCTGCGTCTGCGTATGCGTCCTCATAAATCGTAAGAGCCGTAGCACGGGATTTATCAAACAGCTCAAATACGATCTTGTCAAACACATCATCATCGGAACAGCTGAACTGTATAACGCATTCGCCCTTTGAAGCGGCGGAAATAATACCGTTTCTTATAAGCTCAAATGCTTTTTCAACGCTGTCCGCAACAAGATTATTGTAAACGTAGTAGTTGTACTTGTTCGAAGAAGCCGCAGGGTAGGAATAGCTCTGGTCGTAGACCTTATGGGTCTTTGCGGAAACCTCGTCGGTTACGCAGAAATAATCGTATCTGATGTAAGTGGTAACAGAGTTTGTAACAACACCTGCCGTTACGTCAACGTGATACCATTCGCCGCCGATGTTTACCATATTCCACATATGAGGCACGGTATCAAAGTCGCCTGTAATGGTAAGGCTCTGTATACCCACCTTGTCGCAGAGATAGCTGAAGGCCTTTGCATAGCCGCCGCAGACAGCTCTCTGTGTAACAAGACAGCCGTAAATGTCACGGCAGTTTGAAGCTTCGACATCGTAAACACAGCTTGAAGCAAGCTCATCAAAGAACATTTTGACAATTTTGTATTCACTCATATCATCGGTGATCTTTGAAATGACAGCACTTGCACGCTCGTCGATTTTTTTCTGCATTGAAGCAACCTCGTCCCCTGTGTAAATGTAGCAGAGGTCGGCAGAAACGATGGTATTAGTCTTGACGTTGGTGGTATACTTCATCTGGGTGTCGATGTAGAAGATAGTGTGCTCTGTGTTGTAGATCTGTTGATAGATGTCACAGTAGTCAGCGGATGTGATTTTTATTTCAGACGGGAAAGTTACCGTTTTTTCGTGATTTTTAAGTGCGGCAACGATTATGTCGTAAGCAAGCTTTTTGTCGCCTTCAAGGGAAGCGTAAGCATAGGGCTTGCTGATAGGGTCGTTGAAAACGTAAGGGATTTCGCCTTCGATGTAGACAGTTGAAGAAACCGTTGAAGTCTGTGAGGACGTGATTGATGAATCGGTGGCAACGGAATTGCCAGTGCCTGTAAGTTCGCTGTGTTCAAGCTCTGTGATAG
Source organism: Oscillospiraceae bacterium (assembly GCA_017408395.1). Lineage (GTDB taxonomy): Bacteria > Bacillota > Clostridia > Oscillospirales > Ruminococcaceae > UMGS363. The sequence continues at coordinate 38,088 of JAFQUQ010000048.1, forward strand.
TGCCGTCGGAAAGCTCAGTAACGTGGGTACTGTTTTCGCTTGATGCGGCAGTTGTTGATTCAGGCTTGGGGAGAGCGGGATAATCGGAGGATTCCGAAGTTGAAAAGTCGGACATCATTACCGTCGGAACACCGCTTACGGTGCTTACTGTAACGCTGTCTTCGGAAGAAGCCTGCGTTTTTTCGGTTACATTGGGAGTAGTTGCGGCTGTAACGGTAGTGGTTGTTGTAGCAAGCTCTGTATCGGGTGTAGTGGGTACAGTAGTTGTAACTTCGGGTACTTCAATTGAAATAGGGGGCTTTGTGCCTTCGGTGACAACGCTCACCGATGCGGAAGCTTTGGTGCTTGCAGCAGTTGGAAGGGTATCCTCCCAGTACACTTTTTCGTGCTGGTCTGTGTTGCAGGCTGTAAGGCTTGCAGCAAGTGCTGCAGTCAGAAATGCTGAAATTATTCTGCATCTTCTTTTATTCATTATCAAACTACCTTCCGGTTTAAAAAATCAGCTTTCGCTCTCATAAACAAGAGAGATATGAATTATAAACAAATCGTCGTTTTCGGTTTTGTGGGCAGAGGCTACCTTGTAGCCAAAGCCGCTGTTAAGCTTTTCCATAATCTTTTTAAGCTCTCCCCCGTCAAAAAGCGAGGAAGCGGCTTCGGCATAGCCTGTGAAGTTGGAAAAGCGTATCTCTATTTCGGTTTTTCTTTCGGAAGCCGCCTGTTTTGCAAGCTTTTCGACCATTTCAATGCCCTCGGAGGCTGTATGGCAGTAAAGCTGTTCCTTACGGAAGAAATTGTTGTCCGTAGCGGTGCAGGGAATTGCTTCGAAAAGTGAATTGTCGATAAAATGGGATATGCCGTTTATTTCGCTGTCTGAAAGGAAAAGGTAATCGTGTCGGATGTAGCCGTCACCTTCACGGGCGAGAATGGGGTCGTCCCAGGCACAATCGGCGTTATACCAGCTTCCGTCGGCAAGAATTTTGTTCCAGGCGTGGCTGTCGCCGTCTGCGTTCTGTCCCGTTACAACGTAATTTTCGATGCCTGCGCTGCTGCAGAGGTACGCCATAGCGAAAGCATAGCCTTCACACTGGGCATAACCCTTTACAAGAGCACCGTAAGCACTGTTTGAGTGAGTGCCTGACCGTGAAAATTCCGATTTAAGCACGATAGCGTCGTGTATAGCGACGATTTTTTCGTAATCGGAAGCTTCGGCAGGAATAGCGCCGAGAATTTCACCTGCGGCAACTTCAAGCTCGGCACGCATACCGTCAACCTCTTCCCTGGGGTAGCGGTAAATAAGGCTTAAAGCACCCGTGGAATCATTGTAGGTATATCGGCTGTCAAGCCAGAAAATGCGGTTTTCCTGAGTATAGAGAAGTTTAAACAGCTTCTTCATCTGCTCGTCGGAAACATTCTCCAGAACAAGCTCCTCTTCAAAGTTGTTTACAGCTTCAAGGAGCTTTTCATACAGCTTCTTTTCCGTTTCAGTAAGGGTTGAAAGAGCGTGATTTTCTTTTTTCTGCGTAAACTGCGGCGAGATGTAGACCGTCTGACTGTCGTTTACAACAGACTCGTCAACGGCAGTACAGCCGCTTAAGCAGAGGACGGCAGCAACAGCCGCCCCTGCCGCAATAAACGGAAATTTTTTCATCAGTTATACTTTACGTCAAGTTCAATGATAAGGGAGTGTTCATTGCAGTTGTCAGCAACGCCCTTTACATTTGAACGGCCGTTCTTTACATATGTCTGGTAGTCCTTTAATCTGGAGTGGAGTGTGTCGTAAACATCCTTTGAGCCAACCATGATATGAGCAACGGAAAGACCTGCGTCTGCAGCCTTGTCAAGCTCAGCCTTGATAGCAGCTTCAGCGGACTCAACATCGTTGTAAACGAGGCCGTTCTTTACGAAATAGTTGAGGCTTGTAGCTGTTGCAGCAGGAGGGTCAAAGTAAGTGTATGTAGCGCCTGAGTTGAGGTCCCTTTCATTGATCTTGAAGTGTGTCTTCTGGTTGATCCAGGAGTCAGGCACAAGGAAGAAGTTGTATCTGAGGTATTTGTGGTCAGGAGTGGAGAGGATAGGGTCATCCCATGTTGTGTCAAGATTGTACCATTCGCCCTCTACCTTTACCTTGTTCCATGCGTGGGTAGAGCCTGATTCGTTTTCGCCTGTGATAACCATGCAGTCAATGCCTGCCTTGTCGCAGAGGTACTGCATAGCTCTTGCGTAGCCTGCACACTGGATGTTGCCCTGCTTGCTTGTACCGCCTGAGAAAGCGTTGTAGATAGAGGAGTTGTAAGCGTCGTCAGCAAGCTCGAAGGTGGAGTTGTAAACAAGGTGATCGTGGAAATGCTTGAGCTTTTCGTAAGTTGTAGCCATGCCCTTTGCTTCGTCAACAAGCTTGTTTGCTGTTGCGTCGATCTCCTTCTGCATAGCAGCTATCTTGTCAGCGTCGCCTTCTGTAAAATAGAGTCTGCCTATCTTAAGCTTAGGATGGAGCCAGAAAATCTGTGGTTCCTGATTGTAAACCATACCGTAAACCTTAGCCCATGTTTCCATACTTACGTTATCTGTGCCTCTGATTTTGAAGTTCATTGTGGAAGCAGCCTGAAGGATAACGTCATAGAGAGCCTTTTCGTCGTCAGTAAGGGTATTGTAAGCGTATCTTGTCTTGTTGTCAACGGATGTATCAACAGGGAGCTGGACCTGAGTTGTTGTTGCGGTCATTATATCCTGAATGTCTTCGGGAGCAACGGTTTCAGCAGGAGCCGCTGTATCGGCAGGAGCTGTAAGAACATCGCCGTTAACGCCTGTAACAGCACTGCCGCCTTCGTCGGTAACAACTACTGTTTCAACAGGAGCAGCGGTCTGTGTGCCGTTAGCGCTTCCGCCGTCAGCTGTTTCACCTGAAGCACCGCCGTTATCAGCAGATGTGATAACGTTGGGAGTAACATTTTCGGGGTTTTCTTCAACGCTGCTTCCGCAGGCTGTGCAGATGATGGAAACTGCTGTACAGAATGCGAGAAGAGCAGAGATTTTCTTCATATTCTTCATTTTAAAAATTCCTTTCTTTATAAACTCAATACGGGCAGAAATATATTCCGCCCGTATCTCAACGGGGAAATACAGGCATGGTATGCCTGTTTCAATTGCCCCATAATTAAATTTTAGTTATAGAAGATGTCGTACTGAACAACGAGAACGCCGTCTGCGTATGTCTTCTGTCTGGAGAGCTTGCTTACATTGCCCTGTTCCTTGGCATACTTCTGGAATGCCTTAGCGTAATCGTTGGAAAGGAGAGTATCCCAGATGTCCTTGTCGGTAACTCTGATGTGAGCAACGTTCTTACCTGCCTTGATAGCAGCCTTAAGCTCGTCGTACATACCCTGGGTTGCACTCTTTACGGAGTCGAATTCCTTGTTGTAGGCCTTGAAGTAGTTTGCGCTGGACTTTGTGCAAGCAGGTGGTTCAAAATACTTGATGGAAGAGCCGTTCTTCTTGTAAACCTTGTTTACTGAGAGGTGGTCGTTTACGATCCATGCGTCAGGAACCAGGAAGAAGTTGTATCTTACGTACTTGGAGTTGTGATCGTTTGTAGGATCGCCCCATGCAGGGTCGATGTTGTAGTAGCCGTTGTCGCAGTAAACAATGTTCCATGCGTGTGAAGAGCCCTGGTCGTTCTTACCTGTGATAACCATACATTCAATGCCTGCAAGGTCACAGAGGTACATCATTGTCTTTGCATAGCCTGCGCACTGGAGGTAGCCGCCTGTCATACCGTTGGAGATTGAGCAGGTGTCATCGCCTTCTGTAACGCTGAATTCGGCATTTGTAACGATCCAGTCATAGAACACCTTAAGCTTGCTGAATGTGCTGGAGTACTGGTTTGCAGCAGCGACAACAGCCTTTGCGTTCTTTTCGATCTTGGACTTGAGAGCGTCACGTTCTTCAATGCTGTCAACTGTGTAGTCAATTCTGATTGAGCCGTAACCGGATGGCACTGTTCTTGAAAGCCAGAAAAGCTGTGGCTCCTGGTTATAAACCATACCGTAAACCTTCATAATGTCATCGGATAAGAGACCATCAGGAACAGTAACCTTCTTGGACATGTTTTCAGCAGCCTTTACAATGTTTGCATAGAGCTGCTTTTCGCTGTTGCTGAGAGTCTTGTAGCCGTATCTTGATGTATAGCTGCCGGAAGGAGTTGAAGGCTGAACATCGGAAGAACCGCCGTCTTTGTTTTCATCTTCCTCGGTGTAATCATCGTCGTAAATTACTTCTTCGTCGTCAAAATCTTCTGCTGTTGTCTTTACAGTAGCCTTTGTTGTTGTCTGGGTAGGATCCTTTTCTGTAAGGTAATCAGCGTGGATGAAGGAGCCGTCTTCAAGCTTGTAGTAGCCTGTGTCGGTGTGAGCGATAACTCTTACCTTCTGACCAGCCTTGTACTGACCTACGGATTCAGCGCCGTACTTAGGAACCTTTCTTGCGTGGCATGGGTTGGAAACGTACATGATCTCGTCAATTTCTGTTTCGCTCCATGTCTTTTCGATAGTAGTTTCGGATGTCTCGGATGTTTCGGAAACTGAAGTCTCGGAAGTTTCAACGGTTGTTTCCTCTGTTGTCTCGGAAGTTGTTTCAACGGTTGTCTCTTCTGTTGTTTCAGTAGTTGTTTCAGTAGTTGTTTCTGCGGTAGTTGTTTCTTCTGTTGTCATCTGAGTAAGCTCAGAAAGGGCGGTGGTTGCCGCAGTGGTTGCTTCGGTAAGGCCTGAGCCTTCCTCCTCTGTCTTCTTACAGCCTGTCGCAAGAACGGACACGGACAGAAGAATAGCCAGAGCAAAGCTAATTTTTTTCTTCATGTTCTTCATGTTCTTCAATTTTCTCCTTTGTATTATTTTCATTTTCATTATTGCTTTTGTCAAGTACCGTCGCTTTAAGCTTTGTAATGCACATATCCTCAATGATAAGCACCGTAAACAGCACGTTTTCATACTCTACCGCAGGGGTTTCGTTTTCCTCGGGAATTCTGCCCAGCAGGTTTATAATGAAACCGCTCATTGTGTAATAATCGTTGTCTTCGGGGAGCTTTATGCCGAAATGTCCGAGAATGTGTTCGGGATCGGCAGTACCGTCGATGGTATAGGTGTCATCGGAAATTTTAATGATCTCCTCGGTCTCGTTGTCGTATTCGTCCTGAATATTGCCCACGATTGATTCAACAAGGTCCTCCATTGTGACAATTCCCGCCGTACCGCCGTATTCGTCGGCAACGACAGCCATCTGCATTTTCTTTTCCGAAAGCTGTCTGAAAAGCTCGCCGCAGGGGATGGTATCGGGGACGTAGATTATTTCCCTTATAAAATCCTTTGCACAAGCTGAATAAGCAGCTTCGGAGCCTACCATGCACAGCAGATCCTTTACGCAGATTATGCCTACAATGTGGTCCATATTGTTTTCGTATACGGGTATTCTTGAAAATCCGCTGCTTATAGCGGCGTTTACGACCTCTGAAACACCTGCGCCCAGTTCCACGCCTACAATATCCGTGCGGTGGGTCATAATATCGGAAGCGGTAAGATCGTTGAATTCAAAAACGTTGTTGATCATTTCCTTCTGGGATTCTTCGATAACGCCTGTTTCGTTGCCCGCGTCAACCATCATTAGGATCTCTTCCTCGGTGACAGCGTCATCCACGGCAGTCTTTGAGCCGAATAAAGCCGCAAAGAGCTTTATGAGGGCGTTTGAAAGAGCGATCAGTGGCGTATAGAAGGTAACGAGAAAGCTTACCGGTGCCGCTGAAGCTGAAGCGAGCTTTTCCGTGTTTCCGTTTGCGGCAATACGTTTTGGCAGACCGTCGCAGAAGACCGTCAGCACAAGTATCGTAGCAAGCATAATCACAAACAGAGCCGCAATGTAAGCAAGATTTTCCAGCTTTTCGTCCTGTCCGTTTGTTTCGGTAAGGCCTGCGAAAAAATCGCCCAGAGGCATTAAGTACACAACAGCTGCCGTGTAGGAAATAAGTATCGCAGTGGAAATTCTGTTTACAGAAAAAGCGGTAATAAGCCTTGTGGGATTCTGCAGCAGGGAGTAAAGCCGCCGCTGTGATTTTGTACCGTTTTCAAAATTTTTGATCTTAGAGTCGCTGATCTCGGTGACAGCGGTTTCGCTGACCGTGAAAAAAGCTTTAATTAGAACAAGTGCGAGGATAATAATACTTCCCGCAAGCCCGTCTGAATCCATAACCGACTTCCTTTCACAAATGTATTTAAATGTCATTAAAAGGAAACGCCGCCGCTTACATTTAAACAGGGCATTTCCTAAAAATTATACTATACATTTAAAAAAATGTCAATAAACATTACTTACCTATTTAATTGTGTGTTTTCATATCATATATGTTGATTTTCCCCATAAAATCGGGGTTTGAAGCAGGTACAAGGGTATTTGTGCACTTACAGGGCTGAAATTTGTAAACGTATTGTAATAATTTCGGCACGCAAAGCGGTGAAATTCAGCGGACAGCGTTGAATTTTATGCCCTGGAAGCTGTTACGGCGGAGAAGCTCCTTGTCAATCCCGTTCATAACACGCTTCTTGTCAAGGCTCCACAGGGGCGCAATGAGCGTTTTCCTGTCCCCGTCCCCTGTTATACGCTGAACGACCGTTTCAGGGGAAAGAAGCTCCAGCTGGTCGCATACTATATTAATATAGTCGTCATAAGACATCGGCTCAAACTCACCTGCTTCAAGCTGTGCGGCGATGGCGGTGCCTCTGATTATATGGAGAAGGTGGATTTTTATGCTGTGAAGGTCAAGCTGTGAGATACGGCGTACCGTTTCAAGCATCATTTCCCTGTCCTCGCCGGGCAGTCCGTTTATAATGTGCACGCAGACGTTTATTCCTCTTGAATGAAGCTTTTGGTAGCCGTTTAAAAAGTCGGCATAGGTGTGACAGCGGTTGATTTTTTCGGCTGTAATATCGTGTACGGTCTGAAGGCCAAGCTCAACGGTAAGATAGGTACGCATTGAAAGCTCCGCAAGGTAATCTGCGGTTTCGTCGCTTATGCAGTCGGGACGAGTGGAAACCGCAAGCCCCACCGTATTTTCGATGGATAAGGCTTCCTCGAAAAGCTCACGCAGGCGTTCTGTGGGAGCATAGGTGTTCGTTCCTGCCTGAAAATACGGGATATACAAAGCGTCGGGCCACTTTTCCGACAGCACCGAGCGTACATCGTCAAACTGCTCACGGACGCTCTTGCAGGGATTTCCGCCGAAATCACCGCTTTCCAGCTCCGAGCAGTAGGTACAGCCTCCCCTGCCCCTTGTGCCGTCTTTGTTGGGACAGGTGAAACCGCCGTTCAGAGAAACCTTTATCACCTTTTTCCCGAATTTTTTACGTAAATAATAATTCTGGGTGTGGTAGCGCTTGTTTGTGTCGGAATAACGAAATTTATCGTCCAATTTGTTAACATCTCCTTAACATTTAAATTGGTTGCTTTTATCCTAAAATCAACCTTGTTTATCGTAAAAATATCACAAATATGTGCGGATTTGTGATATTTTCGGAATTTTTAACTTAAAATCTATTGCATTTCTTTTTTGTTGTGGTATAATTTATAGTATGTAGAAACAGATATAGAAAGAGAGGAGGGTCTAATTTATGAAAACTGTGTTCATTACAGGTGCTTCAGGTATGATCGGTCTGGCTGTTACTGAGGCTTTGCTCGAAAAGGGTCATAAGGTTATCGGTACAGATACTACACCTAACAGTTTTGTAAATCAGCCTAACTATAGCTTTGTACAGGCTTCAATTGAAGATAAATCCAATATCTCAAATGTGCTCAACGGAAGTCAGATAGATGTTCTTGTTCATCTTGCATGCTCTGTTGACAACGACTTCCCCGATGTTATTTCATCTGCGGAGGAAAAGAAGAGTGCCGCTGTTGACAAGTATCTCTACAAAACTGCTATCGATGCAGGCGTAGGCGATATTATCCTTCTCAGCACACATCAGGTTTACGCTCAGCAGAAAACACGTGAGCCTATCAGAGAAACTTCCGACGAAAAGCCTGCAACAGCTTATGCAAAGCTGAAGTACGAAAGCGAAAAGACACTTTCAAAGCTTATTGCAAAGAGCGTATCCGCAAAGGGCGTTATCGCAAGAGTATGCCCGATATATACAAAGGATTTCGTTGACAACCTCAAGGCTAAGATCTACGACCCTAATGAAGGCTGTTCCTTCATTTACGGTTACGGTGACTACGGTTATTCCTTCTGCTGCCTTTACAATCTGGTTGACTTTATCAGCTGTCTTGTAAACATCAACCCAAGCACAAACTATCAGGGCGTTTACAATGTATGCGATACAAAGCCTATTGCCGCAAAGGATATTGTTGAATTCCTGAGAAACGGCCATAAGGTAGGCGCTGTAATCCAGAGAAGCGGCGGTACAGGCATCAAGCTCAATCCGTTCGGCGCAAAGGGTGCAAAGACCGACTATCGTTACAACGATTTAAGCGTTGCGTGTGCAAACATTTCATACGACAACACAAAGGCTCAGCGTATTGCTGCATTCCGCTGGAAGCTTTCCAATACAAAGTAAATCAATGTAATTTTCAGACAGACTGTCATAACGGCAGTCTGTTTTTTTATTTTAAGCTGTGACAAAACAGGCGGTATGTTCGTATTTGTTTCAGAAGTACTTCGAGGAACGGGAGTGAGGATTTGAACGCAGACAAGCTGAAGGAGTGCATTGAAAAGCACCACAGCACGATTTTCCGTGTGGCTTACAGCTATGTAAAAAGCCGTGAGGACGCAGAGGATATTGTGCAGGAGGCTTTTTTCAGGCTTTACACAGCGGAAAAGGAGTTCCTGTCCGATGAAAATATCAAAGCGTGGCTTATAAGGGTAAGTATAAATCTTGCAAAGGATATGCTTAAATCAAGCCGTGTGCGGAAGAGAGCAGAGCTTACCGAGGATATACCCTGCGGAATGGGCTGTGAGGATACGCTTCACGGAATGATCGAAAAGCTTAAAGGCGAATACGGTACCGTGCTGCTGCTTTTTTATTACGAAGGATATACGGTCAGGGAAATTGCGGAAATGACGAAAACCTCACAGACTCTCGTAACAACACGGCTTTCACGCGCGAGAAAGCAGCTTAAGAAAATTCTCCTGGAGGAGGGGTACGATGAAGAAATATATTGACGAAGCCTTTGAAAAGCTTACTCCTGTCAGGAGCGACGAGGAGATTTTCTCCCGTGTTTTAAGGAGGGCTGAAAATTTGAACAGCAGTAAAAAAAGAAAAAGAATAAGCTTAAAGAAAACGGCGGTTGCGATTTGTGCCGCTTTAGGTACGGTAACATTGGGCATAACAGGTGCCGCCGCAGTGGGAGTCATAGATTTTGACACGCTTTTCGGCAGATTTATTACGGCGGAAAGCGGAGAGCTGGGTGAAAATCTTTTGTGCAGGGCGGAAAATTTCAGTTATACCGTGTCGGACAGCAATTACAAAATCGAGCTTAACGGCATAACAGGCTCCGCAGCGGATGTGCTGGTCAATCTTGAAATATCCAGAACAGACGGTACGCCTGTAATTGATAGCTTTGTAAATCCTTACGACCCACGATACGGCGTTGACGGTCACGACGATTCCTGCGTTTATCCCGACAAGGCTATTGATTACACTCATAACATAGGCGGAGGAGGAAGCTATACCGTAAACGACGAGGGCAATGTTGAAGCTGTTTTCAGCTTAGGCTCTACCGAGCTTAACAGCTATCCTCTCAAGGATAAAAAAATCCGTATCGAGGGTGCAAAAATATACCCCATTGAGCCATATTTTGATCATATAGACCCATTATGCAACGGTACGAAGGTCGAGAACGGAAAGGTGCTGTATTTTAAAAACAATCAATATGTTCCCGTTGATACAAGCAGTGTGCACTATCTTGATTTAAGCTGGACAGCTGAATTTGAGTATGTGCCTTCTGAAATTGCCCTTGAAACCATAAGGAAGGGTTACTATGCCCTTGATGATGTAAAGCTTATGGTTGCTTATGCGGATGAGGGAATAAGTGAGCAAAAGGTTGAATTTCACGGAATGGAGCTTACGAGCACACATATGACTATCGAAGGCAAGCTTCCGTCAGGAGATCTGTGCTTTGCAGACAATGAAATTTACCTTATCAAAAAGAACGGCGACAGAATAAAGATGATTATGAAAAGCGGCTCACAGGACGGCCACGGAAAATTCAGCTACACATTAAGATACTGCACCGGATATAAAGAAAATGCCGACGGCTCATTCTTTGCCGATTTCATAGCCGTTGACCTTACCCAGGTGAAGGCTGTCGAGATAAACGGCACGGTTTATAAGCTTTAAACTTCACATTGCACAGCGTAACCCCTCTGAAAACAGAGGGGTTATTTTGATTTAAACGGATTATTTCACAGCCTTGTCAATGCTTTTTGCACAGATAATGCCGCAGAAAAGCCAGAACAGAGGTGCAACGGTAACGGAGCTTGCGCTGAAGAATGCCTGAACAGCATAAGCTGCAACAGCCGCAGCAGCAGCAGGACGGTACCATTCGGAGGAGTCTGAAACAAAGCCCTTAAGACCCACAAAGCCCCTTCTTACAACGTACACAGCGAAAGCAGCGAAAGCGATTGCCGACGGGATACCTCTTGTTGCGGCAACGTAAAGATATTCGTTGTAGCTTCTGTCAAGTGAATTGAGAATAAGATCTTCTGTAAGGCTGAGCATTTTTGCCATACAGTCGGGACCTGCACCGAAAATCGGGTCAGTTTTAATGAGGTGCATACTTTTCTCAAAGCCGATCTCGTAGAGCGAAGCCGTTTCGTTAGGAACATAACCTGTTATTATCAGAAGACGTGCAAAACCGTCCTGATAAGCAATGGCACGGTCACGGATGTAAATTCCCTGAACAAGGAAAACCACTGCAAAAATCACGGCAATTCCGCCGAGAAGCACAAGAAATCTCGCCGCCGCTGTTTTAAACAGACCGTTCTCAAACTTCGTGCCGCCCTTTTTACGGTCAAGCAGTACGGCAATTGCTGTAATAACCGTTACACAGCCTATACCGATAATCGGAACGATTGACGATGTGAAAAGTCCTGTGAGCCAGAAAAGCCATACAGCACCGCCGTAAATTCGTGCACGTGTGAGGTTTTTGTCAAACACAGCGCCCGAAAATGCGATACCTGTTACAATGGTAAGGAATGAGCCGTAGAAAATCGGGCTGTCGGAAAGACCGCTTGAAAGCATAACGTCCCTGAGTGCAAGAGTTTCTCTCATATCAGCATAATCCGTAAGGAAGTCAAAATTCGGTATATGCTGTAAAACTGCGATAACGCCCTGTATAATTCCGCAGCCTACCGCAATATCCATAAGCATAGTTATGGTTTTCTTGTTTTTTACGGTAGTTGCAAGCAGGAATATTCCGAAATAAGCAAGAATTGACAAAAGCCCCTCGTAACGTCCGTATTCGCCCAGCATTGCCGTGCTGATAAGCTCTGACGCAAAAACGGGGTCAAAATCCGCATTTGCCGAAAGAACAACGCTGTAATAGGACGCAAACGCCCACACCGCCATAAAAATTATCAGCCAGTAGGACGGATTTTCCTTGAAGGTCTGCTCTTTTTTTAGCATTGCGATAATAAACACCAGTATGCTTCCGAAGCCGCTGAGATAAAGGAACGTACCCAGCAGAGCTGAGTTGCCGTCCAGTCCCGCAATAAAGAAATTGCCTATCTGCGGCACGATAATGCATAACATAAGCATTATCCCCGTAAGCTTCTGAAGTGCGGCAGGCTTCATATTTAAAATAAAGTTTGATTTTTCGGTAGTACCGAATAAGTTCTTTGGCACAAAATCACTCCTGTCATAAAAAAGCCCTGCGCACTTATGCAGTACGCAGGGTATAAATTTTAAACTATATTACTTAGCGTATTCAACTGCACGGCTTTCACGAATAATATTGACTTTGATCTGTCCCGGATAATCCATTTCATCTTCAATACGTTTTGCAATATCCCTTGCAACAATGATCATCTTTTCATCGTTGATCTGGTCAGGGTAAACCATAATACGAACTTCACGGCCTGCCTGAATAGCGAAGGATTTCTCTACGCCCTCATAGGAAGTACAGATTTCCTCAAGCTTTTCAAGACGCTTGATGTAGTTCTCGTAGTTTTCGCTTCTTGCACCCGGTCTTGCAGCTGAAATAGCGTCGGCAGCCTGAACGAGTGCGGCGATAACGGTTTTGATCTCAACATCGCCGTGGTGAGCTTCGATAGCGTGAATAACATCAGGGCATTCCTTGTACTTACGGCAGACATCAACACCGATCTGAACGTGTGAGCCTTCGATCTCGTAGCTGAGAGCCTTGCCGATGTCGTGGAGAAGACCTGCACGTCTTGCCATATTAGCGTCAACGCCAAGCTCGGAAGCCATAATACCTGCCAGATGAGCAACTTCAACGGAGTGGTTGAGTACGTTCTGGCGGTAGGATGTTCTGTAATGGAGACGTCCGAGGAGACGTACAAGCTCGTGGTTGAGGCCGTGTACGTTGGTTTCGAGAACCGCACGTTCACCCTCCTGCTTGATAATGTGTTCAACCTCGCGTCTTGCCTTGTCAACCATTTCCTCAATTCTGGAAGGATGGATACGGCCGTCTGCGATAAGCTTTTCAAGAGCAATTCTTGCAACCTCACGTCTTGCCTGGTCGAAGCAGGAAAGAGTGATAGCTTCAGGTGTGTCGTCAATGATAAGGTCAACGCCTGTAAGAGTTTCGAGGGTACGGATGTTACGGCCTTCACGTCCGATGATACGACCCTTCATTTCGTCGTTAGGCAGCGGAACAACTGAAACAGCTGATTCCGAAACCTGATCTGCGGAGCACTTTGAAATTGCAAGGGAAATAAGGTTTCTTGCCTTTTCCTCACATTCATCCTTAAGCTGCTGCTCATAGGACTGTATTTTCAGTGCCTTTTCGTGAACAAGCTCGTTTTCCAGCATTGAGAGCAGGTGTTCCTTTGCCTGTTCCATTGTAAACTGAGAAATTCTTTCAAGAATTTCCATCTGTGATTTCTTGATCTTGTCAGCTTCTTCAAGCTTTTCGTCAGCCTGCTTAAGCTTTTTCTGAAGGATCTCGTCCTTCTTTTCGATAGCGTCGTTCTTCTTGTCAAGGTTTTCTTCCTTCTGCTGAATACGGCGTTCCTGACGGGAAAGCTCGTTTCTGCGTTCCTTTGTTTCCTTTTCAAGCTCGGAACGGCTCTTGTGGATCTCGTCCTTAGCCTCTACAAGGGCAATTTTCTTTTTGTTTTCAGCTTCCTTCTTTGCGTCCTCAACGATACGCTCAGCTTCCTTTTCAGCTGAACCGATAGCGGCTTCCGCCTGCTGTTTGCGGTAGTTTACACCGACCTTAAACAGTGTAACGCCTGCGATAACCGCACTGATAACAGCAGAAACTATCGCTGCGAGAATAACTGTACCTGTGGTCACTTTCTCTTACCTCCTTAATTTTCATAAAATAATGCAGAAAATCTTACCTCGGAGGTCGGAATTGAAAGGTATTCACTATAAAATATCCAAAATACGGCATATAAAAGCAGCAATGCCGTCGGAAAAATAAAAATATTCGCCCGAATAATATCCCCAATCTGAATTTTTAAACAATATTTCTGTACACGTTGTATATTAAAGTAAATAAATACTGTCTGTATAGAATAATGCGTTTCAAAAAAGTAAATATAAATTGTGATAATATATGAAAACCTTCTATCCAACCATAGAAGTAAATAAAAAATAGAGCTGCAATGTATATTCCGAAGCAGGAAATACGAGGAAATTTCGCCTGGGTTTATATGTAAACGCATTCCTGCAAACAATAATATATATTTATATTGCATTCATTCTTTTATTTTAATATAAAACGTTTAACTTGTCAAGGACAATTATACAATTTGACACTATTTCATAATAAAAACAGTCCCAAGCTGTTAAAAAAGACGGTTGACAAAATTAAAAATGGGTGGTATCATTATTTATATAAATCAAAGCGTTGATAAAGGAAGGCACATTACAACGTGGTTTTCAGAGAGTTTCCGTCATCGGCTGAAAGCGGAAATAAATTGCAGTTCTGTGCACACCGCCTTTTGAGCCCGTCTAATAAGCGGCGTCTGCTCACGTTACAGAGCGTTAACGAGGTGTAGTCTTATACTATAAGTATATTTCTGCATAAATTCGGGTGGAAACACGGTATGTTTATTATCGTCCCTTAGTCTGCACAACCGCAGATTAAGGGATTTTTTGTTTTGACGGAGTTTTTATGGTTAGTAAAGGAAAAATAATCGGATTTATTGTAGTTTCGCTGCTGTGCGGATTTGCAATCAAATTGATCGGGATAGTGTGCAAGCTGTTTCTGGGCGGCAGCACCATTATAACCCTGACGCTTATGGGGCTGACGGCAATATGGATAGTAAAGGAAACCAGAGTATGGTACCTTTTTCCGCTGACCTCCCTTGTGACTGCGCTTATTTCGGATGTATCGTCCACAAAGAAATTTGCAGACATCATAAACGGAACGGCTTCCTTTTATTCATTCCTTGATGAGAGGATCGTTGAAAAGGTTACGGAGCTTACGGAAAAGCTGGGTGACGGTTTCAGTATGAGCCTTACAGCGGCGGTGGCAATTTACAATTTAATTGATACCGTAGGAATGTTTCTGCTGACAATGCTGATTTCATTTATTGCAAAATGTATATTAGAAAAAATGGGTAACAATACTATTAAAAATGGAGGAAAAGAAAATGATCAAGCTCACACTTAAGGACGGCTCCGTAAGAGAAGCCGAGGGCGGCGTTGCTGCTGCCGAGATCGTAAAGGGCATAGGCATGGGACTTTACAAGTCTGCTTGCTCCGTAAAAATCAACGGAAACGTATGCGATCTCCGTACAATCATCAATGAGGACTGCGATTTTGAAGTTCTCACATTTGACAGCAAGGACGGTCAGAAGACATTCAATCATACAGCTTCCCACATTCTTGCTCAGGCTGTAAAGAGACTTTATCCTAACGCTAAGCTTGCTATCGGTCCTGCTATCGACGACGGCTTCTACTATGACTTCGACGTTGAAAAGGCATTTACACAGGAAGACCTTGACAAGCTTGAAGCTGAAATGAAGAAGATTGTCAAGGAAGGCATTGAGCTTGAAAAGTTTGAGCTTCCTGTTGACGAAGCGATTAAGATGCTTGAAGAAATGGGCGAGCCTTACAAGGTTGAACTCTGCAAGGAACACGCTGACAACGGCGAAAACATTTCCTTCTACAAGCAGGGCGATTTCACAGACCTCTGTGCAGGTCCTCACCTTATGAATACAGGCGTTGTCAAGGCGTTCAAGCTTACAGCGGTAACAGGCGCTTACTGGAGAGGCGACGCAAAGGGCAAGCAGCTTTCCCGTATTTACGGTACAGCATTCCCTAAGGCAAGCCAGCTTGAAGAACACCTCAAGCAGCTTGAAGAAGCAAGAAAGAACGACCACAATAAGCTTGGCCGTGAACTTGAATATTTTACAACAGTTGACTATATCGGACAGGGTCTTCCTATCCTTCTTCCTAAGGGTGCAAAGGTTATCCAGCTTCTCCAGAGATGGGTTGAAGATACAGAAGAAAAGAGGGGCTACCTCCTTACAAAGACACCTTTTATGGCTAAGAGAGACCTTTACAAGATTTCAGGCCACTGGGATCACTACCGTGACGGTATGTTTATTCTCGGCGACCCTGACGATGAGGAAAAGGAATGCTTTGCACTCCGTCCTATGACTTGTCCTTTCCAGTATCAGGTATTCTTAAACAGACAGCGTTCCTACCGTGACCTTCCTATGCGTCTGGGTGAAACATCCACACTTTTCCGTAACGAGGACAGCGGTGAAATGCACGGTCTTATCAGAGTAAGACAGTTTACAATTTCCGAAGGTCACCTCATTCTCCGTCCCGAACAGCTTGAAGAAGAATTCAAGGGCTGTCTTGAGCTGGCTAAATACTGCCTTGAAACAGTAGGTATGCTTGAAAACTGCTCATTCAGATTCTCACAGTGGGATCCTGCAAATCCTAAGAACAAGTACGAAGGCACAGCTGAACAGTGGGAAGAAGCACAGGCTGTTATGAAGAAAATTCTTGACAATCTCGGCGTAGATTACGAAATCGGCATTGACGAGGCTGCTTTCTACGGTCCTAAGCTTGACATTCAGTATAAGAACGTATTCGGCAAGGAAGATACAATCGTTACAATTCAGATTGATATGCTTCTTGCTGCAAAATTCGGTATGGAATATGTTGATGTGGACGGTACAAAGAGAAATCCTTACATTATCCACAGAACATCTCTCGGCTGCTACGAGCGTACACTTGCATACATCATTGAACGCTTCGGCGGCAAGCTTCCTCTCTGGATGGCTCCTGAGCAGGTAAGAATTCTTCCTGTAACAGACAGAGCAAAGGAATATGCAGAGGGTATCCTTGCAAAGATGGACGCAAGAGGAATGAGAGTAACAATTGACAACAGAAACGAAAAGATCGGCTATAAGATCCGTCAGGCACAGCTTGAAAAGGTACCGTATTTCTTTATCGTAGGCGATAAGGAAGCAGAGGAAAATACAATTTCTCTCCGTTCAAGAAAGGACGGCGACCTCGGTGCAATGCCTGTTGACGAGGTACTGGCTAAGATTTATGAAGAAAACGACACTAAGGCACACGACTAAGCAAACTGACCCGACACTGAAGTTTAGGTCAAGCCTTTTCAAAATGGCTTGAAAGCAAACTGCGTTTGCTTGGGTTCAAAGGGACAGCGTCACTTGCGAGGTTAAGGGCAGAGCCCTTAGCAAATCCAAGCAAAAACAAAGCGCAATTCAGCGTAAATACCCAAAGATGAGAGCGTTAATAAATCTCAATAATCTTAAGTGGTACGTTAATCTGAATTGCGCTTAATTTTTATCAATTTTAAATAAAACTAACTCTCGTTACAAGTCGGAAACAAGCGGAAGCGTTTTCCGACTTGTAACGACAAAACAACCCCCAAACAAGGGACTACCGTGCGAAACGTCAATAAGCATTCATTCGTCAGTACTTGAATAAATATAATGTTTTCTTAAGTGCTGATGGATAACGACTTATTGACTTTTAGTAAAAAATTATTTTTTTAGTTGTGTTGGTGTTAGTCAAAAAACGCTTTCGCTTATTTTCGACTAACACCAAGATTTTGTTTGGCTTATAACGGTTAAAATTTAAGCGCAATTCAGATTGACGGGCTTTTTAAGATAGTATAAACCTGACAGTTTTACTTATCCTCGCCTTTTACGTTGAATTGCGCTTTCGTTTTGCTTTTTATTTTGCTTGAATTTGCTAAGGACTCTGCCCTTAACCCGCCAAA
Organism: Oscillospiraceae bacterium; assembly: GCA_017408395.1. Lineage (GTDB taxonomy): Bacteria > Bacillota > Clostridia > Oscillospirales > Ruminococcaceae > UMGS363. The sequence goes on from JAFQUQ010000048.1 coordinate 55,527, forward strand.
GGCTCTGCCTTTGGATTCCGCAACCCTTTGAAAAGGGTTGACCTAAACTTTAACGTCGGGCTGTTTTGTTTTGTGCATAATATTTATCACCGATTCCATAAGCTCCACAGGCTTATCGCCCTTTGCAAGCTTTACGGCAATATACGGTTTATCGGAGCCGTTTACGGTCACTCTGTTCTTATACACCGCAACAAGACCCTGCACCTGTTCAAGGGTTGCATTTTTCAGGAAGAAAAGCATTGCTCCGCTTCGCTGTGTGATTTCCGTGATACCTAAATCCCCTGCCATATTACGCACAAGGGCAACGGTGATGAGTCCCTGTATTGCTTTCGGCGGCTCGCCGTAACGGTCTATAAGCTCGTCGATAAGATCCATACTGTCCTCGTTGTTGCGTAATGACGCAATTTTACGGTAAACATCAAGTCGTCCTGCCAGACTTTCAATGTAGCGCTCAGGAATGTGGGCTTCAATCTGAAGGTCAACAAGACATTCTTCGGGACGGTGGGGCGGAATTTCACCCTTCTGCTCGGCAATTGCTTCGGATAAAAGCTGTAAATACATATCGTATCCTACCGCTTCCATATGTCCGTGCTGTTTACCGCCTAAAATTGAGCCTGCACCTCTGATTTCAAGGTCACGCATTGCAATTCTGAAGCCGCTTCCGAACTGTGTGAACTCACGGATAGCGTCAAGACGCTTTGCGGCAATTTCCGTCAGGACTTTACCTCTGCGGAAGGTGAAATATGCAAACGCACGTCGGTTTGAACGTCCTACACGTCCTCTCAGCTGATAAAGCTGGGAAAGTCCAAGCCTGTCGGCGTCTTCGATGACAAGGGTGTTTACATTGGGGATGTCCACGCCTGTTTCGATTAAGGTAGTGCAGACGAGAATGTCAATTTCGTGCTCGATGAGCTGCTGCCAGATGTCGGAAAGCTGTTCTTCCGTAAGCTGACCGTGGGCAATGCCTATTCTTGCGTCGGGCAGCATTTTCGCAAGACCTGCCGCACAGCTTTCGATGCTGTCGATACGGTTATGGATATAGTAAACCTGACCGCCTCTGCGCAGCTCCTTTGTTATCGCCTGAACGATAACGCCCATATTATGCTCGATAACGTAAGTCTGGACAGGGTGTCTGTCAACAGGCGGCTCCTCGATTACGCTCATATCACGTATTCCGCTCATTGCCATATTCAAAGTACGTGGGATAGGCGTTGCGGAAAGCGTAAGCACGTCTACGCCTGCAAATACTTCCTTAAAGCGTTCCTTGTGGGCAACGCCGAAACGCTGTTCCTCGTCTATGATAACAAGACCCAGGTCTTTAAACTTTACGTCCTTCTGAACAAGACGGTGCGTACCGATTATCATATCGATTTCGCCTCTGTGAAGCTGCTTGACGATTTCCTCCTGCTCCTTTTTATTGCGGAAACGGGAGAGAAGCTGTATTTTTACGGGGAAATGCTCAAAGCGTTTCATTGCACTCTGATAATGCTGCCACGCAAGAACGGTGGTAGGTGTAAGCAGCACGCACTGTTTGCCGTCCATCATACATTTGAATGCGGCTCTGAAAGCGACTTCTGTTTTACCGAAGCCAACGTCTCCGCAGAGGAGTCTGTCCATTGGAGAGGTTTTTTCCATATCCTCCTTGATTTCCTGCACACAGCGGAGCTGGTCGTCGGTTTCCTCGTAAGGAAATCGTCCCTCAAAATCGTTCTGCCAGTCGGTGTCCTCGGAGAAAGCAAAACCCTTTGTCTGACTGCGGACAGCGTAAAGCCTTGTAAGCTCTTCCGCCATATCCTTTACAGCCTTTTTGACTCTGTTACGGGTCTTCTGCCACTCATTTGAGGACAGCTTGTTTAATTTTACGCCCGAATCATCTCGTGGACCGATATATTTTGAAACCATATCAAGCTGGTTTACGGGAACGTAAAGCACGTCCGTACCTGCATACTGAATGGTGATGTAATCCTTTGTAATGCCTTCCATTTCAAGCTTTTTAATGCCCTGAAAGCGTCCGATACCGTGAAGAGCGTGAACAACAAGGTCGCCCGGTATAATGTCGGAAAGTGACTTGATTTCCTCGCCCTTCTTGGCTTTTTTAAGCTTGCGCTTTGAAACGGTTGCTCTTGCCTGAGTGATGAGTGCGGATTTTATATCGGGGTAGTCGTAGCCTGAGCTTACACAGCCTGTTGTAAGCAGCACACGTCCCTTTATAAGCTCCGACTCCTGCTTTAAAATATCACAGGGTATGCCCTCGTCACGAAGGTCCTGGGCAATGATAGGAAGAGTCTTTTCCGAGCCTGCCATAACAATGACGGAATAGCCGCTTTTACAGTAGCTTTGCAGGTCTTCTATAAGCTGACGTATTTCGCCGCCCCAGGGTGCGGTCTGATTTGCAGTAACCGTCAGCAGACGTTTAAACCGCACATCATCGCTGCTTCTCATAAAGGAATTCATATAAATTCCCGTGAAATCATCTGCCCTTGAAGCAAGCTCGCCCATTTCAAGCATAAACGAGCCTAAACCCTTGCAGAGTTCCTCGTCCTCGTAGAGAATTTTTACGTCCTCTGCGTGCTGGGAAAGTATTGCACGGAGTTTTTCGATACAGTTGCGGTATTCGCTGAAAACAACGACGCTGTGTTCAGGGTCGAGGTAGTCGAAAATCGTAGCTGTTTCGCCGTATGCAAGGGTAAGGTATTTGTCGGTACTGCCTAAGCTTACGCCTGTTTTAAGCTTGTCGATGTCGGCGGAAATTCTGCTTCGGACAGCTTCCGCACGTTTACCTCGCTGTGATTTTGAAAGGGTTTCAAGGCGGTTTATAAATTCGTCGGTATCGCCTGTGAGGACTTCCATTGCAGGTGCGATTTCAAGGGATTTTGCAGGCTCTCCCCTGCGCTGTGATTCAGGGTCAAAGTATGCCATAGAGTCAATTTCGTCGCCCCACAGCTCAATACGCACAGGCAGAGCTTCGTTTACAGGGAAAATGTCGATAATAGACCCTCTTACGGAAAACTGGGACGGACCCTCTACCTTGTCGCATCGTGAATAGCCTGCGGAAACAAGCTGTGCGGTAAGCTTCGTGACATCAATGGAGTCGTCGGGAGAAATGTTTACCGTGTGGAATTTAAGCGCTTCGGGAGGGAGTGTAAGCTGCATTGCCGCTTCTGCGGAAGCGCATACAAAACGGCAGGTGTTATCCGCAAGACGGGTAAGCACACCAAGACGGGTGTGCTCGTATTCTCTTGAAACAGACTCCACCCCTGTAAATGTAAAATCCTTTGCAGGATAGACATAAGCGCATACTTCTCCTGCCATTTCGTTCATATCGTCGCAGATACGCTTTGCGGAAGCTTCGTCCTCGGCAATCACGAGAACGGGAGAGTAGTCATATATACCCAGTGTAAGCTGTGCCTTGTGTATACCCGAAACGCCCGTTACCGAAACAGGGGACTCTCCCCTTTCCACGGAAAGCTTAAGGTCCTTGAACAGCTCCAGATTTTCTATTGCTTTTGTAAAAATTGAATTTGACATAAATGCTCCGTTTCTTAAAAAGGCTTCTCCTTGAGGAGAAGCTGTCACCGCAGGTGACTGATGAGGTGATTGCTCTGCACGTATTAATCACCTCATCCGCCTCGCCTTGCTCGGCACCTTCCCCTCAAGGGGAAGGCTTTGTTGATATTATTGATATATGACTTGATATATCTGCACAAACGCCATTAAAATTCTGATGAATTTCAAGATTAGAATAGCGTAAAACAGTAATTCCAAGCGAATTCAGATATAGATCTCTTTTATGGTCATAAGAAAGGCCTTCGTTGGTGTAATGTTGTGAACCGTCGAGTTCAATTACCAGTTTTGAAGAGGCGCAATAAAAATCAACAATGTAATTCCCGATGACTTTTTGCCTGTTTACTGTAACAGGCAATAGTTTTAAAAAATCATACCACAAGCGACGCTCTTCTTTAGTCATATTTTTTCGCAGATTCTGTGAAATGGGGGTTAAATGTGAATTGCTTTGTCTGTTCATAAAATCACCTGATATTTTAAGTGCATAAAGCTTCTCCTTGAGGAGAGGCTGTCATCTTAAGGTGACTGATGAGGTGATTGATCTGCACGTATTAACTACCTCATCCGCCTCGCCTTGCTCGGCACCTTCTCCTCAAGGGGAAGGCTTAAGAATTAAACTTATTCATAGCCTCGTCGGTCTTGCCTTTGACCATAAGCTCCAGTGCGGAAACTGCCTTTTCCGTGCCCTCCTGCATAAGTTTAAGCTCATCGGCGGTGAAATTTGACAATACCCACGCCGCAAGGTCGTAGTCCTTATGAGGTTTTGCGCCTACGCCTGTTTTTATGCGTGGGAAGGTGTTTTCCCCTGTTAAATAGATGATGGATTTAATGCCGTTGTGACCGCCGTCGGAGCCTTTGCGGCGTATTCTTAATTTTGAAGGTTCAAGGCTTATGTCGTCATAGCAGACGATAACATTTTCAATGGGTATCTTGTAAAAGTTCATTGCCTCAACGACCGCCTCGCCGCTGTTATTCATAAATGTGGACGGCTTCATCAGAAGACAGCTTACACCGCTTATGACAGCTGTGCCCGTAAGCGACTTGAACTTTATCTTTTTTACGTCGGCATTGTATTTTTCAGCAAGCTTGTCAATGACCATAAAGCCTGCGTTGTGACGGGTGTTTGCGTACTGTTCGCCGGGATTTCCGAGACCTACGATGATGTATTCGGGCTTGCCTGCGGCAGTGTTTTCCTTTTCTGCGTTAAGTTTGTCAAAAATATCGAAAATGCTCATTTTTCTATCCTTTCAAGCGGTGCTGTTTCTTTTTAAACCGCAATAACCCCTGATCCGCATACACGGGGTATGCAGATAAGGGGTGGGTTTGTATGTATTTACCCGATGTCGGGTGTTGATCAGGTATTGAAAAGAGGAGAAACAGGACGGTCGTCGTAAATTCTCTGGATAGCCTGTGCAAAAACAGGTGCAACAGGGAGAATTGTGATCTTGTCGATCTTCTTTTCTGCAGGCATTGCGATAGTGTCAAGGATAACAAGCTCCTTGATCACGCTGTTCTGAATTCTTTCAATAGCAGGACCTGAAAGTACGCCGTGTGTAGCACAAGCGTAAACATTTCTTGCGCCGCCTACTTCAATGATAGCCTTTGCAGCGTTGCAGAGTGTACCTGCTGTGTCGATCATATCGTCAACAAGGATAACGTCCTTATCTCTTACGTCGCCGATGATGTTCATAACTTCGCATACGTTAGCCTTCTGACGTCTCTTGTCTACGATAGCAAGAGGTGCTTCGAAACGCTGTGCAAAGTTTCTTGCTCTTGTTACGGAGCCCAGGTCAGGAGATACTACCATACAGTTTTCTCTTGAATCCTTGAACTTTTCAACAAAGTAAGGAGCAAGGAGAGGAACACCGAGAAGGTGGTCAACAGGGATATTGAAGAAGCCCTGGATCTGAGGACAGTGAAGGTCCATTGAAAGAACTCTGTCTGCACCTGCTGTTGTGATAAGGTCAGCAACAAGCTTTGCGGAGATCGGGTCTCTTGCCTTTGTCTTTCTGTCCTGTCTTGCATAGCCGAGGTATGGGATAACAGCTGTGATGCGGCCTGCGGAAGCTCTCTTGAATGCGTCGATCATAATGAGAAGCTCCATAAGGTTGTCATTTACAGGTGAGCTGAGGGACTGTACAACGAAAACGTCGGAGCCTCTGATGGATTCCTTGATGGAAACGCTGATCTCACCGTCAGAGAAGGTCACAACCTCGGACTGACCAAGCGGTAAGCCCAGCTCCGTTGCGATCTGAGTCGCAACATCAGGATTTGAGTTTGCAGTAAAGATTTTGATATCCTTGCCGTGAAGATTCATTTTAAAATTCCCCTTTTAAATATTTTTATATGATAAATGTTTATTAAGTCCTTGAATAAAATGCAGGCGGCTTACTTTTTCCTGAGCTTGCCCTCTGAGTAGCCTTCCTTTATGTGCATATCGCTTCTTTCAATGCATAATGCGCCGTCGGGAACGTCGGAAGTAACTGTTGAGCCTGCCGCTGTGTAAGCGTAGTTTCCTACCTTTACGGGAGCGATGAGGTTTGTGTTGCAGCCGATGAATGCGCCGTCGCCGATTGTTGTACGGTGCTTGTTCATTCCGTCGTAGTTTACGGTAACGGTGCCGCAGCCGAAGTTTACGCCGCTTCCCACGTCGCTGTCGCCCACATATGTAAGATGTGCAGCAGCAGTTCTTTCGCCGATAACGGAGTTCTTTATTTCAACGAAGTCGCCGATTTTAACGCCTGACTTAACGTGGCTGTTCATTCTTACGTGAACGAACGGTCCCATTTTTACACCGTCGTCAATCTGTGAGTCGTAGACCTGAACTGTGTTGAGGATGGTGTTATCGCCGACTGTGCTGTTTTCAATGAGGCAGTTCGGACCGATAACGCAGTTTTCACCGATTACAGTGTTTCCTTTTAAAATAGTACCTTGTAAAATTTTTGTGCCTGTACCGATTTTTACGCTTCTGCCGATGGTCACGCCGTCTGTGCAGACAAACTCAACGCCGTTGTCAAGGTGCTTGCCGATAACGGCTTCTCTTGCGGCGTTATTGAGCTTAAGCAGACCTCTGCGGTCGTTTGCACCCAGAACAACATCGGGGTTAGGAGAAATATAAGCTCCTGCACGGTGTCCCGCATCAATTAAAATGAAAACGGAGTCTGTCAGGTAGTATTCGCCCTGTGAATTGTTCGGCTTTATCTCGCCTAAAGCGTAAAGGAGCTGTTCTGTTTTAAACCAGTATGCCCCTGAATTTATTTCGCAGATTTTTTTCTGCTCGTTGGTTGCGTCCTTTTCTTCAACGATGCCCTTGATTCCTTTTCTGTCAGGGGTACGGAGTATTCTGCCGTAGCCGTAAGGATTTTCAACCTCGGAGGTTATTACCGTAACAGCGTTTCCGTCCGCAATGTGAAGCTCAAGAGCCTGCTTTACGGTTTCCGAATCAACAAAGGGAGCGTCGCCGCAGAGAATAAGCGTGTTGCCGCCCATATGCTCTTTAAGCCAGTCCACCGCCATCATTACGGCGTGACCTGTGCCCATACGCTCTTCCTGCATAACGGTTGTGCATCTTCCGTTGAGATAATTTTCGATAACTTCGGCGTTGTAGCCCTTTACAACGCATATATTTCCGATTTCCGCTTCTTCGCAGGACTTGAGAGCCCATTCCAGCATAGGCTCGCCAAGCACCTCAAACATAGGCTTGGGAAGGTCTGATTTCATTCTCTTTCCCTGTCCGCCTGCAAGGATAACGGCGCAGTTGTTATTCATAGACAAATTCTCCTTTTCATAAGGAAATGGAGGTATATGCTCCTATCCGCAAATACCAATACCTATTACAAGTATTGCACATTTTAAATTAAATTTCAATAGTATTTTGTGACTTTGTTGATTATGCGACTTCTTTATGCAAAATAAACAAAAAAATTGTCTATAATTTTCTTAGTCAATGGTATGGAAAATAGTGCGGAAATCTGCTATAATATATTTATGACCGTGTGCAGGAAAAATACCCTTTTAAAATGGAATATTTTTCCTTGGTGAAGAACGCACGGTAACTAAATTTATTGGAGGTAATACCAATGGCAAAACAGTACTGTTATTTATTCTCCGAGGGTAATGCTGACATGCGTGAAATCCTCGGCGGTAAGGGTGCAAACCTTGCAGAAATGACCAACATGGGTCTTCCTGTTCCACAGGGTTTCACAATTTCCACAGAAGCTTGCACAGCTTACTATGATGACGGCCGTAAGATCAATGACGAAATTCAGGCTCAGATTAACGAATATATCGTTAAGATGGAAGAAGTTACAGGCAAGAAGTTCGGCGACAAGACTAATCCTCTTCTCGTTTCCGTTCGTTCCGGTGCTCGTGCTTCCATGCCTGGTATGATGGATACAATCCTCAACCTCGGTCTTAACGAAGACGTTGTAAACTATATGGCAGAAGCATCCAACAACCCACGTTGGGCTTGGGACTGCTACAGAAGATTCATTCAGATGTACTCCGACGTTGTTATGGAAGTTGGTAAGAAGTACTTTGAAGAACTCATCGACGAAATGAAGGAAGCTAAGGGCGTAACTCAGGACGTTGATCTTACAGCTGACGACCTCAAGACTCTTGCAGGTCAGTTCAAGGCTGAATATAAGAACAAGATCGGCAAGGATTTCCCCTCCGATCCCAAAGAGCAGCTTATGGGCGCTGTTGAGGCTGTTTTCCGTTCATGGGACA
>JAFQUQ010000005.1 GCA_017408395.1 Oscillospiraceae bacterium
AGGTAGCAGGTCCGTCAGCGAGAACCTGACCAACGTGTACCTCTTCACCTCTGTCAACGATAGGACGCTGGTTTACGCAGGTACCGTGGTGTGAACGCTTGAACTTGATAAGCTTGTAAGGATGAGTTGCGCCTGTGCCGTCCTTGATAACGACCTCGTCAGCGGAAACTCTGTCAACAACGCCGTCGTGCTTGGAAACAACGCATACGCCTGAGTCAACGGCAGCCTTGTATTCCATACCGGTACCAACGATAGGAGCCTCTGTCTTAAGAAGAGGAACAGCCTGACGCTGCATGTTTGAACCCATGAGGGCACGGTTTGCGTCGTCGTTTTCAAGGAACGGAATGGAAGCTGTCGCAATGGAAACTACCATCTTAGGAGAAACGTCCATATAGTCGATACGTTCTCTTTCACATTCCAGGATCTGGTCACGGTAACGTGCGTTTACGATAGGTCTTGCAAACTTGCCTTCCTCTGTAAGAGGCTCGTTAGCCTGCGCAACCGTAAAGTTATCTTCAACATCGGCAGTCATATAAACAACTTCGCTTGTTACAACGCCTGTTTCCTTATCAACCTTTCTGTAAGGAGCTTCGATGAAGCCGTATTCATTGATACGTGCAAAGGAAGCAAGGTAGGAGATAAGACCGATGTTAGGACCTTCAGGTGTTTCGATAGGACACATTCTGCCGTAGTGGGAGTAGTGTACGTCTCGTACTTCGAAGCCTGCACGGTCTCTTGAAAGACCGCCCGGGCCGAGGGCTGAAAGTCTTCTCTTATGTGTAAGCTCTGCAAGAGGGTTAGTCTGGTCCATGAACTGGGAAAGAGGTGATGAACCGAAGAATTCCTTGATTGCAGCAGTGATAGGTTTGATATTGATAAGCGACTGAGGAGTGATAGTCTCCATATCCTGTGACTGAATGTTCATTCTTTCACGGATAACACGTTCCATACGTGCAAAGCCTATTCTGAACTGGTTCTGGAGAAGCTCGCCTACGGAACGGATACGTCTGTTGCCGAGATGGTCGATGTCGTCAACAAGGCCTACACCCTCGCAGAGGTTGAGGAAGTAGCTTACTGTTGCGTAGATGTCATCTATAATGATGTGCTTCGGAACAAGCTCGTCTGCACGGGACTTGATCATTTCGATGATCTCGTCGTTGTCGGAAGCTGTATCGAGAATATCCTTAAGCACCTTGAAGGATACCTTTTCATTGATACCGTACTCAGCAGCATCGAAATCAACGTAAGGAGCGATGTCAACCATACCGTTGCCGATAACCTTGACTTCTCTTTCCTCTGTTCTGTGAGAGGATTCGCCCGTAGGTGATGTGAAGTATTCCTTATGCTCAACATTGAGCCATACTTCCATAACGCCTGCCTGTTCAATCTCAACAGCCTTGTTGTAAGTGATAAGCTCGCCTTCGTCAGCCATAATTTCGCCTGTGGAAGGATTTACAACAGGACGTGCAAGGTGGTGACCTGTGATTCTTGAAGCTACGCCAAGCTTCTTGTTGTACTTGTAGCGTCCGAAACGGGACAGGTCGTATCTCTTAGCGTCGAAGAAGAGATTGTTTATATGGGTGAGAGCACTGTCAACTGTTGGAGGCTCGCCGGGACGGAGCTTCTTGTAAACCTCAAGGAGCGCTTCTTCTGTATTCTTTGTAGGGTCCTTCTGAAGGATAGTCTGATTAAGACGCTCGTCAATGCCGAAGGTCTCCTCGATCTCAGGGTCTGTACCGCAGCCGAGAGCTCTGATAAATGTTGTAAGAGGAATCTTTCTGTTCTTGTCGATTCTTACGTAAACAACGTCATTGGAGTCCATTTCATATTCAAGCCACGCACCTCTGTTAGGGATAACAGTGGACTTGAAAAGATCCTTACCGGTCTTGTCCTTTTCAACAGCGTAGTAAACGCCGGGAGAACGTACCAGCTGTGAAACGATAACACGTTCCGCACCGTTGATCACGAAAGTACCGCTTTCAGTCATAAGCGGGAAATCACCGAGATATACTTCGTTTTCCTTGACATCTCCTGTTTCCTTGTTCCAGAGAGTAACCTTTACTCTCAGAGGAGCAGCGTAAGTTACATCACGTTCCTTACACTCTGCAACGGTATACTTAGGGGTATCGTCGATTCTGTAATCAACGAAATTGAGAACCAGGTTGCCGTTGTAGTCCGTAATAGCGGATACGTCACGGAAAACCTCCTTAAGTCCCTCCTCAAGAAACCACTTGTAGGAATTTTTCTGCACCTCGATAAGATTAGGCATTGGCAGAGCTTCATCGATCTTTCCGAAGCTCATACGGGTCGTTTTACCGAGCTGCACCGGCTTAACATTCACCATAGGCGGGTCCCTCCTTATAATAATACGGGAATAGCAACGCTTCTGCAAAGGAAATACTGCCATATAAATCCTTTTAAAAAAGCGGTTGCAATTCATGCAATTATGTGTTATACTATATATATAGCCTATAAACACGCATAGAATTGCATTATGATACAGTATATTATTATACAATATCGTCACGCATTTGTCAAGGGCTTTTCGGATTTTATTACATATAAATTATTACGCTTCAAACGGGCGTATTTTTGTATACTTTTATTCAGAGGAAAATGCTATGAATTCAGAAAACAACAGCCGTACAGACGGCTTTTACGGTCCCGACGGTGAATTCTACCCTGCTTCGTCGCAGGCTGCACAGTCGCTCAGGACTGAACAGGACACCGTTCTTTACCCAAAACGTCCGTCAATCGAATACACCACCGTTGCTTACGGCGAGGAGCTTCCTGCCGTGCCTGCCGAGCCTGACGCACCGCCTTCCGAGGATAAGTTTGCAGGCTATACAGGGCCTACCAAATACTGCAAGTACTGCGGTAAAAAGATACCCGACGTTGCGGTCGTGTGTGCATACTGCGGCTGTCAGGTAGAGAATTTCACTGCACCACAGCAGGGACCCGTGGTTGTAAACAACAACTTTGAAATCAATCAGGGTGAGCAAAAGGATAAATGGGTCGCATTTCTGCTGTGCTTTTTCTTAGGCGGCTTCGGGGTGCACCGTTTTTATGAGGGAAAAGTCGGAACAGGCCTGCTTTATCTTTTCACAGCGGGGCTTCTCGGCATAGGCACACTCATTGACCTTATAATTATTCTTTGCAAACCAAATCCATATTATGTAAAAAAGTAAAAATTTAACGGGGTTTCAGTCTGTCGAAAAAGTCTTTTCGACAATGAATAGTGAATATTGAATAATGAATAATGAATAATTGTGGAATTGCCTTCGGCAATAATAAAAAAATGTCCGCAAAGCGGACACCTTACCTATTCATTATTCATTATTCTTTTTCATTTTTCATTAGCCTGTCAGATTTATCGACAGGCTTTAACGGGGTTTCAGAAAAATCTGAAGCCCCGTTTTTAAAATAATTACGAATTACGCATTAAGCATTACGCATTGACCTCAGTCCACGTCGTAAATATCACGCATACCCTGCGCCGCCCATGCTTTGAGCACCCAATCGGGAATGTCGGGACGTGCCGCATAGTAGCCAAGCATATTGCTCTTTGGCATATGGTCCTTGCGCCAGACCCAATACTGCTCCTCGATCCAGTCCAGCATTTCACGGTAGCCGTCACGGGTAAGCTCAAACTCCTTTTCGGCGACGGTTTCCGAAAGTTCAAAGCATTTTATGTCGTACCATATCTGTACGGTAATTATTTCCTTAGGCGTAATGCGGAAGCTGTAATCATCAAAGTTTGCACCACGTTTGCATCCGCTGTACTTTCCGCCCATATCAAAATATTCAAACTCGGGTATTTTAAAGACCCTTTCCTTTTTTTCTTCCATACGCTCAGCCCCTCTTTCCTGTTTTTTTCCGTGTAAGCTCAAAGCTGCTGTCCGTCATAAGCTTAATTTCATCATCGGGCACGTCCGATTGCAGATAAACCGTGTTCCAGTGTTTTTTATTCATATGGTAAGCAGGAATTACGCCCTCGTAAATATCACGGAGAAACTCCGCATTCATCGGCTCGCACTTAAGATTTACAACATCCCTGCCCTTTAAATTCATAATCAGACCAAACCATTTACCCGTGTCCGTATGCCGCAGAACAACGGTATCCGTATCGTCCTCAAAGGGACAGTCCGCACCTGCTCCGCAAAGGGTAAGTGCATATTCTGTAAGCTGTTCTCTCGTCATAAACAACACCTCACATTTATTTTAGCACAATCACGATTTAATTTCAAGGACATTTGCATTTTGCGGAAATCGGATGCCGCTGCATTGTTGATAAGTCATAATTCAAGAAAAACATACTTGTCTTTAAAGTTTAGGTCAAGCCTTTTCAAAGGCTTGCGGGTTTCCAAAGGGCAGAGCCATTTGGTCGCCCTCCGCAGAGGGCGAAATTCCCCATTCAAAAAAAACGGAGCAAGGGGTGAGAAATGCGACAGCATTTCGAGGGGAGGCGAACAAGACCGCCTCCCCTTCTGACAAATCTACACACTTTAAACCTCTGAAACGTTCCGGTGGAACGTTTCAGACACAGTTCCAATAAGAAATAATATCCCGAAAATTTCATTCCACCCCTTTATTTTTTTGAAAAAAAGGTGTATAATGTTTAATGTATTTTAAAAATTCAACAGGAGGACTAAACCCATATGAACAAAAAGGAACTTGCGGAAATCAAAAAGAATTTTACCGACACAAGCGGTCTTTTTACACTTAATCACGTTGTTACTGTTTACATAGACGCTCAGAAGAATATCCGCTGCACCGACAATAAGCTTTACAGCCTTATCCCCGAAGAACAGGGCTCCGTTATTATGGAAACCTTAAGCAAAATTTTCAGAGGAAGTCTCGGAAAGGGTCTTCTTGAATACGCTTTCCCCAATACCGAATACGAAGAAGACGGTGCTCAGCACACCCTCTACAACGCTATGAAAACCAAGCTTACCGACGAAGAAGCCGTAAACAAGCTTGTGGTGCGTATCATCAATAACCTTGCCTACGAAGCGGCTTACACTTTAATGATAGGCCACTGCTCTTACAGCATCATCACCAAGGACAGAAACGACGAAGCCCTCGACAGCTCCGCCGATGAGTACAACTTTATCGTTGCCGCTGTCTGCCCTGCAAACACAAACGACGACGGTCTTATGTTTGACAGCGAAACAAACTCTATCGTCAAAAAGGCAAACACCGAGCTTATCATCAGCAGAGAGCCTACCGACGGTTTCTTCTTCCCTGTTTTCAGCGACAGAAGCCCTGACGTAAACAGCGTTATGTACTTCACAAAGTCCCCCAAGAAGCCTAACATTTCCTTTATCGACGATGTTCTCGGCTGTGAATTTGTAAGATCAGCACACGGTGAAAAGGAAACCTTTCAGGCTGTCCTCAACGACGTTGTGGGCGATGAGCTTAATTACACAGTTATCACTCAGATGAACGAGAAGATCCAGGAGCTTGTCACAAACGCAAAGAACGAAACCGAGCTTCCCTACCTTGACGACAAGAAGATGTACAACATTCTTGCAGATGTAGGCGTAAGCGATGAAAAGCTTGAAGCGCTCCCGTCCGTGTTCAGAACAAAGGTGGGCGAGGGCGGCGTACTTACCGCAACAAACCTCGTTGAGCCGAAAACCAGGCTTTCCACCCCCGACATTACCGTAAACATCAGCAAGAACGCAACCGATAAGGTGCGTACCACCGTTATGGACGGCCGCCGCTGCCTGCTCATCGACCTTGACGACCCTGCTATCTGCATAAACGGCCTTACCACAAGAATTACAGGCAATTCTATTTAAAAGGAGACAAGCCATATGCTCGGAGCTGACAAAGGCTTTACAATTAAAACAAAGGGGTATCTTTCCCTTGGCTGTCTCGGTGCGGCTGTGCTGTGGACGGCGCTGTGGTTTCTTTTCCCTATGGAATGGTACACCGTATTTTTCGATTCCACCATCGGAAGCTACGTTACCCTCATACTGCTGGCAACGGTGCTTGTGATACCCTTCTGCTGGCTGTTTACAATAATTACATCGTCAAACATTTCCTTTACCTTAAACTATATTGCAAACGTGCTTTTTATGATAGCTACGGTGTTTATCTACTCCGCCCTGCGTTACAGTATGTGGTGGCTGGTTGCCATAGCCGTGCTTGCGCACATCGCCGTGCAGACCTTTATCATAGGTACGGCACACCCCTACAAAAAGAAGAAGCTTAAAAAAATGAGCAAAAAATACAAGAACGTAAGCTACGAAAAAATCACTGGCGGCACGGTGAAAATCGAGCCTGAAATTGACAGCGACAGCGTACCTTTAATAAAAAAGCAGCCCCTCACTGCGATAATGTGGGCTGCTTTGCATACAATACTTATTGATGTTGTCTACATCCTGCTTTTTTCACTGATTGCATATACCTTCGCTTACTGAGAAGGCACGTCCTTTTTCACGGCAACAGCCTGGAAGCCGTTGTCCTCAAAGCGGTTAAGGAAGCTTGATTTAAGATAGAGGGTTATCTCGTCCTTGTCGTTGGGGTCCATAAAATGATAGCAATGATTATCGTAGCCGCATAAAACAAGGGTATGGGAGTTGCTGTACCAGCAGTAGGTTTCACCTGTTTCGTCGATTATCCATTCCCACGGCTTGCGGTAGTTGAAAGCCTTCATATCAATAGTCGCCCACACGATAACAGGAACGCCCTCGTCGATGAATTTTTCTATGTCGGCTGAATTTATTGCGCTGTCGATGGAGTAAGCGGTGCAGGACCCGTCATTCTTCTCAAAGAAGCGGTTCATTGCGTCTGCAAGAACCTCCGCCGAACAGCCGTAGCCCCATTCGTAAGGATTTCCCGCAAACACCCTTCGTGGGTCGGGACCGTGGGAAACCATTTCATCATCGTAATAAAAATTATCATCCCACACTAAATAATTATCCGTAAAATCAAACTTATCCGTTTCAAATCCCAGATATTGCAGCACCGCCGCCGCGCACACAGGCTCACAGCCCACAGGCAGCTCAGGATGCTGATTTATAAGCGGCACATCAAGCACCACCGTTCCGAAAACATCGGAAGGCTTTTCGTAACCTGCACCGAACTCCTCAACGGTAAAGCCGTTGTAATGCATATGGGGATCGGCGTTTATGGCTTCGTATTTTTCGTGCTCGCTGATACGTTCCTCAAAAACGGTCTGGGTGTAGGCATAATCCGCAATAACAGACATAACCGCAAGGATAATTCCCAGCGTTATCACAAGTAACTTATTGCGCATCATACTCACCTCTTTAAATTTATTCAAATTGATTATATCACATAAACATTTTTTTTGCAACAGAAAGGAAGTCGTTAAAATGACAGAGCCAATGACAGGACTTGTACTGGAGGGCGGTACCTTCAGAGGTATTTTTTCCGCAGGCGTAATGGATGCATTTATAGAAGCAGGCGTTGAATTTCCTTATGTGACAGGCGTATCGGCTGGTATTTCAAACGCTGTTTCCTACGTTTCAAAGCAGTTTGCACGAAACATTGACATTCTGGAAAATTACCGCAATGACAAACGCTACATAGGCGCAGGAAACTTTTTAAAATGCAAGAGCTTCTTCGGTATTGACTTTGTTTTCGGCGATATTCCGAAAGAGCTTATCCCCTTTGATTACGACACCTATTTAAACTACAAGGGCAAGGTTATGGTAGGCGTTACCAACGCTGAAACGGGCAAGTCGGAATTCCTCAACGGTCTTGTTGAAGACAGGGACTTCCATTATCTCCGTGCAAGCTGTGCAATTCCGGGATATTTTCCTGCAATCGTAATCGACGGCGTGCCCTACTATGACGGCGGACTTGCCTGCCCTATTCCGATCAAGAAAGCAATAAAGGACGGCTGCAGCAAGAACATCATCGTGCTTACACAGCCCGAAGGCTTTGTAAAGAAATGCGGCAAGGGCAACATTTTTATGAGCCAGGCAATAAGGGCAAAGTATCCGCAGATCGAAATGCTTCTCCTTGCAAGACACCGTATCTACAATAAGCAGGTGCAGTTCTGCGAAGAGCTTGAACGCAGGGGCAAGGCAATAATTCTCCGCCCGACAGAAAAGCTTGACAGCTTTGAAAAGGATACCGCAAAGCTCCGTGAAACCTGGCAGATGGGCTACGATATGGCAATGTCACGTATGGACGAGATAAAAGCCTTTATGGGCAAGGAATATCATATGTATGAATAACAACCGGTCCTTTGCATAAACTAAAAGGGGTTTTCCCTTAGTTTAAAGCAAAGGACTGATTTTTTATGAACAGTACAACATCATTTGACGAGCTTTTAAACAGCAGTGAAAGTGCGAAGATATTTTTTGCGTCCCTTCCCGATTATGTAAGAGGTGCGGTCGTAAAGAATTCCGTGAACATTTCCAGCGAAGACGAGCTTCACCGTTTTGCCGACAGCGTTATGCACGAATTCAACTAAGCTGGTCCAGCTGAGCACAGCTGGCGAAGTTAAGGGCAGAGCCCTTAGCAAGCCTGAGCAAAACAAAAAGTAAAACAAAGCCGCAATTCAGAGTATAAGGCAAAGATAACTAAAATCATCAGTTTTTACTATCTTTAAAAGCCTGTTAATATGAATTGCGGCTAAAATTTTAACTGTATCAAACAAAATCTGCTCTCACCTGATAAAGGAAAAGAGCGTAAGCGGTTTTTTCTTTATCAGGTGACACACCAAATAAATAACAATCCGTTCTTTACAAACCGACTGCAAATTAAAAATATTACAGCTATTCTCAAACTGTAAATTTTGTTTTGTCGTTACAAATCAAAAACGCTTACGCTTTTTTCGATTTGTAACGAGATTTTATTTTGTTTAAAGATGCAAGAAATTAAGCCGCAATTCAGATTGACGTACCACTAAAGATTATAGAAAAGGCTCTACTTTCTCATCTTTAGTTTTTGACTCTGAATTGCGGCTTTGTTTTACTTTTTGTTTTGCTCAGACCTGCTAAGGGCTGCTCGCCCTTAACCCCGCCAAAGGCTCTGCCTTTGGAAACCGCAAGCCTTTGAAAAGGCTTGACCTAAACTTTAAACTTTATCTCACTACCCTGTTTCTGCCGTTTGTTTTGCCCGAATAAAGCTTATCGTCGGCTTTATGTATAAGCTCCGTTACAAGAGCTTCCGCCTTGTGCTCCTCGACGCCGAAGGTCATTGTCACGCTGATAGTTTCATCACCGTAAGTAACCGTCATTTTTTCAATGTGCTCCTTCATTTCAAGCACATATTCATACGCCTTGTCTATATTGCAGGACGGGAACAAAAACAGGAATTCCTCTCCGCCCCATCGGCAGACGATACCCTTATCGTTCATATAGTCCATAAAATATTCCGATATTTTTTTAAGCACCTCGTCGCCGAAATTGTGTCCTTTGGTATCGTTTATCTTTTTAAAGAAGTCGATGTCGCCTATCGCAACCGTAAACACCGCATTCGGCACGCCCATATTCTCTTCAAGCGCCTTATACATACAGCGGCGGTTCATAAGTCCCGTAAGAGCGTCCGTTTCGGCTTCCTTTTTAAGCCTGCGGTTGTACACGTTTATTCTTTCAAGCGCAGACTGGTTAGTGTTGCTGAAAATGAAGCAGATAGCAAACATACAAACGAACAATGTCACCGTGTACATAATGTTTATGATGTCACCCTGCTGCTCTGTGATTTTAATGACGGGGACGTGCACCTTTCCGAAGAAGTATACGCCTATGTTTAGCGCAAGCAGGAACGTCATATAGAGCGCCTTGCCCCTGAAATTCCTGTACGTTGCAAAGAAGGAAATTACCATAAGCGGATAAATGAAATAGTGTGCGCCGTAGTCCTCGCCCATAAGGTACACCGAGTAAACCAGCCAGGTCAGAATTCCGCCCGAAAAAATATGGAAAACCATACGTCTTCCGCAGCGGTAGGTGGTGAAAAAGCACGCAACGTGAAGGGGCAGCCATATCAGCAGCACGGGCACCTGTGCAAGTATCCCCGAAATTCCTGCAAAAATATAGAACGCTACTATATAAGCGGCGGTTATTGCATAATAAATACGCATCATCAGCATAAACTGACTTTCTTCGCTGTCAAAGTTTATTCCTTTAAGAGCAAAGTTCTTTACGGAAGATAAAAACTTTCCCATTCCGTCCTCCTGAAATTCAGACCGCACAGCAGTCCCTATAATTTGGTTTAATTATACAATAAAATGCTGTAATTGTCAATACAGGACACGATAAACAAAAGCAGCACCGCACAGAGTTTGTGCGGTACCGCTTAAAATTATTCAATGCCTGTTACTGTGAAATCCTTGTCCTCAACGGTCTTTTTAAGAAGCTCGTCGGAGGTTTCCCCGTTAAGGGTAACGATTGCCGTGCCTGCGTCGTGGCTTACCTCTGCGGAGTCTACCGTTTCAATCGCTTCAAGCGCTTTCTTTACGGTCGCTTCACAGTGTCCGCACATCATACCTTCAATTCTGATTGTCTTTGTCATAGTCTTTTTCTCCTTTGTTTTATGTGGTTTTATTTTCTTGTCCCCTGAGGGGTCGTGAACTTTAACAAGATTAAGCCGCAGAGCGTTTGAAACAACGCAGAAGCTGGACAGGCTCATTGCCGCCGCACCGAACATCGGATTTAACTGCCACCCGAAAAACGGTATCCACACACCTGCCGCAAGGGGGATACCCACGGCGTTGTAGAAAAACGCCCAGAACAAATTCTGGTGAATGTTGCGGAGAACACGTCTGCTTAATCTTACTGCGGCAGGAACGTCTGCAAGGCGGCTCTTCATAAGCACAACATCCGCCGCATCTATTGCAACATCCGTACCTGCTCCTATGGCAATACCCGTGTCAGCCGTTGTAAGTGCAGGAGCGTCGTTTATACCGTCGCCCACCATAGCTACCCTGCCCTCTTTTTTAAGTCTGCGGATGACCGCCGCTTTGCCGTCGGGAAGAACGCCTGCGATAACCTCGTCGATGCCAGCCTTTGCGGCTACTGCCCTTGCGGTACGCTCGTTATCGCCTGTAAGCATAACAACTCTTATGCCCATATTTTTAAGCTGTTTTACGGCTTCTGCGGCGTCCTCCTTCAAGCCGTCCGCAATTGCCGCCGCACCCATAATTTCGCCCTCTGCGCTGAAAAACACAGGGGTCCTGCCTTCATCTGCGGCACTTTCCGCATACTTTTCCATTTCAGGTGTGACCTTGCAGATTTTACGCATAAAGCTTAAACTTCCTGCGGAAATTTTTCTGCCCTCAACAATACCCTCCGCACCGTTTCCCGCAAGTGCCTTAAAGCCGCTTACCTCTGCCGCAGGAATTTTTCTTTCCTCCGCAAACCTTACAACAGCCTTTGCAAGAGGGTGCTCGCTTCTGCTTTCCACCGCATAAGCAAGCTTAAGCATTTCATTTTCATCCTTGCCGCCGAATGTCACAGCGTCCGCAACCTCAGGCTGTCCTTTTGTTACCGTACCCGTCTTGTCAAGAACGGCAATCTCGGTCTTTCCTGCTTCTTCAAGAGAAGCCGCAGTCTTGAAAAGTATACCGTTTCTTGCACCTGTGCCGCTTCCAACCATTATGGCAACGGGAGTAGCAAGCCCCAGCGCACAGGGACAGCTTATAACAAGCACGGAAATACCCCTTGCCAGCGCAAATCCCACGCTTTCACCAACCAACAGCCACACCGCAATCGTAACCGCCGCAATGCTTATCACCGCAGGCACAAACACGCCTGCGACCTTATCCGCCGCCTTTGCAACAGGAGCTTTCGTAGCGGCGGCGTCGCTTACCATCTGAATTATTTTTGATAAAGAGGTGTCGTCACCGACCTTTACCGCTTCACATTCAAGACAGCCCGATTTGTTTATGGAAGCGGCGGAAACCCTGTCCCCTTCCTTCTTGTCAACGGGTATGCTTTCACCTGTCAGGGCGGACTCGTCAACTGCACTCTGCCCCTTTACGACTATACCGTCAGCCGCAAAGCTTTCCCCGGGACGTACCACGAAAATATCACCCTTCACGATTTCCTCCGCAGGAATTTCCGTTTCTGTGCCGTTTCTTAAAACGTGTGCGGTTTTCGGCGCAAGCTTCATTAAGCTTTTCAGAGCGTCCGTAGTTTTGCCCTTTGAGCGTGCTTCAAGCATTTTTCCCACGGTGATAAGGGTGAGAATCATTGCCGCCGACTCAAAATAAAATTCGTGCATAAGCTTCATCTGCGCTTCGTGATTTACAGCCGCCGTCATTGCAAAAAGAGCGTAGGTGCTGTAAACAAACGCCGCCGTTGAGCCTAAAGCAACAAGGGTATCCATATTAGGCGCTTTATGAAGCAGGCCCTTGAAGCCGTTTACGAAAAATTTCTGATTTATAACCATAACTATTGCCGCAAGAATAAGCTGTAAAAGCCCCACGGCAATGCAGTTTCCCTCAAAAAATGCAGGCAGCGGCCACCCCCACATCGAATGTCCCATTGAAACATACATCAGCACCGCAAGAAAGCCTGCCGACGCAATCAGCCGCTTTTTCATAAGAGGAGTTTCCCTGTCCTTAAGCTGTTCCTCAGCGGCGGAAGACTCCGTTTTTGCACCTTTCAGCGAAGCACCGTAGCCTGCCGCTTCAACAGCGGAAATTATTTCTGCGGAAGAAGCCGTGCCGTCCGTAACCATTGAATTCGTAAGCAGATTTACCGCACAGCTTTCCACGCCCTTTACAGCCTTTACCGCCTTCTCAACACGTGAAACACAAGCCGCACAGCTCATCCCCGTAATATTGTACTGTTCCATAAAACCTCACCTTATTTCATAAGCTTGCCGAGGGTATCAATAAGCTCATCAATTACATCATCATTGCCCTCACGGATATTATCCGCAACACAGCTGCGTATATGATTTGACAGCAGCTCTCTGCTGAAAGAATCCAGCGCCGCATTCACCGCCGCCGTCTGAATAAGCACATCGGTACAGTAGGCGTTATTTTCTATCATACCCTTTATACCCCTGACCTGACCCTCGATACGGTTGAGCCTGTTAATAAGCCTTTTATACTCCTCTGCCGAGCGTTCCTTAGTCTTTTTACAGCATTCACATTCCTTTTCCATCCGTGTCACCTCATTTTCAATTATACATTCTATATTTAATATTATATACCCCTTGGGGGTATAAGTCAAGCCCGACACTAAAGTTTAGGTCAAGCCTTTTCAAAGGCTTGCGGTTTCCAAAGGCAGAGCCTTTGGCG
>JAFQUQ010000049.1 GCA_017408395.1 Oscillospiraceae bacterium
AACGGGAACATAGTTAATCTTGATATTGCACAGAAAATAGGCGGCTGGGTGGAGGAGCTGGACAGGAATTTCAACGTTATAAATGTCTACGGTGAAAAGCGTACAGACAATAAATTTTACACACCCGCACAGCTTCTGGACATTACATCCTCCAACGGCAGAAGCGAATATATAGGCTTTTTCATTCAGCGTGAAAAGGTCGGCAAAACCTTTCTCTGCCTTTATCGACGTGATGTGATGTCACTTAATCCGACTCTTGTTTTAAACAAGGTTGGTTTGTACGGTACTCCCGATATTTCTTTGATTTTCCTTCCTCTTGCCGTTGTTGAAATGGTGCTCATAAGCCTTTATCTCAAAAAGAAGATAAAAAAACCCCTCGACAAAATTGTTGAGGGAATGGAAAGTCTTAAATCAGGCGACGATAATGCAAGAATAAATATCCGCACCGAAGCGGAGTTTGAAAAAATCGTTGATACCTTCAATGCAATGGCAGAAGAATTGCAGAATGAAAAGTATGAAAAGGAACAGCTTACAAAGAAGAAAAATCAGATGCTGCTTGAGCTTTCCCACGACATTAAAACTCCTGTTGCAACCATAAAAAGCTACGCAAATGCACTTGAAGCAGGGCTTGTCCCCGAAGGAAAAATCAAGGATACATACCGTCTTATTGATACAAAGGCAAACAGGGTGCATAAGCTTACGGACGATATGTTTATGATGCTTAAAATGGACAATCCCGATTATAAGCTTAATCTTGAAACGGTTGATTTCTGCGAATATCTCCGACAGCTTTGTGCGGAGTATTATGACGAGATAACAGGGGCAGGCTTTGATTTTGTGATTGATATTCCCGAAAATGAAATCAGAGCAGAAATTGATACCGACCTGTTTTCGAGGGTTGTGGGAAATCTTCTTTCCAACGCAAAGAAATACAACAGTACGGGCAATAAAATCTCTGTCAGCCTTTCACAGGAAAACGGCAAAATCAGAATTTCCGTCTGTGATAACGGAAGTGAAATTGACAAGGCTTTTGCAGAGCAGATGTTTGACGCTTTTTCAAGAGGCGATAAGGCAAGAAAGACCGATGGCGGTACAGGCCTGGGACTTGCTATTTCAAGGCTTATTGTCGGGAAGCACGGGGGAGAGCTGGTTTACAGCAGAAAGGGAAACGAAAACGTGTTTGAGATATGCTGCTGAAAAGCGGTTATCATATGAAAACAGCATAGCCGAAAAAAGAGTTATGGTACGTATAAATACCATAACTCTTTTATTTTATGCCCATGGGTCTTCTTCAACAGGCACCCTTATATCCGACAGACACTGTATTTCAACAAGGAACCACTGTCCAGTTGACGGCTTTTTACGCAGACGGATCGAACGGGGTGAGTCTGCACCTCCGCTGGTAACATACATAGTCGCATAATTTTCCTGCGGATAGGAGTATGGAGTTTCCGTTACCGTGATAGTGTAAGGCTTTGTGGGCACATATCCGTTTTCAGGAGTTGCCCCTGCAAAATAGGAAAATGTCTTATAGTATTTTCCTGCAAGCCTTTCCTTTATAAACTGCTTTTCAAACGGGGAAACATTGTCGGGACCCTTTAGAAAATCCAGCATTTCAAAGGTCGCATTTTCACTCTTTTCAAAATTGCACAATGCCGCCACAACAAGAGCCGTGGTCCTGAAAGGTGAGTCAAGTGCCGCCTCCGGAAGAGCTTTAAGCTCATCAAGTCCCTCAGGCAATGCTTCAAATGTAAATTTTTCTTCCTTATTTGCCATAATGGTTTCCTCCTTTTAATCAATCAATCGCAGTATACTGCGAAAACGGCGTAAGTTCCACAGAAACAGCCTGTGTGCCAAGCTCCTCCGTCAGTAAAAAGAAGTCGTCAAGCGTCATATCGGTTTCTTCCGCTTCCGACACCTCGCACGAGCCTGAGGTGCTGCGGTAAACGCCTATGTCTTCATAATCCCCGTTCCTTTCGTTAGTAAAATAACATTCCGTGCACTCCAGGGAATTTCCGCCTGATGGCAGTCTGTAAGTTGAGCTTACATAATAAATGGCACCGCCGCTTCCGTTGTTATAAACAGTTCCGTCTTCAAACAAATCGTAACGGTTTCTTGCGTATCCCTCCAGCAGACAGACAGCTTTATCATCCGCATATGTAAACAAGCTGTAAAGTGCGCTTCCGAAGCATTTGCCATCTACCCGTTCATTTACGGAAGCAATCACAAGTTCGGGAACACCGTCCCCGTTTATATCCTTTATTGCATACCCCGTGTTATCCAGAACGGACTCAATGGTTTCGTAGTGAAGCGATTCGCTCACACCTACCATACCTTCAAAGTCTACGAAGAGGTTTTCGTCATAAGCTGTTATTGCGTCGTAAATTGCCTGTAAAGTGCTGTTATAAACAGACGGTCCGATTTCGGGAATTTTTTCTTCATAAACGGACTCCTGTGTTTCGGATGGTGCTGAGGAAACTGTCGTGGTTTCCGTTATTACCTGTGGTATCGATGTCATCTGTGTGCTTTCCGTTTTCGCTTCTTCGGCAGGCTGATCAGCGGAACACGTCGTAAATATCATCAGAAGAGCTGTAATCGCAGCCGATAAGCGAAAATAATTTCCGTGCTTCACTATGCTCACTTCCTTGTGTTAAATACATTATACATAAATTGCCTGACGTTTGTTAACATTAACTTAATTGTACTGTATTTTAAACCGATTGTCAATATTACAGAAGATAATTTAATAATATGCTTTTGATGTTTTTTTAGCGGAGCATTAAAAAAGAGTTACGGCAATCTGTGTACCATAACTCTTTTTCACGCTCTGCAGATTATCTGAAAATCAGCTGCAGGTAATTATACAGATGGGGCTTGACGCTTGAATGGTCGTGACCTGTTGTTTTCATAATGTGGGAAAGATAATCGACCTCATTTTCTGTCATAATCTTACGGTAGTCATTGGGAGATGAGCCGACAACGCCGTCAGTATCGGATGAACTTATCAGAAGGATATACGGCTTTTCGTCAGCAAATATCATTTCTTCCGATGTCATCTGACCTGGGTGCATAGGGGAATTCTGGATTTTGACAAGTCCCGGTGCAGGGCATACAGCACCTACATATCCGAACAGGTCAGGACGCTCAAAGCCGATGAACATCGACTCACGTCCACCCATTGAAAAGCCTGTTATCGCAGTATTTTCCCTGCCCTTTGCAACTGAAAAGCTGCTTTCAATAAAGGGCATAAGGTCGGTTGTAAGGTCATTTATGAAATTATCGTATGCATAGCAGTTTGCAAGGTCCATTCCCGTGCAGTAAGGCATATTCTTGTCGCAGAAAATATACGGCAGAACAACGATCATTTCCTCCGCCTTGCCGTCAGCAAGCAGGTTTCCGTAGATTGTGCCGAAATTTACAGCAGGACGTGTCATCCAGTCTTCGTTGTCGTAAAAACCGTGAAGAACATACAGAACAGGGTATTCCTTGTCCTCGGAATAATCAGGCGGAAGCATAACATTCACATTTGTATCCCTGCCTGCCGTTGATGAAAAATACGTGTACTTCCGGAATTCCGTATATGTAACGCCCTCACGCTTTTCCTCATACTCTGACGGCATAAGCTCCGTTATCATATCCTTGAATTGTTCCATATCAATATCCTCCTGAGTAATTTCTGTTTCAGCCGCAGTTGTGACCTGTGCGGCAGTTGTGACCTGTGATACGGTTTCGGTCTGAACATCATTTTTCGCCGTACAGCCTGCTGTAAACAAAGCGGTTACGGCAATTGCGGCAATTAATTTTTTACTTTCCATAAAAGCCTCCGTGTTGCGTTTTCTTTCATTATACAGCAGGGTATTACAGTTTTCAATGAATTATTGCACCTTATTTATTGCATATCGTATCATACAGTGTGTATATAAATTCTGACAATGACCCCGTTTTCAACGCATTCCACGTCTGCTTTAAGCCTGGCGTTTTCAAGAAAAGCAAGCTCAGGGCTGTCGGTGTAAATTTTCGGTACACAGTTTTCAAGGGATGTGCCGTTGTTTTCTATGAACATTCTGCACTGTCTGCCGCTTTGGTCGGTACCTTCAAGCATATACCGTGCTGAAAGGGAAAACCCGTCAGCTGTTGTTATCTGTGTATCCACACCGTTTACAGTCGTTCTGCCGTTAAAGTAATCTCCCGCAGCTGTGCCGCTGAAGGGTATCATCACAACTTTTGAATTCTGTCCTTCAAGCATCTGCGCCTCATATGTTGTAACATTTATCGTAACAATAAGCTTATCCATTTTTCTCTGCCTTTCTGTACTGTCCCGCACTCATATTTTCACGTTCTTTAAACTGCCGCATAAAGTGAGCACAGTTTGTATAGCCGCACTCTTCCGCAATCTGCTGAACAGACATAGGAGTATTTTTAAGCAGGTATTTAGCTCTGTCCATACGGAATAAAATCAGTTCTTCGTTAAATGAGATACCGAAATGTTTTTTATAAAGACGCTGAAAATGGCTTCCGCTCAGTCCTGTTTTTTCTGCGGCAAAGGCCACGCTCCAGCTGTTCTGCGGAGAATATTTCATTTCCTTTCGCAGGTCGGAAAACACTTCGGCATAAGCTACACTGTTTTTTGATACG
The DNA here is from genome assembly GCA_017408395.1 of Oscillospiraceae bacterium. GTDB lineage: Bacteria > Bacillota > Clostridia > Oscillospirales > Ruminococcaceae > UMGS363. The sequence goes on from JAFQUQ010000049.1 coordinate 4,636, forward strand.
TTTCTGTCTGTAAGCGTACCGAACATTCTGTCCAGCTGTTCATCGGCGGAATGGCAGTCGTATATTTTTTCAGCAGCAGTACCTATTTCACTTTCTGCAATATAAATCCCCAGCTCTGAAAGTGAACGGCACAGTTTTTCTATGATAACATTGCAGTCGTCAACTCCGAAAGAAACGGAAGTTCATATATGTTATTTTCGCCTTTTGCGTAACTGTCGGTGCAGCCTGTTGAAACGCCTGTAAATACAAGCGTGTCAAAACCAAGCTGTGCCGCCGCAGTATGTACACCCGTCAGAAATTCCTTATCTAGCGTGTCGTAAACTTCGGGAATAATTACTGCAATCCTTCCTCGTGCCATTGCAATCACCTCATTTGCATAATAACATATAACAGTCTGAAAAGCAATGCAAATTACAGAATTTTAAGGATACCTTTATTTCTGCTGTAAAACCGCAATAAAACAAGGCTGTGCGTGAAGCTTCCTGCAATCACGCACAGTCGGTTATTTTATAAATATTTTATCAGTTCTTCACGGACGCCGTTCATACGTTCATCGGAAATACCGAAATCCATTTTCTTATAGCTCCACGCTGCGTGTGAGATACCGAGCTTTTTAAAAGCACCGTTTATAGCCTTGTACCAGTTCAGAATATCCTCAGGAGAAGCAAGGTCGATCACGCCGTATTCTCCGCAGTAAAGTGCCACGCCGTATTTTTCTGCGGTTTCAACAGCTCCCGCAAAACGTTCAATGAAATATTCTTCCGTGATTTTGATTTCACATTCATCGAACTTCATGCGGAATGATGTGTCCATACCTTCAACCCAGTGTGCACCCTGATGAGTGAACTTCATCGGATCGTAGCAGTGGAAATTAAACACTACCTTGTCATTTGCAGGCTTTTCAAGGTCGTGAACAGCGTCGGGACTGTTGTTCCAGTAGCTTCCCACGAGAATGAAATTATCGGGTGCAATGCTGTGTATCTCATCAACACAGCGGCGGATAATACCGTTCCATACGGTACAGTATTTCTGATCTGTAACCTCGTTGAGGATTTCAAACGCAATGGTATTGTCGCTTACGGCATAACGTTCCGCAATACGCTTCCACAGTCTGATAAAACGGTCCTGCAAAGCCTCGTCCTCAAAAAATCCTGTTTCGTTTTCACCCTTGTCGAAAGAGAAGCCTGCTGTTTTATGAAGGTCGATAACGATGTGCAGACCTGCATTTTTACACCACTCAACAGCATTGTCGATGTAAACAAAGCCGCTGTCTTTTGCTGTACCGTCTTCATTTTCAATGAGGTTGTAATCAATAGGCAGTCTTACGTGGTCAACGCCCCATGAAGCAATAATTTTTATGTCGTCTTCGCTGATAAAGCTGTCATAATGTTCGGTCGTATGACAGCACTGAGAAAGCCATCCGCCAAGATTTACGCCTTTTTTAAAGCCCTTGAATTCCATAGAATATCCTCTCTTTTAATTATGAAAAGTTAGCCTTGATTTTTTCGTTGAGTTCATCAACAGTAAGCTGAGTAAGCTCGCTGATGGAAGCTCTTGTAGTTGCCCAGTCCGTACCGTTGAAGGAAGCCTGCTTGATGCTGTCGTCAACGATAGCGGAAACTTCGGTAGGAATACCTGTGTGAATGCTTACAACAGGGTTTGCGTCGGTAAGCTCTCTTACCTTATACCACATTTCAAACATTTCGTCTGTCCAGCCGTAATCCTCACGGTACTGCTTTTCAGTGATTGCAATGGAGTTTTCGTCATTTTCAGCAATAAGCTTGCACTTGATGAATGCAGCAGCACCCTCAGGATTTGAAGCACCCTTGCAGAGAGCGTATGCGTCCATATTTGCAGGCAGGTAATAAGCGTCAGCTTCAGGGTCTCTCGGCATCGGAACAAATCTGATTTCTTCGGGAGCACCGAATTTTGAAAGGTCAGCTTCCCAGAGTGCCCATGTTGCGCAAGGCCAGAATAATGTCTTGCCCTCGCTTATGCGCTGAGGCTGTTCTGTCCAGTTGAACTCAGCCTTAGGCAGAGGAAGGTCATCCTTTTTGAGGTTGTACATAAAGTTTTCAGCACGTTCAATTTCTGCGCTGTCGATGTTGTTCTTTACAAGACCGTCTTCCATACTGATAGGAGCAACGCCTGTTGTTAAAAGGAACTGTGTTTCAAAATACCAGCTGTCGTATGCGAACTTGTCTTCTTCACGGTCACAGTAGTCAAGACACATCTGACGGAAGGTATCCCATGTCCAGTTGTCCTGTTCAAGAAGCTCAGCAGGGTCATCAAGACCGTTTTCTTCAATAGTACGCTGATTGTAGATCATAAGGCACTTTGAGTCTGTGTTTACAGGAGCAACATAGTGCTTACCGCCGAGAACGTGTGCTTCAGCAAGCTTCTTTGCACCAGCAGGCCACAGCTCGCTGTCAAAATCCAGATAATCGTCAAATGGCTGGAACATACCGTCAATAACCTTGCTTGGGAAGGTGTCGAATTCCTGTGCAGGGAAAAGGTCGGGAGCAACGCCGCCGAGAACCTGTGTGGAAAGGTCGGTGTAGCGGTTTTCCCAGGTTGTAGGTATCCATTCAACTTTTCCGCCGTACTGTGTTTCAAAAAGTTCAAGAGCAAAAAGCTTCGGCTTGCCCTTGTCAGGGTTGATGTCGTATGTAGCAAGCCACTTGATAGTGCCGTTTTCGAGTTTTTCGTCGTCACCGATGTCAACCTCTGCAACAGCCGCCTTGTCTTCTTCGTCAAGCTCCTTGGGTGCTGTTGTTGCAGTTGTTGTTTCAGCAGTTGTGGTCGTGTCACCGCCGTCTGCCGCACCGCATCCGCTTAAAGTACCGAGCATAGCAAGTGCAGAAATAAACGCTGTAATTCTCTTTAAATTTTTCATAAAAACATCTCCCTTTTTAAATCGGATTGTGTTCCGTACGTTTACTGTACTTAAACTTTAACACAGTTTACTGCATATAAATATCATTTTTTTGCTTTTAATATCAAAATTTTGTTGCAATATTAAAAAAATGCTGTATAATTAAAACAGGGGGTGATTTTATGTCACAGGCTGAAAAGGAACTGACTTACAAGGCTTTTACAAACAGGGAATATGAATTCCGTCATTCGCCGTTTGAGCAGGAATTTGAATTTTACGATTATGTCAAGCTTGGTGATACGGAAGGTGTCATAAAGCATATGACGCCTTTAGGCTCGGACGGTGCGGGAATACTTTCCGACGACAAGCTCCGCAATTTAAAATACCATTTTGTTATAACAGTGGCACTGGTGACACGCTTCTGCGTTGAAGGCGGAATGGAAATGGAAACGGCATACACTTTAAGTGACCTCTATATACAGAAAGCAGACAAATGCACCTCTGCCGACGCTGTGCACAGGCTTCACCGTGAAGCGGTGCTTGAATTTACGCATCAGATGAGCAGGATAAACCACGGCACTCTTTACTCAAAGCCCGTTATAATGGCGATGGACTATATTTATGACAATCTCCACGACAAGATCTCCGAAACGGCTATTGCGGATTATGTGTCCCTGAGCACGTCGTATATCTCGCGTCTTTTTAAAAAGGAAGTGGGTGTTACGATAAGCACCTATATCGCCGTAAAGCGTGTGGAAACTGCACAGAATATGCTTAAATATTCCGATTTTTCGCCTCTTGATATTGCAAACTATCTTGCTTTCACATCACACAGCCATTTTATAAGTACCTTTAAAAAATATACGGGAATGACTCCCAATGAGTTCAGAAAAAGATATTTCCGTTCAAACTGGAGCGATAACAAGTCATAATTATGATATAAATGACAAAATTACGATATAAATGCAGGCGGATCTGATATAGAATATCTTTAAACAATACCGCAGTTTTATCGGAGGTAATATTTATGAAAAAAGGTAAACTTGTTCTTGCAATGCTTTTATGTTCTGCGATGCTTTGTTCTTGCGTATCACGGCCGATGACAGAAAAAAACACAGCACCCGTTGAAGAAGCTGCTGTTGAAGATATTTCAGATATTGACCTTACCAAGGGTGAGTCTTTCCTGTTTGAAGCGGCGGACGGATGGTGCAACGGCAGTATGTTCAACGTTACATGGCGAAAGGAAAATGTGACCTTTGAGAACAACGCTATGCAGCTTGTTATCGGCAAGGATACAAAGCCGGGTACCGTGCCTTATTCGGGAGGAGAGTACCGTTCAAAGGAATTCTATGGTTATGGAAGATATGAGGTGCGTATGAAAGCCATAAAGAATGACGGTGTGGTTTCGTCCTTCTTTACATATACGGGACCTTCCGACAATAATCCTTGGGACGAGATAGACATCGAAATTTTAGGCAAGGACACCACAAAAGTCCAGTTCAACTATTTTACCGACGGACAGGGCGGACATGAGTTTATGTATGAGCTTGGGTTTGACGCTTCCGAAGCATTTCACGATTACGCTTTTGAATGGCACAAGGATAAGATAGTGTGGTTTGTAGACGGACAGGAGGTTTATACAGCAACGGAAAATATACCCTCTGTACCGGGAAAGATAATGATGAATGCGTGGTGCGGAACGGGCGTGGACGGCTGGCTGAATGCATTTGACGACAGCACCCTGCCCTTAAAAGCAGAGTATGAGCATATAGCATTTACTCCGTTTGAATGACGCAAAATGATCAAGGGATTACTGTATTAACGCAGTAATCCCTTGGAGCCTGTCGATGAACCCGACAGGCTAATGAAAAATGAAAAAAGAATAATGAATATTGAATAATTAAGGAGTCCGCTTTGCGGACATTATTAATATTATTGCCGAAGGCAATTCCGTAATTTTTCATTATTCATTATTCACTATTCATTGTCGAAAAGACTTTTTCTACAGACTGAAGGGATTACTGTATAACGCAGTAATCCCTTGTTTTTTTATTTCATAAACACAAAGCTTTCCAGCTCAAAAAGGTGTCTGTCCTTGTACCAGTCCACAAACCAGCCTGTGTAGTTATGCTCGATTTTAAAGAATACTGAGTGTCTGCCTGTTACGTTCTTTACAACGGCTGTGTAAGTGCCGCCTGCCGCACCGATAACGCATTTTCCGATTTCCTCACCGTCCTCGCCGTCGATGAGAATTCTGATTGTGGAATTACAGCCTGCCCCGTTTACCTTTGCGGCAAACTCCATAGTTTCGGAGCCGTAATCATTGCCGAAATCGAAGTATTTGTAGCCGATAACGCATTCAGGCTTTATGCCTGTTACAACTCGTGTGAAGCAGTCAAGCTCCGTTATGAAACAGCCGCCTTTGAGTACGCAGGCAATGTCTGCATTTGTAATTCTGTAAGGGTTCAGGGAGTCTTCAAAGCCGAGAGAGGTCATTTCAACCTGCGGAATAGTGCCGTCGGGGAGTATCTCTATCTTTTCGGCACAGGCACGTCTTGAAGTAATGGTTGCGTTGGTCATTCTGTGGTAGAAAATGTACCACTGCCCGTTTATACAGCATATGGAGCCGTGATTGTTTCCCGCAGGATAATCAATGCCGTTGTCGATTATCGTGCCCCTGTATGTAAACGGTCCGCAGGGTGAGTCGGAGGTCATATATTCAAGGCGATTGCCCTTGTTGGGGGAGTAAATAAGATAATATGTACTGCCGACTTTACGCATTGAGCAGGCTTCAAAAAATCCTTTTTCGTCATTCTTGTCGGCAGGGATTATGTCGGGGATGTAGCTGCCGCTTACGACCTCGTACATATTGCTTTTAAGCTCTGCCATATAGGATTTTTCAAATCCGCAGTAGATGTAAACTCTGCCGTCGTCGTCAACAAGCACTCCGGGGTCAACAAATACGCTGTCCTCAACAAGATTGTCGGGCAGGTCGTATTTATACTGTGAAAGCAGTTTAAACGGTCCTTCGGGTCTGTCGCTTACGGCAACACAGCCCTTGTTCCATAAAATATAGCAGTAAAGATAATATTTGCCGTCCTTTTCAACCACATCGGGAGCGTAAAGAGGGTAGTCCGTCCAGTCGGTATCGGAGGGGTGGTCTCTGTCGGGACGGGTGTGGAAAATGTCACCGTGACACACCCAGTTGTTAAGGTCGTCTACGGGTGCAGACCACACTTTAAGCTTGTAATCGCAGAAGCTGTCTGAGCCTGCGTTGTCGTGTGAGCCGTAAATATAAACTCTGTCGCCGAACACTCTCGGCTCACCGTCGGGGATGTACTCCCAGCCTGGTAAAATAGGATTTGCCATAATAGTCCACTCCTTTATTCAAAAGTAAGTCCGCTGATTGTAACGTTGTATGTTACCGATGTAAACGGTACTTCCTCACCGTTTACCATAAGCGCAAGGCGATAGCCTATCCATTCGATGTCGGTTTCTGCCGCAAAAATACCGCAGTCCTCAGTGCCGTAAATAAGTGTGCCGATTTTAGCACCTTTCCAGCCGTTTTCGAGACCGTTTGCCGCAGTGCTTGGGTCAAGCTCAACATCAACGGGAACTTCAACGATGCCGTTTTCAGTTTCAAATCCAAGGGATTTTACATATACCTTGTATGATGCATCCTTGTCATCAATAAAGCCAAGGTTGAGCATATGGCTTTTTGCATCGAATGCGGTGGATTTGATTGAGTAATCGCCGTCCTTGGTGATTTCTGCGACTGTTGACGGGCTTGGACCGGGATTTTCAGCCTGTGCGGAAATTGTGAGAGTTTCGTACTGCTGTTCTGTTGAAGAAATATCTTCTTCGGGGCGGAGTGTTTCTTCCGCCTTTTCAAACTGCCAGGATTTAAACTCAATATCCGTACCTGAGAATACAAAATAAATGTTGTGGTTTCTGCCGTCAAACTGTGTAAAATCAGCAGAGCGTACCCTTGTGAAGTCATTGCAGTCAAACTCAATGAAAGCGGCGGCTTTGCTGTCAATATCATCAAGGCGTACTTCAATTTTGCCCTTGCCCTTTACTTCGGCAGTAAAGCTTTCTGCGCCGTAGCCGAAATCCGCACCCTTTACATAAATCCACGCACCCTCAGCAAGACTTTTCGCCGCAGGGTCTGCACCGTCGGAATAACCGATGTCGGCAGATGTAAACATAACCGCACCGCTGTTTTCAGCGTAAGGGTCAAGAAGCTTGATCTGTGAAACGCCCTTGCGTGTTGCGGCGGTAATAGGAATTTCACCCGAAGCGGTATCCATAGGAAGATAATCCACCATCAGACTGCGGAAGCCTGCCGTACCGCCCGATAATTCTTCAAGCAGGAGAGTGTGGTGGAGAATATAGTTTGTGCCCTGATATTCGCAGAAGTGGGTGTGGTTGTTGCCCCAGCGCAAACCTGACTGACCCTCTGCATTCTGTCCCGAATTGTAGAAGTAAGCACCCCTGTATTCCCAGCTTTCAGCGTCAAGGGGAGTTTTTGTCGTAAGGTAAGCCATACTGCAGGAAGGTGGCTTGGGCATTCCTTCATAGTCCCATTCAGAGCCGCGTGCCTGCCAGTCGTTGCAGTAGGTGTAATAGTAAGTTCCGTCAATGTAATTAAGCTCGCTTGCTTCAAAGAAGTAGGGAGCGTCGATGGAAACGAAATCGCTGTCAAAGGAGAGCAGGTCTTCGCCGAGCTTGACGATTTTCGGTACAAAGGAGTGGATAACTCCGCCGTCAGCGTGAACACCGCCGCCGAAGCTGAGCCAGCCTGTGCCGTTATCGTCAATGCATACGCCCGGGTCAAAAGGAGCAGGGCAGTTTTCAAGATAAGGCATATTCTGATAAACGAGAGGTTCACCGAGAGGGTCGCTCCAGCCTGTTACAGGGTCGGTAGAGGTTAGAACACCTACGCCGCTTCCGTTGTGGGAGAAGTAGAGATAGAAGTGTGTAAGACCGTCGTCCTCAACTCTTGAAACGATTGACGGTGCCCAGGAAGTATTTACCCAAGGGGCAATCTGACCTACCTCAATTCTTCCGTGATAGACCCAGTTTGCCATATCGTCTGTTGAGAATACCACAAGGGAATTTATCTGGTCGTAATCGTTTGTTGTGTCAAGTTCAGACTGCTGGTGGTCGTTGGTACCGTAAACATAAAGGCGGCCTTCGTACTCAACAGCGGTGGGGTCTGCGCAGAAAATGCTTCCCGAAACAGGGTTTGCATTACGTTCCGTTTTGTAAACATTGCCGCTTACCTTGTCAATGATTATGCCGTTATCAAGGCTGTCGGTTATTGCTGTTTTGGTCAGTGCTTCTGATGTAACAGATGTTTCTTCCGCTGTATCGGAAACCGTGTCGTTTGTGTCGGCTTTTTCACAGCCTGCCATAAGAAGCATTGAAATCATACAGAGTACCGCCGTAATTCTGCTGTGTTTTTTCATAGGTTATTCCTCCCGTTGAATTGCTTTGGGTTTATTATACTAAAGTACCGCACATACCGCTAATCATTTATTGCTGTGTTCATATCAATTTTTGCCTTGTTCAAGAAATTAAACTGTTGAAAATGCGGTGAAGCTGTGCTATAATATGAAAAATCAGCAATTTTTGAAAAGAGGTACTGTAATGAACATCGACCACAATACCGCCCCCGAAAAAATAGATTTTAACCGTACACCCTGTTTCTGGATCTACGACAGCCCCGAGTATAAGGAATACACTATGCACTGGCATAATGCGGTAGAAATACTTATGCCCACGGAAAATATTTTCCCCGTGGTCTGCGGCGATAAGGAGTATATTTTAAAGGAAACGGATATACTTATAATTCCTCCGGGGGAGCTTCACAATCTTAAAGCACAGCACGGCAGGCGTATAATTATGCTCTGTGATAACGCAATGTTTGAGGACAATCCTGCTCTTGCGGAGGTGTGCAGTATTTTTTCACAGCCCGTATGGATAAACGAAAATTACAGCAGGGGCTTTGTTTCAGAGCTTAACGGGATAGTTACGGAAATGGTCGGAATTTTTGACAGTCAGCCTTTATTCTGTGAAACCCTGCTTTACGGAAGGCTGATTGAGCTGCTTCTTAAAATTGCAGAGCACAACAAAAGCACAGGCAGTAAAAATGATGAAAAAACAGAACGGATAAAGCGTTATATCGATACATTCTATATGAATTCCGTGACCCTTGAAAGCCTGTCCGAAGCTGTGGGGTACAGCAAATTTCACCTGTCACGTTTTTTTACCGCAAGCAACAGCTCCTTTACCGATATGCTGAACGCACGCAGGATAAAGGCGGCGGAAACAATGCTCAGAAATGAAAATACCCCTGTGACGCAGATCGCAATGAACGTCGGATTTTCAAGTATAACCACCTTTAACCGTGCGTTCCGTAAATACAAGGACTGCACTCCCACGCAGTTCCGTGAAATGTACCGTGAGGGGAACGAATAGCTGATTTGACTTTAAACATCAGCCGTGATATAATGTACAAAAATCTGCACTTGAAAGAGGTGAGCACGTGAGCAGGATACTTATCGTTGAAGATGACAGGGAGATAAATAAGCTTCTTGCGGATTTTCTGCAAAAGAACGGTTATGAGACCGAATCCGCCGAGGACGGAAGCAAAGCGTCCCTGCTGCTGAATAAGGGCAATTTTGAACTTGTGCTTATGGACCTTATGCTGCCGTATAAAAGCGGAGAACAGCTTATAAAGGAATTCCGCAGGGACTCACAGATACCCGTAATTGTACTGTCGGCAAAATCAATGATGGAAACCCGTCTGGAGGTGCTCCGTCTGGGCGCTGACGACTATATTCTCAAACCTTTTGATTTAAATGAAGTGCTTGTAAGGATAGAGGTTGTTCTGCGAAGAAGCGGTACGGTATCTTCGGTGACGGAAGAGAAGCTTTCTATCAATGGGCTATGCTTTAATACTGCGGAAAATTCCGTTGCATACGAGGGCAGTGTCATTGCTCTTACCGCAAAGGAGCTTATGCTGCTCAGATTGTTTATGGAGTATCCGCAGAAGGTTTATACAAAGGCCAATCTTTATGAATCCGTGTGGAACGATACATATTATTACGAGGATAATACCATCAATGTGCACGTCAGCAACCTCCGCAGCAAGCTTAAAAAAGCCACAGGCAGGGACTGGATAGAAACCGTCTGGGGAATAGGCTACCGCCTGAAAGGGGAGCAGTATGACAGTTGAAATCGTGGTCTGCATAGTTCTTGCAATTGTCTGCGTAGTCCTTACATGGCACGTCGTTTCCTTAAAAATTGAAATGCGCAGGGTAAAAAAAGAGCTGGAGCTTAACCGTGACAAGAATTACAACCGTCAGATTTCGGTGTCGCTTATTGATAAGGATTTTTCTGCACTTGCGGCAGAAATGAACAGGAGCCTTGATTATCAGAAACAGCTTAAGCTGGAATCGGAGTGTGCGGAAAAAAGACTCAGGCAGTCGGTTTCCGACATTGCCCACGACCTTCGCACACCTCTTACCGTAATCAAGGGTAATTTACAGATGATAGAGCGTGAAGGGAGCCTGTCCGAAAGGGAGCTTGGCTATCTGAGGGTATGTGAAGAAAAAGCCGCCGCAATGAAGCAGATGGCAGATGAATTCTTTGAGCTTTCCGTCCTTGAAAGCGACAGCACCGCCGCTGTTTTATCAAAAGTAAACCTTACAAATCTGCTTATGCAGTTTATAGCCGATAATGAAGCTGTAATAAGAAGCTGTCACCTTAAACCTGATATTGTTTTTCCCGAAAGGACGATTTTTGTGCAGGCGGATGAGCAGCTGCTTGTGAGAATGTTCAGCAACCTGCTCAATAATATTGTAAAGTATGCGGATGATGAATTCAGAGTTGTTCTTGAAGCTGCTGACGATAAATGCAGGCTGGTGTTTTCAAACAGGGTAAGCGACACGGGCATTGACGTTGAGCATCTTTTTGAAAGGACCTACCGTGCCGACAAATCCCGTCACACAGCAAGCGCAGGTCTGGGACTTTACATAGTGAAGCTTCTTGCACAGAAACAGGGCGCAGAGGTTTCGGCGGAATTAAAGGAAAATATTTTGTCACTTGTTCTGACAATGAATATGGCATAGGGCAGAGAACATCTGCCCTCAGATTGTCGATAAAGTAGTAATTGAGAAAAAGTTGCACAAAACCGCTTGACGTTAAAGTTTAGGTCAAGCCTTTTCAAAGGCTTGCGGGGTCAAGGGGCAGAGCCCTTGTCGCCCTCCGCAGAGGGCGAAATTCCTTGCCTTAGAGGCGCTCCGCAAGGG
>JAFQUQ010000050.1 GCA_017408395.1 Oscillospiraceae bacterium
GCGCTCCGCAAGGGGTGAATTCAAAAACAGTCCAGTGGACTGTTTTTGAAGAGGGGACGCCCTGCAAGAGAGGGCGTCCCCTAAAGTTTCTGCATTATTACATATAGTTATATCTTTTTCGACAGACTGAGCACCACTCATTCAAGAGTGGTGCTCAAAGTATAAAATGTATTTTTTTATGACGGGCGGATAATATCCGCCCCTACAAATTGATTAATTTTGATATTATATTGTAGGGGCGGCTACCAGCCGCCCGTAAATTTCAGACTCTATCAACTGCCTTAGCCACCTTCAAGAGTGGTGCAGAAAAAAACTCACAGACACTTTTAAACCGTGTCTGTGAGTTGAAAATAAGCTTAAGCTTCTTTAATAACAATATAGCCGAAAGCAATCGGAAGTGCCGCCAGAATAAGGTCGCCGAATGTAAACATTCCTGCACCGATTGCAACTATCATAGAAATCAGGCCAAGCACAGCCGTAATGACCGACCATACCAGAGCGTTCTTTTTAGCGGAGTGATTTTTGTCGCACTGAATACCGTAAAATCCCATTGCCCCGAAGCACGCCGCTGTAAAAATAATACCCAGCAGGTTGCCCATAAAGCCCATAAAGCCGCCTTTTCCTACCATATTGAACAAAGCGTATCCCGCAAAAATGCCCTTTGTCGGCACAATCAGCGCAATAACGCCCATTACGATAGAAACCGCCGCCGTAAGCAGGCAGACAACCGAAAGAATTTTAAGTACCTTTTTCATTATGTTAACCCTCCTGTCATTAAACATACAGCAAAAGCGAGTGCAGCTGATTTACAGACACTCGCTTTTTTAATTCAATTAGCCGTTATATTCCATACCTGTCTTGATAGCCTTAAGGTTGTTGTCGATAAGGTGTGCTCTCTTTGCAGGAACAACCTTTTCAAAAGCAGCCTTGATTGTATCGGTTGTAAACATACCTGTTTCAGCAATAAGCTTGCCCATAAGGATAATGTTTGCACCGCCCTTGAGCTGAGGGTCTGTTGAAGTAAGCTCAGTTGCAGGAACGTAGCAAACCTTTACGTCTGTACGCTCAACCTTGATGTCAACCATTGAGCTGTCAACAATAACAGTACCGCCCGGCTGAACAGTGCCGATGAACTTTTCAAGAGAAGGAGTGTTCATTGCAACGAGAACGTTAGGATTTACAACCAGCGGAGAACCGATAGGCTCATCTGAAATACAAACGGAACAGTTACATGTACCGCCTCTCATTTCAGGACCGTAGGAAGGAAGCCAGGAAACCTCCTTGCTGTCCATAAGACCGCTGTAAGCAAGAATTTTGCCTGCGAAAAGGATACCCTGTCCGCCGAAGCCTGCAAGAAGAATATCGTAATTCATTACTTGTTTACCTCCTCTGCTGTCTTATCCTTGTAAACGCCGAGAGGATAGTAAGGAATCATTTCGTCCTCAACTCTCTTGAGAGCGTCAACAGGAGTCATACCCCAGTTTGTGGGGCAGGTAGAAAGAATTTCAACAATTGAGAAGCCAAGACCGTTCTTCTGGTTTTCGAAAGCCTTTCTGATAGCCTTCTTAGCCTCTCTGATGTGAGGAACGCTGTTTACGGTAACTCTCTGTGCAAGTGCAACACCGTCAAGTGTGGAGAGCATTTCGCACATTCTTACAGGATAACCCTGAACGTTGGTGTCACGTCCGAAAGGTGTTGTCTGTGTAACCTGACCGGGGAGAGTTGTAGGAGCCATCTGGCCGCCTGTCATACCGTAAATTGTATTGTTTACGAAAATAACAACGATATTTTCGCCTCTTGTAGCAGCGTGAACTGTTTCGGCAGTACCGATAGCAGCAAGGTCGCCGTCGCCCTGATATGTAAATACGAACTTGTCAGGCATAGCTCTCTTAACGCCTGTAGCAGTAGCAGGAGCACGTCCGTGAGCAGCTTCGATCATATCGCAGCCGAAGTAGTCGTAAGCCATAACGGAGCAGCCTACAGGACATACGCCGATTGTATCGCCCTCGATACCCATTTCGTCAATAACCTCAGCAACGAGTCTGTGGATGATACCGTGAGTACAGCCCGGGCAGTAGTGTGTAGGAATATCGACCAGAGCCTTTGGTCTTTCAAAAACAACAGCCATTACTTAGCGCCTCCTAATTTCTTAATCTGTTCAAGAACCTCGGCAGGTGTAGGAATTACGCCGCCTGTTCTGCCGTAGAATTCAACAGGCTTTGAGCAGTTTGTAGCAAGCTTGACGTCCTCGATCATCTGACCCATGGACATTTCAACGTCAAGGATAACCTTAGCGTTCTTTACAGCCTCGTTGATTTCATTTACAGGGAATGGCCAGAGGGTGATAGGACGGAAAAGACCTGCCTTGATGCCCTCTGCTCTTGCAAGGTTAACAGCGGACTTTGCAACTCTTGCAGTTGCGCCGTAAGCTGTTACGATAATGTCAGCGTCTTCTGTGAGATAAAGCTCAGCCTCTGTGTGCTTAGCCTTGATCTCATCGTATCTCTTGAAACGTTCAACAACGGACTTTTCAAGCTCCTCAGGCTTAAGGTAGAGGGAGTTTGTGATGTTGTGCTTTCTCTTGCCGCCGTGGCCGTCTGTAGCCCATGGCTTTTCGATGAAGTCTGTCTTCTTTTCAGGGAAGGTAACAGGTTCCATCATCTGACCGAGGAGACCGTCAGCAAGGATCATAACAGGCATACGGTAAGCGTCAGCCATATCGAATGCGAGAGTAACCTTGTCAACCATTTCCTGAACGGAGGATGGAGCGTAAACGAGAAGCTGGTAGTCACCGTGGCCGAGAGCCTTTGTAGCCTGCCAGTAGTCAGCCTGTGAAGGCTGGATACCGCCGAGACCCGGGCCGCCTCTCTGAACGTTGATGATTACGCAGGGAAGGTCAGAGCCTGCGATATATGAAACACCCTCGGACTTAAGAGAAACACCGGGGGAAGATGATGATGTCATAGCACGAACGCCTGTTGAAGCAGCGCCGAGAACCATATTGATAGCGGCAACTTCAGATTCAGCCTGAAGGAAAACGCCGCCTGCCTTAGCCATATTCTTGGCAAGGTAAGCAGAAATTTCAGTCTGCGGTGTGATAGGATAACCGAAGAAGCACTTACAGCCTGCACGGAGAGCAGCCTCAGCCAGAGCTTCGTTACCCTTCATAAGATTTCTTTCCAAAACAGTCACTCCTTTTAGTTTAGACTCATTTACTTTTCAACTGTAATTGCACAGTCAGGGCACATCATAGCACACATTGCACATCCGATGCAGCTGCTTTCATCTGTGCAGTAAGCAGGATAATAACCCTTACGGTTACGCTTTTCCTGATTCATTGCAACGATTTTCTTCGGACAGGCTGTTGTACACAGCGCACATCCCTTGCATCTTTCAAAGTCTACTGTAATCTTTGCCATTTATACTTCTCCTTTCGGTTAAGAATGTAACTTATATTAACACGGGCGTGCCTCTTTTTTAAGACCGTCCGATATTAGCTTTAAGCAGTAAAAACCGTAAAAAACATTTACGATGGGGATAAAAGCAAGCACAGCCATAAGCAGCTTTGCAATAACGCTTTCCTGTGTGAATATTGCCGTCCTGACACATCCGTTTATAAACATGACTGAGGACAATGCAGGGATAATGAACATAAACGCAAAAAGCAATGTAGGTGCTATCACTATAATATTTATAACAGGAGCCAGCAGACTGTTCAAAACATTTTCCAGCGCTTCAAGAATGTTTTGAGCGTCCTGTATTACAGCGTCGTTTAAAAAATCGATCCACACAACTGATATGGCAATCAGAGGAATGCTGTAAATAACCGTTTCGATTGCGCCTGTAAGTATAAGCCGTCTTGCACCGATAAGCTTAAGCTGTTTTGCGTTATATTTTTTAAGAAAAGGCGAGCCGTAATCAACAGGATACACATTAATCATTATATACAGACATAAAGCCGACAAAGCCAGAAAAGCAATGCATATAAAGGTTATCGCAAGATAGAGATTGATGTTCATTTCAGATTCAAATGAACCAAAAACCACCTGCATAGGAACATGCGGTACAAGAACTGCAATAACAATGAACAGAGGAAATCTTGACAGCAGATTTTTCTTTTTAAGCAGAACAAAGAACAGTGCGGCAAATATAAGCGTATAAACAATCAATGTTCCGGGTGCAGATAAAAGAAGGAATCCATTGACATAGTTTTCCATAAACTCTTTCATTTATATCACATCTCCCACAGCTTCTTAACAAAAACCTGCGCCTTAAACGGGTTGGGAACATCAGCTTCAACGTCCCCCGTGACCACTGTGTACATCACAGGCAGTCCCGACATTTCGGACACCTTCTGTGCGTAAGGCACGCTTTCCTCAATACGCTCCGCCGTAGTTTCCTCGGCAAGATTTGAGTTGTTCACGATAGCCGTGTGCTTCATTCTTGAAGCCCACTGAATTTCCTGCATAAACTGAATAGCGTCCTCCGCAGTTTCCGTAAGGTAGCGGTACATATTCACAACATAGAGCATCTCAATGTCGTCCATATACGCTTCAAAGCCCTTAACGTAGCGTCCCAGAGCCGCCGCACCCGCATCATCGCCGCCAACGTCGATAATGAGGTAGCCCTCCTCCTCGGCAATACGCTCAAGGTCAAAGGAGATAGCAGGAATATCCAGATTTGTATTGGCATACATAGGCGCCGCAAGAGTAACCCCGTTCTGTTTAAACAGCTCGGCGAAGTCAGCGGAACGGAAGTAAGGATTTACAATATCCAGATCCGCAACCGTGACCTTTTTTCCCTCAGCCGCCATCTTTAAAGCAAGGTTAGCGGAAAAATTAGTCTTGCCGCTGCCGTAATGCCCTGTTAAGATAGTAATTTTCTTCATTGAAATTTATCCTTATTCAACGGAAATGATATAGTAATAAACAGGCTGACCGCCGTTTATGAGCATAATTTCGCACTTGTCGCCGAATTTATTCTGAACAAGGTCGTTGAGCGCCTCAGCGTTTTCATCTGTAACGTCAGCGCCGTAGATGATTGTGATGAAGCCTGTGCTGCTGTCTGTCATCTTCTTGATAAGCTTGTAAGCAGCCTTTGTAACGTCCTTTTCGATAATGTTCAGCTTGCCGTTTTCAAGGCCGAGTATCTCGCCCTTCCTGATTTCCTTGCCGTCCAGATCGCTGTCACGTGCGGCAAAGGTAACAAGACCGGTTGAAACATTTTCGATCGACTTGGACATATTGAGACGGTTGTCCTCAAATTCACCCTCAGGGTCAAAATTAAGCATAGCCGTCATACCCTGCGGGATGGTCTTTGTCTGAAGCACGCATACACGTCTGTCAGCAAGCTTTACAGCCTGTTCAGCAGCCATAATGATGTTCTTGTTGTTGGGGAGAACGAAAACAGTTTCCGCAGGAGTTGCAAGGATAGCCTGGAGAATATCGTCTGTTGACGGATTCATTGTCTGACCGCCCGTAACGATATTGTCAACGCCTAAATTGCGGAACATTTCCTCAACGCCTGCGCCCGAAGCAACAGCCACGAAGCCGTACTTGTTTTCGGGTGCGGCAGGGGTAAACTTCTGCACCTTCATAACAGCGGCTTCCTTAGCCTTGTTTTCGTGCTGGTGACGCATATTGTCTATCTTAAGATTTGTGAGAGGACCGAATTTCAGACCCTCTTCAATTGCATTACCGGGGTGGTCGGTGTGAACGTGTACCTTGATGATGTCGTCATCGTCAACGGCAACAACACAGTCACCGATAGTTTCAAGATAAGCACGAAGCTTGATAACGTCAGGACTTTCGGGAGTCTTGTTTACAATAAACTCTGTGCAGTAAGTGAAGTTTATTTCTTCGTCGAAATCACCCACAGCAGTCTGAACGGAGCCTTTATTATCGCTCTGTGAAGCGGAAACACCCTTTCCGCCGCTGAAAACCTCCAGCATAGCTCTCCAGATTACGATAAGACCCTTACCGCCTGCGTCAACAACGCCTGCCTTTTTAAGCACGGGAAGAAGCTCGGGAGTCTGAGCCAGAGCCTTGTCAGCCTCGTCGCAGATCTCGCCCCAGAACACGCTTACATCGTCAGCAGTTTCAGCAAGAGCCGCCGCCTTTTCGGAAGCAAGTCTTGCAACTGTCAGAATAGTACCCTCGGTAGGGTTCATAACAGCCTTGTACGCACCCTTTACACCAAGGTCAAGAGCGTTTGCAAGGTCCTTGCAGTCAGCGCTTGTCTTACCCTTGAGAGCCTTTGAGAAGCCTCTGAAAAGGAGTGAAAGAATAACGCCTGAATTACCTCTTGCGCCTCTGAGAAGAGCCGCCGCAGTTTCGCTTGAAACCTGTGCAACAGTGCAGTTATCGTCCATAAACTGAAGCTCACGCTGAGCGTTGCTCATAGTCATTGACATATTTGTACCGGTGTCTCCGTCAGGTACAGGATAAACATTCAGCTCGTCCACCGCACGCTTGTTGTTGGCAATAGCCGCAGCGCCGGAAAGAAAAGCGTCCTTCAGCATTTTTCCGCTTATCACTTTAAAATCTATCCCCTTTATCTAAATTTTACGCAACTAAGTTTATTCAATCATACCGTCAATAAAAACGGAGATTTTAGAAATTTTAAGACCCGTCTTATCCTCGACGGTATATCTGATTTTATGAGAGAGACTGTCGGTAACGGCAGCGATATTTGTTCCGAAAAGAACGGAAATATGAAGCGTAACCGAAAGCTTGTTATCCTTTACGGAAATTTTAACGCCCTGTCTGCCCTTTATGTCAGCCTTTTTAAAGAAGGAAAGCAGACCGCCCTTTTTATCTGCGTTATTGAGCGCAGCAACACCGAAGCACTTTGAAGCGGTATAGCTTATCAGAGCTACAAGATACTCTTCCGAAATACCTATTTTGCCCAGGTAATTTTCCATAGTGATCATACCCATAACCATACTCCTTTCAGTTATAAAAAATCAGACAGCTGAAGCTTTTCAGCATATTCAATTTATTATATCACATTTTTCGCACTATTTCAATAGCCGTATGTCGCATTTTTCATTAATAAAACGGGTGATATTTGTAATTATTGCATTAATCCGCCTTGTTTTTTCCCATATTGAGCATTGCAACGGAAGCAATTACCATAACAATTCCGACAGTGCCAAAAATGTCAGGTTTTTCCTTAAACAGCACAATTCCCACCACCGTCGCCATAACAGGCTCAACCGAAGCCATTACAGAAGCCTTGCCGGGGGAGGTATTTTCAAGGCCTGCCGTGTAAAGAAGATAGGGTGCAACGGTAATAAGCAGCGCAAGCAGAATTCCCGTTGCGATACATATCGGAGAAGCGGAAATCTTCCCTGTCATATCCGTTATTTCAGCAAACGGAAGCACCCCTGCCGACGCAAAAAGGAATGTATAAAAGGTTATAGTCAGACTGCCGTAGCCTCTGTTTATGGCAAAACGGCTGAAAATGCTGTAAAGAGCGTAACCGAAAGCAGAACCCAGACCAAGCAGGACACCCGTACCGTTTACATTGAAGCCGCCGCCCACAACGCCCGTCACCAGCGCACACCCTGCAAAAGCAAGCACCGCCGCCGCAATTTTAACGCCGTTGATTTTCTCTTTGAACAGAAACAACGACATCGTCATAACCATTATGGGAGCAGTGTAAAGCATGACCGCCGCCGCAGAAAGAGAGGTCAGCTCGATTGCCCTGAAATAGCAGAAATTAAAGAAAACAATACTGCATATCCCCGTGCCGAGAAAGCACCATAAATCCTTGATTTTCACCTTAAACAGGCTCCTGTCCTTCACAAGCAGAACAGCCCCCATCATAGCCGCCGAAAAGCTTACCCTCAGAGCTACTATCTGCATTGAGCCGAAGCCGAAACCATTTAAACTGCGGACGAAAATCCCCATCATTCCCCACAGCACAGCCGCCGCAACAATAAGCGGCGTACCGTTTTTACGCTTATCAGTATTCACCTGCACCGCATCCGTCCATAAGAATTTTAACCGCAGAGCTTGTGCCTATTCTTTCACAGCCTTCCGAAAGGAACATTTCAAGGTCCTCACGGCTTTTTACACCGCCTGCCGCCTTCATTTTAACATTCTCACCGATATTCTGCTTAAACAGACGGATGTCCTCGATTTTAGCGCCTGCCGTACCGAAGCCTGTGGAAGTCTTGATATAATCCGCACCGCCCTCGGTAACACATCTGCAAAGCTGTATTTTTTCTTCCTCCGTAAGATAGCAGGTTTCGATAATGACCTTTAAAATTTTATCTCCTGCCGCCTTTTTAAGCTGAGCGATTTCATCAGTTACCCTGTCAAATCTGCCGTTTTTCACATCTCCCAGATTAACTACCATATCAACCTCGGAAGCACCGTCAGCGATTGCCCTTCCGACCTCAAAAACTTTGACCTCAGTTGTATTGTAACCCAGAGGAAAGCCTATAACCGTGCAGACGTTAAGCTTTTCGCCGAATTTTTCGTGAGCGTACTTAACATAAGAGGGCGGAATGCAGACAGAAGCCGTGCCGTATTTTAAAGCTTCATTGCAGAGAGCGTCAATATCAGCTTCCGCAGAAACAGCCTTAAGCTGAGTGTGGTCTATATGAGATAAGATTTCATTTGTATTCATAAATAAACATCCTTTCACCGTAAAATACCAGTATATTATACAACAAAAACAACAGACAAGTCAACACAGCAAAAAAGAACAGACATTAAAGTTTTAGGTCAAGCCTTTTTCAAAAGGCTTGCGGTTTCCAAAGGCAGAGCCTTTGGCGGGGTTAAGGGCGAGCAGCCCTTAGCAAGTCCAAGCCAAACAAAGAAAAAAACAAGCCGCAATTCAGCGTAAAAATCAAGAGGGCAGAGCAGAAAAATTTTTTCTGTAAGCTTTAGTGGTACGTTAATCTGAATTGCGGCTAAAATTCTATATGTATTAGGCATAATCTACTCTCACCTGCTGACATCCCCTTGCAAACAACACCTCTCGTATAAAAGAAAAGAGCGAAGCGTGTTTTCTTTTATACGAGACACAGTAAATCAACAACAAACCGTTTCCTGCAAACCAAACCGAAAAAACAAAAAGTGTATAGCGATATTTCTTTTTTCTGTGACAGACTGAAAAAGAAAATCTTTTTTCTGAAAACTATCTGCACATTGCAGACGACACAGCCAGTTTCAAACCGCAAATTTTACTTTGCTGTATCTCATAAAAAAGAAAACACGCTTCGCTCTTTTCTTTTTTTGAGAGGAATGGTGTGCAGAGGACGGTTTGTTGTTCAGATAGTGCGTCAGCAGATAAAGAAAAAAACGCTTACGCTCTTTTCCTTTATCTGCTGAGATTGAGTTTTACTTTACACACTTAAAATTTAAGCGCAATTCAGATTAACGTACCACCTAAGATTATTGAAAAGATTTACTTTTCTACTCTTTGGTTTTTACTCTGAATTGCGCTTTCTTTTTGCTTTTTTATTTTGCCTGGACTTGCTAAGGGCGCTGCCCTTAACCCGCAGGGGACGCTGTCCCCTTGACCCCTGCAACCCTTTGAAAAGGGTTGACCTAAACTTTAATGTCGGGGTTGCTTATTCTGCTTGTTTATCATCCGATATAAACTTTACGCCCTGCGGTACTACAAATTTAAGCTTGGACGGCTTCAGCTCTATTATCGTTTTACCCTCCTGGGACAAAACGCCTTCACCGTCCATATTGAACATAAACTGATTTTTACTTGACACGCTTATGTGCTTGCCCTTTGCTGTGAACACGCAGTCTTTAAGCTTATCAAGTCTGCCGTTTGAAAAATCTATCAGCCCCGTAAGCTTTCTGAACAAAGATGTTTTTTTAAAGAATACTATCTCAAATTCGCCGTCGTCAGGTCTTGCATAAGGCATAGGAATTACGTTTCCGCCCATACAGTTGCCGTTGAAAAAAACTATCATACTGTATTCGTCGCTGTAATCCTTACCGTCGATTTCAATGTCGTAGTGTATACTTTTATTTTTGATAATATCTATAATAATTCCGAGAATATATGTAAGCTTCGGGTGTATTGCGGAGCACACGGAAAACAGCATATTTTCCTTCAGGGTGGAGTCGCCGAAGCCGCAGCTTACGTAGTCAACAGGTCGGAAGCCGCCTGCGTTTATCATATCAAAGGTACGCACCTCGCCGTTGATGAGGTTATTGAGCGAAGCAAATTTTCTGCGGTCCTCCTTGCTGTAAAGCTTAAGGAAGTCGTTGGTCATTCCCGTAGGCACACAGGCAACCTGCGTAGTGCTGAAATCCTGTATTCCCGAAATGACCCTTGCAAGCGTTCCTGAGCCGCCTATGCTGTAAAAGCAAAGCTCCTCATTTGAAAACAGAGAGCACATTTTCTGCGTCATTTCAGTTTCGTATCCCTTGTACTCGGAAATAAATATCAGCGGGTCAATTCCGTGCTCACTGCACACCGCTTCGATTTCCGCACACATCCTCTCGCTGCTGTCCTTAGGACCTGCCGCAGGATTTATTATAAATATATGACGCATAGCTTCACCTCCGTTTTCAGATGTTATGATTATTATAATATATTAAATCCGCAATGTCAACAACTTATTAATAAAAATTATTTTATTTGTAAAAAAATATTGACTTTTCGCTGTATTGTAGTGTATAATATACATATCAAATCTGTTGATACAAGGAGAACGACTATGGATAAATCTGTCAGCACATCAGATGATAAGAAAATAGGCAAATTCATATACGGGGTACTCACGGTCTTCTGCGTATACTTTCTCCTGGCAAGCAGACGAATGAACCTGCCCGTTTACATAATCATATACTGCGCACTTGTGCCCATCGCACTTATCTATCCTACCTTCAGCCGTAAATTTTCACCCCGCATACAGGCGGTCTGCACGGCGATGGGACTTATGGTATTTGCCACATTCTACGGCATACACAACCGCAACATCGGCGAAATACAGGGTACTGTCCTTGCCATAATCAGCGTAACGGCCTTGTATCAGTATAAATTCGTCGTCCATCTGCAATCTGTCTATGTTGTGCTGATGTACGTCATAACCTTCATTTTTGCCCCCGATTATCTGGGAAACAACGATTTAAGCCAGCTTATGATAAAATCTGCGACCCTTGTCGTAGGTATGACCATGATAACCGTCCTCATTTACTGGAACTGCAAACAGATACAGCTTGCACAGCAGAAAAACCGCAATGTGCAGTACCTGCTCCGTGTGGTTGAGATCAAAAAGGACGAGGCGGAAGTTGCGTCAAAGGCAAAATCCGACTTCCTTGCGAATATGTCCCACGAAATCAGAACCCCGATGAATGCCATCTGCGGTATGTCCGAGCTTCTTGCACGCTCTGAGCTTACACCGCTTAATATGGAGTACGTCAACAACATCCGTACCTCCGCAGGCAATCTCCTTGACATCATAAACGACATCCTGGACTTCTCCAAAATCGACGCAGGCAAAATGGAGCTTTCCGAGTCAAATTACATAATTTCCTCCGTCATAAACGACATCCAGAGCCTTATCAGCGCCCGTCTTTCAGGCAAAAACGTTGTCCTTGTAATCGACGTTGACCCTACGGTGCCTTACTGTATGACAGGCGACGAGCTGAGAATTAAACAGATACTTATTAATCTTCTGGGCAACGCTGTAAAGTTTACAAACAAGGGCAAAATCTCGCTTTCCCTTACCCACGAAAAGGTCGATGATGAGACTGTAAAGCTTATTTTTGAAATTTCCGACACAGGTATCGGTATCAAGCCTGAGGACCAGGAGCGTCTTTTTGCGGAATTTACACAGGTTGATACCAAGAAGAACAGAAACATCCAGGGCACAGGTCTGGGACTTGCCATCTCCGCCAAGCTTGCAGAAGCAATGAACGGTGGAATAGTCCTTGACAGCAAATACGGTATCGGCTCAACCTTCACCGTTACCATCGAACAGAAAATCGTTGACCCTTCCCCCTGTGCAACCGCAAACACCGAAAATATCACCGTTTACTACTGCGAGTACAACGCTTTCTACAACGCAAGCCTTATCAAGCTTTTCAAATCCAAGAACATCACCTACCGCAAGCTTGAGAAGCTTGAAGACCTTACCGCAGAAAAAATTTCTCCCGACAGAAGAAACTACCTTTTCTTTGACCACACCGCCGACGGCAGGAACATCACTGCCTACCGCAACTTTATCTTCAACAACAACATCATCCCCGTTGCTATGGCGACCTCGGGCGAGTACATTGACGAGTCGGAAATGGCAAACGTTATGTTCATCCATAAGCCTATCACACTTTTCTCCCTTATTTCCGTATTCAACGGCGAAACCTTCACCAACAACAAGCTCAGCAGCGGCGCTATAAACAATTTCTGCTGTCCCGACGCAAAAATTCTCGTTGTTGACGATAACTTTGTCAACCTTAAAGTTGCACAGGGCTTCCTTGCACCGTATCAGGCGGCTGTGACCGTTGCTTCAAGCGGCTTCGAAGCCATTGACTACATCAAATCGGGCGAACAGTACGACCTTATCTTTATGGACCATATGATGCCCCAGATGGACGGCGTTGAAGCTACAAGGCTTATCCGTGAAATGGATACGGACTACACAAAAAATGTTCCTATCATCGCACTCACAGCAAATGCCATCAAGGGCGTCGAGGAAATGTTCATCGGTTCGGGTATGAACGATTTTATCGCAAAGCCTATCGAAATCAAACGCTTCAGCGCAATTATGCACCGCTGGATACCAAAGCACAAACAGCTTAAATATGTGCCTAAAAACCAGACGGCTGACGCCTCCGCACCGCCCGAAAAAATCGTTATCGAAGGCGTGGACATTGACAGGGCTTTGAAAATCAACGGCTCAATTTCAAATCTTAAGGACATCCTTACCGTAATTTACAACAACGGCTACAAGCAGGCTGACAAGATGGAACGCTACCTTTCGGAAAAGAATTACAAGAACTACACCATCGAGGCTCACGCAATAAAGGGTATCTGTGCAGGTATCGGTGCGGAAAAGCTTTCCTCCCACGCTAAAGAGCACGAATACGCAGGCAAGGAAGAGCGTTACAGCTACATCGACAAGGACGCCGCAGATTTTCTTGCGGAATACCGTGAGCTGCTTGATAATATCAGACCCTATGCCGATATTAAAGAGGAAACCGTCCCCGATAACGACTCCCTTGAAAACGCACTCTCTCCCGAAGCTTACAAAGCAGAAATTGAGCAGATTATTACAGCTATCGACGGCTTTGAAACCGACGAGGGAATTGAAATTATCAATAAGCTTCTCAGAACAAAGCTTCCCGACGGACACGCCGAAAAGCTTGACGGCATAAAGGAAATGCTCGAAGACTTCCTTTACGAAGAAGCCAAGGACGCAGCCGTGGAGCTTCTCTGACAAAAATATATTTTTACTATTTTTCCTGTATAAACCTTATAGAGTTTATGCAGGAAAAATTATATACTGATACAAATATAATTTTAAGCAGAGGAGTTTTATTATGAAAGCATTATTTATCGGCGGAACAGGCACAATCAGTATGGCAATCACAAAACAGCTTGCGGAAAATCCCGACTGGGAGCTGTATCTTTTAAACAGGGGCACACGCTCTGACAACGTCCCCGAAAACGTAAAAATCATCTGCGGCGACATCAACAACGAGGAGCAGACCGCAGAACAGCTTAAAGATATGAAGTTTGACTGCGTGTGTGATTTTATCGGATTTGTTCCTGCACAGCTTGAAAGGGACTACCGTCTTTTTAAGGATAAAACAAAGCAGTTTATGTTCATAAGCTCTGCTTCCGCATATCAGAAGCCACTCAGCGATTACCGCATCACCGAAAGCACTCCCCTTGCAAATCCTTACTGGGAGTACTCCCGCAACAAAATCGCCTGCGAGGAATTCCTCATTAAAATGTACCGTGAAAACGGCTTCCCAGTTACAATCGTCCGTCCAAGCCACACCTACGACGAAAGAAATATCCCCGTAGGCGCTCACGGAAACAACGGCGGCTGGCAGGTCATTAAGCGTATGCTTGACGGTAAGCCTGTCATCGTTCACGGCGACGGTACTTCCCTGTGGACCCTTACCCACAACAGCGACTTTGCAAAGGGCTTCATCGGTCTTATGGGCAACGTCAACGCAATCGGCGAGTCCTACCACATCACCTCCGACGAGTCCCTTACCTGGAATCAGATTTACAGCCTTGTTGCAGACGCTCTCGGTGTTGAATTCAGACCTTACTATGTCCCATCCGATTTTCTCCACGCTGTAAGCAATTACGATTACAGGGGCGGCCTTATCGGTGACAAGGCAAACAGCGTTGTTTTCGACAACAGCAAGCTTAAAAGAGCAGTACCCGACTTTTGTGCAACCATCCGCTTTGATATGGGCGTTAAGAAAACAATCGAGTATATCCTCTCCCACGAAGAATGTCAGCAGCCTGACGAGGAATTTGACAGATGGTGCGACAAGGTTATCGAAGCAATGGAAAATGCAAAGAAGGCTGTCCTTGGATAATTTTGAATTTGTGTTGCAACGGCCGTAATATTGTGCTATAATTAGTGTATAAATTATTTCAGAAAGGAAAATATTATGGACGAATTCAACAGCAATAACAATCCTTTCGACGAAGAAAGCTTTGCCGAGAAAGAAGCAAAAAACGAGGCTGCACAACAGCCCGACCCTTACAATCAGCCTGACCCGTATAATCAGTCTGCACCGCAGCAGAATTCATACACTCCACCGCCGCAGCAGAACAGATACGCTCCGCCGCCGCAGAATACACAGCAGCAGTCTGCACCTCAGGGCTACGACCCATATAAACAGCCTTATGACCCTTACAAGCAGCCCTACGACCCGTACAGACAGCCCTACAACCCATATGCGGCTCAGAATTTCCCCACAGGTATGGCAACTGCGTCAATGGTGCTGGGTATAATTTCACTTGTATCAGCCTGCACGATGCTTAATTTTATGATAATGCCGCTGCTTATACTGCCGATCATCAGCATAATTCTTGCGGCAATGTATAAGAACAAGCATTATCCTGTCGCAAACGGACGTGCAACAGCAGGTATCGTAACGTCAATTATTGCAATCGTAGTAACTATCGGTGTGTTTGCGCTGTGCATCTTCCTTGCGCTCAACTATATGCCCCAGATGCTTCAGATAATCAAGGACACCTACCCCGAAATGTACGATATGTATTATGATATGTACTATGAGATGTACCCACAGTGGTTTGAGGGCGTGACCTCGCTTTTCCGTAATTTGTTCTAAAATGAAGCTGGTCCAGCTGAGCACAGCTGGCGAGGTCAAGGGCGAGGAGCCCTTGCAGGTTAAGGGCAGCGCCCTTAGCAAGCCTAAGCCAAACAAAAACAAAGCGCAATTCAACTAAAAACCCAAAAGATGAAAGTATAAACAAATCTCCGTAATCTTGAAGGGTTCATTAATCTGAATTGCGCTTAAATTCTGACATTTACAAGCAAAACCATCCCTCGTTGCAAATCGAAAACAAGCGTAAGCGTTTTTTGATTTGTAACGATAAGCTTAATTAATAACAAACAGTTCAAAGCAAATTATTTCTTTATCAGATGACACGCAAAATTTGTCCGTCAGTACTTGAAAAAAATATAAAATTTTCTTCAAGTACTGAGATAAACTTTTGATTAATACAGAAAGAAATTTAGCCGCAATTCAGATTAAGGTACATTTGAAGATAGTAAAAATTTAATGATTTTACCTATCCTTACCTTAATATTCTGAATTGCGGCTTTATTTTGCTTTAGTTTTGCTTAGATTTGCTAAGGGCTCTGCCCTTAACCCGCAAGGGACTCTGTCCCTTTGATCCAAGCAAACGCAGTTTGCTTTCAATCCATTTTGAAAAAGGATTGACCTAAAACTTTATTGTCTTATGCAAGCACCAGCCACTTGCCGTTCTGTCGCACAAGAACGAAAGTCTCATATTTTGACTCGCTGCCGTCGTCGTTGTAGACCGTGGTTTTTACGGTGACTTCAACACCTTTTTTACCGCCCTGCCGTGAAACATAGTCAGCTTTAAGGTGAAAATCCTCTCCCCATTCAAGCTGATATTTACCCCTCATCTGCTCAAATTCCGACTCGGAATAAACAAGCGCACCTTCGGCAAGGCAGGCTCTGTAATCGGCATAAACTCCGCGTGTTACGGCTGTATAAAGCTTGTCGATGGTCTTTATCTGACCGCCTGTGTAAATTTTGATTATCAGAAAAGCACCAAGCATTACCGTTGCCGCCACGCAGAAAAGTATACCTGCTATTTTAAGCGGATTGATTTTTTTATCCATAAATCAGTTCCTCAGTTTAATACTGCGCCCTCTGCGGCAGATGAAACAAGCTTAGCGTAGCGTTTGAGATAGCCGCTGAGCTCCTTCTGCTTAGGCACAAATTCCGCCATACGGCGTTCAATTTCAGCGTCGTCAACGTTGAGTGTAAGAGTGTATTCGGGAATGTTTACCGTTATCATATCGCCGTCCTTGACGATACCGATGATACCGCCGTCAGCAGCTTCAGGACATACGTGACCGATGGAAGCACCTCTTGATGCACCTGAGAAGCGTCCGTCTGTAATAAGAGCAACGTCGCTGCCCAGACCCATACCCTGAATTGCGGAAGTCGGATTAAGCATTTCACGCATACCCGGACCGCCCTTAGGACCTTCGTAACGGATAACAACTACGTCACCCTTTACGATTTTACCGCCGAGAATTGCCGCCATAGCGTCCTCTTCGCAGTCGAATACCTTTGCAGGACCCGTGTGCACAAGCATTTCCTCAACTACTGCGCTTCTCTTTACAACACAGCCGTTCTTTGCAAGGTTGCCCTTTAAGACTGCAATGCCGCCTGTTTCGCTGTAAGGCTCTTCAACAGGACGGATGATGTCCGTGTTCTTGTTTACACAGCCTGCAATATTTTCCGCAACGGTCTTGCCAGTGCAGGTGATGATGTCGGTATTGATAAGATTTTTCTTGTTGAGCTCGTTCATTACCGCATAAACGCCGCCTGCTTCGTTAAGGTCTTCCATATAGGCGTGGCCTGCAGGCGCAAGATGGCAGAGGTTAGGAGTCTTTGCGCTGATTTCGTTTGCAATGTCAAGGTCGATTTTTATGCCGCATTCGTGAGCGATTGCAGGAAGATGGAGCATACTGTTTGTTGAGCAGCCCAGCGCCATATCAACTGCAAGAGCGTTCATAAATGCCTTTTCCGTCATAATATCGAGAGGACGGATATTCTTTCTGTAAAGCTCCATAACAGCCATGCCTGCCTGCTTTGCAAGACGTATTCTTTCAGAGTAAACAGCAGGAATTGTGCCGTTGCCCTTTAAGCCCATACCGAGAACTTCGGTAAGGCAGTTCATTGAGTTTGCGGTGTACATACCGGAACAGCTTCCGCAGGTAGGGCACGCCTTGTTTTCGTATTCCTCAAACTCGTCAACGGAAATTTTACCCGATGTGTAAGCGCCTACCGCTTCAAACATACTTGAAAGGGAGGTCTTGTCGCCCTTTACGTGACCTGCAAGCATAGGACCGCCCGACACGAAAATTGTCGGAACGTTTACTCTTGCAGCCGCCATAAGCATACCGGGAACGTTCTTGTCGCAGTTAGGCACCATAACGAGAGCGTCAAAGTGATGAGCCTTTGCCATACATTCGGTAGAGTCGGCAATAAGGTCACGTGTAACAAGAGAATACTTCATTCCCTCGTGACCCATAGCGATACCGTCACAGACAGCAATCGCAGGGAAAACAACAGGTGTACCGCCTGCCATTGCAACGCCCATTTTTACAGCGTCAACGATTTTGTCGATGTTCATATGACCGGGTACGATTTCGTTATATGAAGAAACGATACCTACCATCGGTCTTTTCATTTCTTCCTTAGTAAATCCCAGTGCGTTGAAAAGTGAACGCTGAGGAGCCTTTTCGGCACCCTCGCAGAAAAAGTTTCCGCATTCGTTACAAGACATTTAAATCAGAGTCCTTTCATTCGTTTCCGAAATATTTTTTATACCTTAAAACATATCTGCAAGCCAGCGAGGAAAATCTCTCCCTGTCAAAAACAGCACGGAATTCCTCGTCAGCCTCGGCATAATCATCATTTTCCATTAAGCTTAAAAAGTCGTCAAAGCTCTTGCCGCCGCCCTTTTCAGCCGATTTGTTTATTTCAAGAGCCTTTTCTACCGCACACGCCGCCTTTTCGCAGTCCATCGCACGGAAGCCGTCAGCCGCCGCACCGATAAAATCAGCGGAGATGTTGAAAAAAGCCTGTCCGAAGCCGCCGTTTTCAACCTCTCTTGCAACATAATCCGCACAGTACAGGTTTAAACACGGCGTAGGAAGGTCGTTTATCCTTTCGCACATATCCGACCAGTCCTCCTTGAATTTACCCTCTATCCAGCCTGTTACAGCCGTCAGCATTTCGCTTTCGGGGATATTTTCAAGCTCCGCACGTTTAAGCCCTGCATAGGCTCTCTGCTTTTTCATAAATTCCTCCGCCCCGTCAAGTGAAGCGGCGGAAATCAGGTCAAACTTACTCATACGTCAAGGTCTCTCTCAGAATAAGTTTTAATAACATTATCAAGAGCCGCCTTAAGCTTAAGCTCAAGAGCCGTGCCCTTTACATCGGGGTTGTATGTAAGCATAAACGCTTCATATTCCCTTGCTGTGTAACCTGCAAAGCCGTAAGCGTAGATAACCTTTCCTCTTTCCTCGAAGGTGGTCTTGAAAAGGAAATTCTGGTTTCCTTCAAGCTTTGTGATTTCGAGGTCGGTTACCTCTTCGTCATTTTCAACCGCCTGACAAGCGTCGTAGATCCTGTCGTTGGGACCGATGGCAATAACGGGAAGCTCATCGCAGTACTCGTCATATTTATCGTCGGTGTATGGATAATACTGGTACGCAGGTTCCATTTCGCAATGGCTGTCAAACACGGTAAAATCCTCGGAAATTCTGAAGCTGTAAACCTTGTCGCCGTATTCTTCCTCAACGTTAAAAAGAGGAAGAACAGGTGAGCTTGCAGAAGCAAGAATTTTTTCGGGAGTGGTCAAAATTTCGTAGTTATCGTCCTTTTTCTTTGACTTGAAAAGCTTATCAAATAATCCCATCACTTTTTCCTCCGTCAATCAGCAGTTTCCGAGGAAAGCCGCACCGATGATGCCTGCGTCGTTTCCAAGCTTAGCTACTGTAATTTCTGTGTTGCAGTCCAGCATTCTTGTGTAAACTTCCTTTGCAACAAGCTCCTTGAGAGGAAGCATAAGAGGGTCGCCTTCGTTGCAGACACCGCCGCCGATGCAGAGGATGTCAGGCTGGAAAATGTTTATAACGCTTGTGATACCGCTTGCAAGATACTTGATGTACTTGTCAACAACAGCCTTGCCTGCTGCGTCGCCTGCTCTCATAGCGTCGAAAGCGTGACGTGCGGAAACCTTGCCGTCCTTTTCAGCGTATTCGTTGAGGATGCTTGATTTGTCAGCTTCCATAGCCTGCTTTGTCATATTGATAAGACCTGTTGCGGAAGAGAATGTTTCAAAACAGCCCTTTCTGCCGCAGGTGCACTGTGGACCGTCCACTTCGATTACCATATGGCCGATTTCAGTACCTGCAAGGTTGCGTCCTGTGAAAATTTTGCCGTCGATAACAACGCCTGCGCCTACGCCTGTGCCGAGTGTAATACATACAGCGTCTGTTGCGCCCTTTGCAGCACCTGCAACAAATTCGCCGTAAGCAGCGGCATTAGCGTCGTTTGCAACATAAACAGGCTTGTTGATGTGAGCCTGGATATATTCTCTGATTGGCACGTTATTGAAGCCGAGGTTGTTTGAATAAGGAATAGTACCGTTTACATTGTCAGCAATACCGGGAGTGCCTATGCCTATCCATTCAACATCGTCAATGGAAATGCCTGCATTCTTTGCAGCCTCAATGCTTACAGCCGCCATATCGTCTGCAATTTCCTTTGCAGGACGGGGGCACTTTGTCTTTGTTGAAGCCTTTGCAATGATTTCGTAGTTTTCGTTTACTACGCCTGCCTTGATGTTTGTACCGCCAAGGTCAATTCCGATATAGTATTTCATATTTTTTCCTTCTTTCTCTTATATTAAGCCTGCGCCTTTTCTTCCGAAACGATATTGCGCAGCCATACTCCCTTTTTAATAAGAATAAACCCGATTATCAGCTTAACGATGTCTATAAGCTGACAGCATAAATAAACCGTCCTGATGTCCCAGTCCGTAAATGTGACCAGCACCAGTGCAAGAGGTACCGTGACCGCCCACATATACACGCTGTCGAAAAGGAAGGTCACAAGCGTACGTCCTCCCGAACGCAGGGTGAAATATGAAGCGTGGATAAAAGCGTGCATAGGCATTACACAGCCTGAAATTACAAGCAGTACCGAAGCGAGTCCCCTTACGTCCTCCGTGGTGTTGTAGAATGAAGGGAAAACTCCCGAAAACGCCGCCATTATTCCGCCCATCAGAGCACCCGAAGCAACCGTGACCGCAATAAGCTTTGTGTCGGTGTCCTTTGCTCTTTTCATATCGCCCGAGCCGAGAATTTGTCCGACTATAATGCCAACCGACGAGCCGAGCGCAATGAACACAACGTTAAACAGGTTGCTTATGGTTGAGCTGATGTTTGAAGCGGCAACAACCTCCAGTCCCCTTCTTGAATAGCACTGGTTAAGCACCGCCATACCGCCCGACCACATAGCCTCGTTAAGCGCAAGAGGCAGGCCGCTTATTATAATGCTTTTTACAAGCTCACGGGGCAGTTTTACCCTGCCGTAAGCACCCTTTATAAACTCGTTCTTTCCGCTGTTTGCGTGGGTCCACGCAACAACGATTATACACTCAATAAAGCGTGCGATGACCGTTGCAATTGCCGCACCCTTTACTCCCATTTCGGGAAGCCCGAAGCGACCGAAGATAAGCACCCAGTCCAGCACAAGATTTGTCAGCACCGCCGCCATACCCGCAAGCATAGGCAGTACCGTATGGTTTGTTTCACGAAGGGTGGACGAGTACATCTGCGTAACCACAAACGGCACAAGTCCGATAATCATAATATTGAGATAATCAAGCCCCGACTGAAGGGTCAGCGCCTTGTCGCCCTCGTCCCCTGAGCCTGTCAGATAGGACAGCACCAGCTTTTTTCCGAGCACCGTCAGTACAAGTATACCCAGCGTAAGCACCATTAAACTTACGATAAGTTTAAAACGGAAGGTCTGACGGACGCCCTCGCTGCTGCCCTTTCCGAAGAACTGTGCGCCGTAAATTCCCGGCCCCGAAAGGGTGCCGAAAACGCACAGATTGAACACGAACAAAATCTGGTTTGCAATCGCCGTACCCGACATCTGCTCCGTTCCTATCTGCCCTACCATAATATTGTCAAGCAGGGCAACAAAATTTGTAATGCCGTTCTGAATCATTATCGGAACGGCAATAACCAGGACAGTTTTATAGAACTGCCTGTCGCCGATGAGTTTTTTAAACATAGATTTAATCAATTCTTGTAAGAATAGCCTCGCATTTTCCTGTTAATGTATATTTGCCGCAGCCTGCAGGAATAAACGCAGTTTCGCCCTTTCCCAGAGTAAATTCGGTGTCGCCGCACTTAAGCACAGCGGTACCCTCAAGGTTGAGCACAGACTCAAAGGAAGTACTGTCTGCATTGAATTCCGCAGCCTGCTCAATGTTTATCTTGTAAACCGTGAAGTACTCACACTTTGAGAGAAGCTGCTTTGTGCAGCCGTTTTCCTCAACGGGAGCAGTTACGGGGTAAGGCTCGGCAGGACAAAGCTTTGTAACATCAAGAGCCTTTTCAATGTGGAGAGGTCTTGTTTTGCCGTCTGCACCCACTCTGCCGTAGTCGTAAACACGGTATGTAGTGTTTGAATTCTGCTGGATTTCAGCAATAAGGATACCCTTGCCGATAGCGTGAAGAGTACCTGCCTTGATAAAGAACACGTCGCCCTTTTTTACAGGCACGGCATTGGTAATTTCAAGGAGAGTATTATTCTGAATTCTCTCTGCAAATTCTTCCTTTGAAACGTTGTCCTTGAAGCCGTAAAGAAGCTCAGCGCCCTCGTCGCAGTCAACGATGTACCACATTTCCGTTTTGCCGTACTCACCCTCCACTCTGAGAGCGTACTCATTTTCGGGGTGCACCTGCACGGAAAGGTTGTCCTTAGCGTCAATAAGCTTGATAAGCACAGGGAAATTTTCAAAGCGCTCACAGTTTGCGCCAAGAACAGTCCTGCCCTCTTTTTCAATATAATCAGCAAGAGTCGTGCCTGCATAGCTGCCGTTTGCAATAACGGAGTTGCCGTCCTTATGACAGGAAAGCTCCCAGCTTTCAGCGACCTTGTCATAATCGCACTTTTTGCCGTAGTCGTCACGAAGTCTTGTGCCGCCCCAGAGGTAATCCTTGAAGGCAGGCTCTAATTTAAGCGGATACATAAAAATCCTCCATTCATTTTCTCGTTTAAGCTTGCTTTTCCAAACAAACACACTTTAATTATACAACAATTGCTTCGTTATGTCAACAAAATAAAAGTCCCCGTCTGCAAAGACGAGGACTCGATTTGTCAAAAAGTCTTTTCGACAATGAATAGTGAATATTGAATAATGAATAATTAAGGAATTGCCTTCGGCAATAATATAAAAAAATATCCGCAAAGCGGATACCTTACATATTCACTATTCATTATTCATTATTCTTTTTTCATTTTCATTAGCCTGTCGAGTTTATCGACAGGCTAATGAAAAAATTTACTTGCCTTCAAAAGCGTCAGCTGTGCGGTTGTAGTTGTCGCAGATTACATAGTAGCTGTAAACAGGAACGAATGTAAGGAGCATAAGAAGTATAGGATTATCGGTAGGCTGTGATTTTACGCCGTAAAGCTTCTGAAGCTCAACCTGCTGATTAAAGAACTTGTAATACCAGTAAATAAGGAAAATACCGCAGGTTACGCAGCCGATAAGGTACGCAGGAATAAAGTCCATAATTGTTTCCTTGCCGTTCTGTCTTGCCATTTCGTTGTTAGCCTTTGCCATCTGATACCACATATACAATGTGTAAATACCGCAGGTAACATAGCTGATGATAAACGTTACAATAAATTCAAAACGCTTCATAGATATAACCCCTTATTATCTTTATTTTTCGGCATAATCCGACGCCGATTGTTAAAATTATACCATACGGCTTACAATTTGTCAATAAATTTCCTTTTTTAAAAGCAAAAAACGCACCGGAAATCAATCCGATGCGTTTTAAAATCAATTAAACGTTAACCTGAACGGGAGCGTGGTCGGAGCTTGTTTCATTCTTTACAACTTCAACGTTGTTGTAAACATCCATACCTGTACCTGCAGGAATGAGCTTACCGATGATAACATTTTCCTTAAGACCCATAAGCTTGTCGCTCTTGCCTCTGATTGCAGCGTCTGTAAGAGCTCTTGTTGTTTCCTGGAAGGAAGCAGCAGAAAGGAAGCTGTCAGAGTTGGAGGAAGCCTTTGTGATACCCTGAAGAACAGGAACGTAGGTAACAAGTGAAAGACCTGTTTCGCCTGCGTCTATGCGCTTCTTAAGCTCAGCGTTGATAGTTTCGATCTCCTTGCGGTCAATGAGTGAGCCCGGGAGAAGGTAGCTTGAACCGTTGTCGTCAACCTTAACCTTGCGGAGCATCTGACGAACGATAACTTCGATGTGCTTGTCGTTGATATCAACACCCTGTAAACGGTAAACCTTCTGAACTTCAGTGATGATGTAGTTCTGAACAGCCTGCTGACCGTTGACCTGAAGAATATCCGCAGGGTTGATTGAGCCTTCTGTAAGCGGCTGACCTGCTGTAACAGTGTCGCCTTCCTTAACCTTGATCTTGTAGCCGTATGGTACAGGATAGTACTCTTCCTCACCTGTTTCATCGCTCTTGATGATAACATTTCTGGTCTTCTTGATCTCTTCCATACGAACGGAGCCTGCAGCCTTGGCAATGATAGCCGCACCCTTAGGACGTCTGCTTTCAAAGAGTTCTTCAACTCGTGGAAGACCCTGTGTAATATCTTCTGCGGAAGCGATACCACCTGTGTGGAACGTTCTCATTGTAAGCTGTGTACCAGGTTCACCGATAGACTGAGCAGCGATGATACCAACAGCTTCACCGATGGAGATAAGGTTGTTTTTTGCAAGGCTTGAACCGTAGCACTTAGCGCAAACACCGTGCTTAGCCTTACAGTTGAGAACGGAACGGATAGTAATTCTTTCAACGCCGCTGTCAACGATCTTCTGAGCGTCAGCGTCAGTCATAAGCTTGTTGTGGCTCATGATGAGATCGCCTGTAACAGGGTCACGGAGATCTTCAAGGAGGTAACGTCCAACAAGACGTTCCTTGAGAGGCTCGATCATTTCGTTGCCGTTCTTGATTGTGTAAACTTCAATACCCTCGTCAGTACCGCAGTCCTCTTCGTGTACGATAACTTCCTGAGAAACGTCAACAAGACGACGTGTAAGATAACCTGAGTCGGCTGTACGGAGCGCTGTATCGGCAAGACCCTTACGAGCGCCTCGTGAAGAAATGAAGTATTCCAGGATGTTAAGACCCTCTCGGTAGTTAGCTCTGATAGGCATCTCGATTGTGGAACCTGATGTATTTGCGATAAGTCCACGCATACCTGCAAGCTGTCTGATCTGGTTGATACTACCACGGGCACCTGAGTCGGCCATCATATGGATAGGGTTGTTTTCGATATCGTAGTGCTTCTTGATGTAGCCTGTAATATCGTCGGTAGCCTTGTTCCAGATGCTGATGAAGCGCTTGGACTTTTCAGCAGCGGAGATAAAGCCTCTCTTGTAGAGCTTGTTGATCTTTTCAACCTGTGCGTCAGCGTCAGCAACGATGTCCTTCTTTTCAGGAGGGATAAGAGCGTCGCATACAGCAACAGTAAGAGCAGCTCTTGTGGAATATTTATAGCCGAGAGCCTTGATCTTGTCAAGAACTTCGGAAGTAGTTGTTGTGCCGTGGATACGGATGCAGCGTTCAACGATGTCGGAAAGCTGGTTCTTCTTAACGAGGAAGTCAACTTCAAGATCAAACTGCTTGTCGGAGTTTGTTCTGTCAACATAGCCCAGGTTCTGAGGAATGTTTTCGTTGAAGATAAGACGGCCTACTGTACACTCAATGAGCTTGGAAACCGTCTTGCCGCCGATGTCCTTGGAAATACGCACCTTGATGGCAGCGTGGATGGAAACAACGCCTGCGTCATAAGCCATAAGCGCTTCGTTTACATCACGGAATACCTTGCCTTCACCCGGCTCGCCTGCCTTCTTCATTGTAAGGTAGTATGAACCGAGGACCATATCCTGTGAAGGAACTGCAACAGGGCGTCCGTCGGAAGGCTTAAGCAGGTTGTTTGCAGCAAGCATAAGGAAACGTGCTTCTGCCTGTGCTTCAGCTGAAAGCGGGAGATGAACAGCCATCTGGTCACCGTCGAAGTCAGCGTTGAACGCAGTACAAACCAGCGGATGGAGCTTGATAGCCCTGCCTTCTACGAGAACAGGCTCAAACGCCTGAATACCCAGTCTGTGAAGTGTGGGGGCACGGTTAAGGAAAACAGGATGATCCTTGATAACATTTTCAAGCGCATCCCATACTTCGTTCTTAGCACGGTCAACCATCTTTCTTGCAGACTTGATGTTGTTTACTACCTTTGTATCAACAAGGCGCTTCATAACGAAAGGCTTGAAAAGTTCAAGAGCCATTTCCTTAGGAAGACCGCACTGGTACATCTTAAGCTCAGGACCTACAACGATAACGGTACGTCCCGAATAGTCAACACGCTTACCGAGAAGGTTCTGACGGAATCGGCCCTGCTTACCCTTGAGCATATCGGAAAGGGACTTGAGAGCACGGTTGTTAGGGCCTGTAACAGGTCTGCCGTGTCTGCCGTTGTCGATGAGGGCGTCAACAGCTTCCTGAAGCATTCTCTTTTCGTTTCTGATAATGATGTCGGGAGCTTCAAGCTCAAGCATCTTCTTAAGACGGTTATTTCTGTTGATAACACGTCTGTAAAGGTCGTTAAGGTCGGAAGTTGCGTAACGTCCGCCGTCAAGCATAACCATAGGACGGATGTCAGGAGGAATTACAGGAATTGCGTCCAGCACCATCCAGGAAGGCTTGTTGTTGGAAAGTCTGAAAGCTTCGATGATTTCAAGTCTCTTAAGAAGCTTGATCTTCTTCTGACCTGCAGGGAGGTCGTTAAGCTCAGCCTTAAGCTGTTCGGAAACCCATACAAGGTTGTTTACCCAGTTTTCCTTGTCAGCAAGCTCGTCGTACTCACCGTCAGCGTTCATTTCGCCTACCTTTTCGAAGAACAGCTTCTCAATATACTGTGAGCCTGTTTCAACTTCGATAAGGGAAGCCTTCTTTTCCATACGCATTCTGTTGTAAGGGAGCACTTCTTCGTTGTAGTCAAGTCTTGAAACGACCTCGCCTACCTGGAAATCCTCGCTTTCAGCAGTATCTGCGATAACATAGAAGCGCTTTGCAAGATAATCCTCTATCTGTTCAAAGGAAAGACCTGTTACCTTTGAGAAAGCTTCAATGTTCTTTCTGATATAGTAATCGTATCTGTCGGGGTTGTATTCGTCGAGAAGCTCCTTGATAGCCTCTGCACCCATTTCGGCAACAAAGTCGTCCTCGTACTTTTCACGCATATCCATATACTCTTTTTCAGAGAGGAGCTGCTTCTTAACGAGCTCTGTGTTACCGCCGTCGATAACGATATATTTTGTAAAATAGAGAACCTCTTCCAGTCTCTTCTGAGAAACCTCGATAACCTGACCTATTCTGGAAGGTGTGCCCTTGAAGTACCAGATGTGGGAAACAGGAGCAGCAAGCTCAATGTGACCCATACGCTCACGGCGTACCTTTGCACGTGTTACTTCAACGCCGCAGCGTTCGCAGACCTTGCCCTTGAAGCGGATCTTCTTGTACTTACCGCAGTGACACTCCCAGTCCTTTGAAGGTCCGAAGATTCTTTCGCAGAAAAGGCCGTCACGTTCAGGCTTCTGAGTTCTGTAGTTAATTGTTTCAGGTCTTTCAACTTCACCGTGGGACCAGCTTCTGATCTGTTCGGGGGAAGCAAGACCGATCTTTATAGAATCAAATGTGTTGAATTCCAACAGCTAACACTCCTTTAAACTTATAGATTCAATTAAAGGGATTTGCAGTATGCGTCTTTTACAGCGCATACCGCATACGTGTAATTTTTGCCTTTAGATCAAATCAGTGTCGTCACCGTCATCAAATACTATGTCGTCACTGTCATCGTCGTCATCGGAACCGTAATCATCCATACCGTCCTCATCAACGTCGCCGTAGGAATAGCCTTCATCGAAGTCGCCCTCGAGAACAACATTTTCCATATCGTCAGCGTCTGAAACAGGCTGTGGAATAATATCGTCATCATCGTCAAAGGACTGCTTAAGGTCGATTTCCTCGCCCTCGCCGTCGAGAACTCTGACATCAAGACCAAGTGACTGGAGTTCCTTGATAAGAACCTTGAAGGATTCAGGAACGCCCGGCTTAGGAACGTTCTGACCCTTGACGATAGCCTCGTATGTCTTGACTCTGCCGACAGTATCGTCAGACTTGACAGTAATGATTTCCTGAAGAGTATAAGCTGCGCCGTAAGCTTCAAGAGCCCATACTTCCATTTCACCGAAACGCTGGCCGCCGAACTGAGCCTTACCGCCCAGAGGCTGCTGTGTTACAAGTGAGTAAGGACCAACGGAACGTGCGTGGATATTATCGTCAACAAGGTGATGGAGCTTGAGGTAGTACATATAACCAACGGTAACAGGGTTATCGAACTTTTCGCCTGTACGTCCGTCGTAAAGGATAGTCTTACCGTCTTCTCTCATACCTGCGTCCTTGAACATCTCTCTGATGTCCTCTTCGTGAGCGCCGTCGAATACAGGAGTCATAACCTTCCAGCCAAGCTTCTTTGCAGCCATACCGAGATGAACTTCAAGAACCTGACCGATATTCATTCGTGAAGGTACGCCCAGAGGGTTAAGAACGATGTCAAGCGGAGTACCGTCAGGGAGGAACGGCATATCTTCGGATTTAAGGATTCTGGAAACTACACCCTTGTTACCGTGACGGCCGGCCATCTTGTCACCAACGGAGATCTTACGCTTCTGAGCGATGTAGCATCTTACCAGCATGCTTACGCCCGGAGCAAGCTCATCGCAGTTTTCTCTTGTAAATACCTTTACGTCAACGATAACGCCCGCTTCACCGTGAGGAACCTTAAGGGAGTTATCTCTTACCTCTCTTGCCTTTTCACCGAAAATAGCACGGAGGAGTCTTTCTTCAGCTGTAAGCTCGGTTTCGCCCTTAGGTGTAACCTTACCTACGAGAATGTCACCTGCACGGACTTCAGCACCGATACGGATAATACCTCTGTCGTCGAGGTCCTTGAGAGCGTCCTCGCCCACGTTAGGAATATCACGTGTGATCTCTTCAGGTCCGAGCTTTGTATCTCTTGCTTCGATCTCATATTCTTCAATATGGATGGAAGTGTACATATCTTCACGTACAACACGTTCATTAAGGAGAACGGCGTCTTCGTAGTTGTAGCCTTCCCATGTCATGAAGCCGATGAGGGCATTCTTACCGATGGAAATTTCGCCGTTGCAGGTAGCAGGTCCGTCAGCGAGAACCTGACCAACGTGTACCTCTTCACCTCTGTCAACGATAGGACGCTGGTTTACGCAGGTACCCTGGTTTGAACGCTTGAACTTGATGAGGGAGTAGGTGTGTTCGATGTGCTGGGGATCTTCGACAATCACGCAGTCAGCGGAAACGAAGGTCACCACGCCGTCAGTTTCGGACAGAACGCAGACACCGGAGTCAACCGCTGCCTTGTATTCCATACCCGTACCAACGAACGGACGCTCTGTCTTCAGCAGCGGCACAGCCTGACGCTGCA
>JAFQUQ010000006.1 GCA_017408395.1 Oscillospiraceae bacterium
ACTTTAGGGGACGCCCCCTCTTGCAGGGCGTCCCCTCTTCAAAAACAGTCCACTGGACTGTTTTTGAATTCACCCCTTGCGGAGCGCCTCTAAGGCAAGGAATTTCGCCCTCTGCGGAGGGCGACCAAATGGCTCTGCCCTTTGGAAACCCGCAAGCCTTTGAAAAGGCTTGACCTAAACTTTAACGTCGAGCGTTTTTGTGCAATTTTTTCTCAATTGCAACTTTATCGACAATCTGTGCACCACTCTTGAATGAGTGGTGCTTTTTTTATTGTGAGAAGAAAACCAATTGGTTTTTTAGCGGGTTTTTGTTTAAATTAAACAAACCACACTACTGTTTTGTTGTGCAAAAGGCAATAAAAAGATGTGATTGTATGTTACTATCGGGGTGTGTTACGATTATGTCAGCAAAGGAGGAAAGGCTATGGAAAGAAAATCACGTCCGCAGTTTAAGAATGTCGATGAGCTTAAAGAGCTTGCGGAAAGATACTTCAGAAGCTGTGAAGCGGTGCAGGCTGTCGATGAGGACGGCGCTCCCGTTTATGATAAAAACGGCGTGCCTGTTATGGCAGTTCCCGAAAGACCCCTCACGGTCACTGGACTTGCTCTTGCACTCGGCTTTACATCACGTCTTGCTTTGCTGGAGTACGGCGGAAAGAAATCCTGTATGGAAATCATCACACGCTCACTTTCTAAAATCGAGGAATATGCGGAGGGAAAGCTCTTTGACAAGGGGCAGTACTCCGGGGCGAAGTTTTTCCTCGCAAACAATTTTAAAGGCTGGAGCGACAAACCCTGTGATGATAATTCCGATACAATGGAAAAGCTGGACGCTGTGCTGAACGAACTGTCATCGGCGATGACGAAGGGAGGCTGATAAAATCAATTTT
Organism: Oscillospiraceae bacterium; assembly: GCA_017408395.1. Lineage (GTDB taxonomy): Bacteria > Bacillota > Clostridia > Oscillospirales > Ruminococcaceae > UMGS363. Next base: position 891 of record JAFQUQ010000006.1, read on the forward strand.
ACAAAAAAGCAGAGGGAAGTATGGAAAAATACCGTGGAGGATTTTCACAGGTGGAACATTTCTCTGGGCGCTACACGCTCGGGTAAAACCTACCTTGATTATTTCAGAATTCCTTACCGTATAAGAAATGCTCCCGACGGTCTTATCGTTCTGCTTGGAAACACCCAGGGCACTCTTGAAAGAAACATTCTGGAGCCTATGCGAAATATCTGGGGCGGCGGTCTTGTGGGAAGCGTAAGCAGCACGGGAAAGGTCAGCCTGTTCGGGCGGAACTGCTACGCTCTGGGTGCCGACAAGGTAACTCAGGTCAGCAAGCTTCAGGGCGCAGGCATTGCTTACTGCTACGGCGATGAAATAACCACCTGGGCAGAGCCTGTGTTTCAGATGCTTAAATCACGTCTTGACAAAAAGGGCGCCTGCTTTGACGGTACCTGCAACCCCGATACTCCCGGACACTGGTTTCATAAATTTCTTCAGAGTGACGCTGACATCTATCAGATGAGATTTACCATTGACGACAATGAGTTCCTTACGGCTGAGTTTGTTGAAGCACTTAAAAAAGAGTATTTCGGCACGGTTTACTACGACCGCTTCATAAACGGTCTGTGGAAGGCGGCGGAGGGTGCGATTTACCGTACCTTTGCAGACGACCCCGAAAGGTTTATCATTGACAGCCCTCCCGATGAGCTTATTTACTGCACGGCAGGACTTGACTTCGGCGGAAACGGCTCCGCTCACGCTTTGAATCTGACGGGTATCACGAAAAATTACGGCTGTGTTGTCACGCTGGATGAGTGGTACTCAAAGGCAGAGCTTACGCCGTCACAGCTGGAGGACGCTGTCTGCACCTTCCTTGAAAACGCTCTTAAAAAGTACAGAGTCACCGACCTTTACTGCGACAGTGCGGAGCAGGTGCTCATAAGAGGCATTAAACGGGCGCTGGCTCAGCGTAAAATTCCCGTAAATATCCGCAACGCCCGTAAGGGTCCTATCCGTGACAGAATAAGGTTTTACTGCTCCTTGTTCGGCTCGGACAGATACAGGATAATGAGGAACTGCGTTCACACCATTGAAGCGTTTACGGACGCTGTATGGGCGGCAGAGGGAGTTTCGGACAGCAGGCTCGACAACGGAAGCGTCAACATCGACAGCCTTGACGCTCAGGAATATTCGACAGAATTTATTATGAAGGATTTTATTGAAAGGAGATGTTTGCAATAGGCATATGTGAAGATGTAAAAAGTGCTTTCGGCAATGATGTGCCCGACCTTTCAGCCTATTACGCTCTCACCGAAAAATGCAGGCGTATCTATGCAGGTGAGCCTGACTGGAGAAGCGTAAAGAAGGGCGGTCTTTATCACGCAGGCAGCCGTACAATCGCAATGCTCAACACGGCAAAGGTGCTCTGCGACAGGTTTGCGGTACTGCTTTTCTCGGAAGAGCCTGAGATCATTTTCAGCAATGAAGAATGCGGCAGCTTTGTAAGGAGCGTTATTGAAAAAAGCAATCTCTTCGGAAGAATGGGAGAGCTTCTTTCCTGCGCTTACGCTATGGGCGGTGCAGTTTTCAGACCGTACATAAACAACGGCGAGATAAGCATTGACTGCGTTTACGGCGACGGCTTCATTCCCCTTGGCTGGACTCATTCACAGATAAGCTCGGGCTGTTTCAGAAGCGTTATCTTCAAGGACGGCTGCTACTACACCCTGTTTGAGCTTCACAGCGTTGAAGACGGTGTTTCAACGGTTGAGTACAGGCTGTTCAAAAGCAGAACAAGCTCGTCGGCAGGAACGGAATGTCCGCTTTCAGAGGTGTACCCGATGCTTAATGAAAAGGTGGAATTTTACGGTGCGGGACAGAACACGCTGTTCTCCTGCTTCAAGCCAAGCGGCTCAAACAATGTTTATCCCGATGTTCCTATGGGTATTTCCGTTTTCGCAAACGCCGCCGATACTCTCAAAGCGCTGGACGTTGCTTTCGACAGCTTTACAAGAGAGTTTGTTTTAGGCAGGAAAAGGATTATTGTGCCGTCATCCTGCGTGCAGACGGTGGTGGACATTGCAACAGGGGAGCAGAGGCAGTATTTTGACGCTGACGATGAAGCCTACGTTGCACTTAAATGCGACGAGGAGCAGGACCTTAAAATTACCGACAACACCGTTGAGCTTCGTGTTGAGGAGCATATTACGGCTATCAATGCGCTGCTGGATATACTTTGTTTCCAGACGGGTCTGTCGGCAGGTACGTTCTCGTTTAATTCCGCAGAGGGCGTAAAAACCGCTACGGAGATAATCTCCCGTGACAGCAGGACGGCGGCTCTCATAAGAGCAGACCAGAACAATCTTTCAAGGGCGCTGGTATCGCTTTTCAAGGCGGTAATTTCCCTTGGGGTATACACGGGTAAGCTTTCTGAGGAAGCACTTGATTGTGATGTTACGGTGTCCTGGCACGACGGTATCATCACAGATGAAAACACGGCTCTCGACAACTGCATTAAGCTTGTCAACAGCGGTCTTAAATCAAAGGTAACTGCGATTATGGAGCTGCGTAAATGCAGCTATGAAGCGGCTATGGAAGAGTACGAAAGAATTTTGAAGGAGGAAAAATCTTAAAATGAACGAAAATGAAATCATCACAACGACGGAGATCAATGAAACGTCAGAAGCGGCTGAAAATTACGCTTCCGCAATTGATGCGGAGGTTTGTGCAAGAATTGCCGCAGAAGAAAAGGCATACCGCCTTGAAGCAAAGATCTGCTGTATGGAAAAGGGCGTAAAGGCTGAATATGCGGAGGATGTCATCACTATCGCAGGCGCTCTTTTTGCAGGCGAGGACATTGAAACTGCCGTAAGCGCAGTTATTGAAAAGTATCCGTTCTTTACGGAAACTCAGATTAAAAATGCTCCTGTCACCACAACAGGCGTTCGCTACACAGCAGGCGCAAAGAACAATTACAGCGGCGTAGAAGCTGCATTCAGAAAATCAAACCCTAATATCAGATTTAATTAATGGAGGTAATTTATTATGACAAATACTTTAAATGAACGTTATTCCCAGCTCGTTGACGCTAAGCTCAGAAGCACTCTCGTTACTCAGGACAACTACATTTTCAACACCAACCACGAGGGCAATGCTGCCGCAGGTGCGGTAAAAATTCCTGTCCGTGACACCGAAGTTGAGGTCAAGGCTTACGACAAGGCAAACGGTGCGGCTCTTTCCTCAGGTGCAACAACCTACATCACAATGCTTATGTCAAATGACGAGGCTGTAAACGAGCTTATCGACGGCTACGATGCGGCTTCTCTCCCTGACGATGTTGTTGCTGAAAGACTTGCTTCCGCAGGCTACACACTTGCTCTTTCTATGGATAAGAAGTCCATTGCGGCTCTTGAACAGACCGAGGGTGTTACAGTTTCCGACGTGACAACTGCCGCTGACATTTCCAACGCTTACAGCTGCGTTGCAAAGGCAAGAACAGCACTTTCAAGAATGGGCGTACCTGCCGCTGACAGATGGCTCATTGCTTCTCCCGAATTTATGGAGATCATTATGCAGGACGAAAAGTTCATCCGTCAGGGCGACCTTTCACAGGAGCTTCTTGAAGCGGGTGCGGTAGGCAGAATTGCAGGCTTCAACGTGTTTGAGTCAAGCAATCTTATGTACGGCAGCACCGATTTCATCGACGGCAAGACAGTTACTACCGAATTTGTATGCGGTCATCCAAACTGGTGTCACCGTGTTCAGGAATGGGCTGTGCCTGTGGGCGTAAATCCTATCTCTGACGGTGTTCATATCGGCGCAAGCGCTGTACAGGGCCGTAAGGTCTACAACGTTCTCGTTTCAAAGCCTGAAACGGTTTATGTAAAGCGTACAGAAGCGTAAATTTAAATGCCCATCTGCTTAATGTGTAAATGCATTAACGATGTTTTTAAGACGGGCGGATAATATCCGCCCGTTTACCGACAGAATAATGCAGAAGGGAATTGTTTTGAAAGGAGTGTTTGCGATTGGTTTATATCGACTATGATTTTTACTCCGAATATTACGGCGAAACTCTGCCGTCGGAGGAAACAGACAGGATCTTTAAAATTGCAAGCGAAATTATCGACATTCTTACAGGCTATAAGATACGCCGTATAGGCTTTGACAAGCTGGACAGCTTCACCCGTGAGCAGGTTAAGCTTGCAGCGGCGGCAGAGGCGGATTATTACGGCAGAAACGGTGATCTCACCGATAGCGACAGCTCCGACGCCGTTCAGATGACTCTGGGTAAGTTCAGTTATATGAACAGCTCAGGGACGGGAAAGAAGAATAATTTTCCCGTATCTCCCGTTGCGCTGGGCTGTCTTGAAGCGACGGGTCTGCTTTGCAGAAGAACAGGGGTGATGTAATGCGCTGTATACCGAGAGAGCTGCTTATTCACTCGGCGCAGGTGGTTACGCCCGAAAGGGAGGACTGCTTCGGCAGGATAGATTACGGCGAGGCTGTGCAGCTTCAGTTTATAAGGGTTGACCCTGTAAGCGAGGAGGGTAATGCAGGCTTCAATGTAAAGAACACGGGACAGTCGGTGCTCATTTACGACTGTTCAAGCAGTCTGCCCCGGGAGTTTGAGTTTAAGCAGGGACAGCGGATAACCTGGGAAGAAAGGCTTTACGGCGTAGTTGCGGTGAAAAAGCTTTACGACAAAAGCAGGCTTCATCACATTGAGGTCACTATGGAGGAAATTTAGCTTATGACGGAAAAAATAATAAGGACGCTTTCAGAGCTGACGGGACTTGAAACGAAGCTTAAGCTTAACGGAAAAAACGGTGTTTCCCTTTATCCCGAAAAGGTGACTACACTGGCAAAATTCTGCGACGGCGGTGATTTTCAGCGTATCGAGGTCAGGCTTAAGCTTAAGGGGGAGTCGCCGTCGGAAATGTTTTCTGCGGCTGAAAAAGCCTGTGACGCTGTGGACGCTTCGGGCGAGGAAACCGCTGTTTTCAGAACGGCGGAGCGTCCCTGCTTTGAGCCGTGCAGCGAGGTGGGGCTTTACATTGTAAGCTGTAAATTTACGGCTGATTACATAAGGGAGGAGACGGAAAAATGAGAGTGATTTATGAAAACAGCAGAGGTACGCAGGCTGATTTTTCAAGAGGCGTTATCCGTGCCGTAAAAATCGGGGGCACGTCTGCATATGCTGTAATAAACAGCTCGGAGTCCGCTTTCTTTTACGGTGCCGACTCGGTTTCAAGCAGTCTCGGCGCAAGAAGGATAACCGTCACCCTTGCGGTATGCAGTAAGGACACGGAATGTATCTCCGCCTTAAACAGCATTGCGGAAACCGAGGAAAAGGGCAGGCTTATTTTCATAACGGAGGACAGCACAAAGGAAACGGCATGCTATCTTGAAAAGATGACGGTTGATCAGGACAGCGACCCTGTGAAAATCACGATGACCTTTGTGTGTCCGTCACCGTTCTTTGAAAGTGCTTCATCCCATATGGAAAGCGGTGCTCTGCTGTGCGGAACAAGAGGTATGCTGGAGTTTGACTGGGAGCTTAAAGAAGACGGAATGATCCTTTCCGATTTTACCGACGAGGACTCTGCTTCTGTTGTAAACAACGGTACTTTCAGCAGCGGATGTATCATCACCGTTCACGTTTTAAGACAGACGGAAAGCATCCGTATCGGCAACGCTGACACAGGCGAGTACATTGAGCTTGACGGCGTGTGGAATTCGGGAAGCACAATAAAAATTGACACCCGTCACGGCAGCAAGGGCGTTGAATGTACCGAAAACGGCGTGGATTATACCGATGTTATATCACGTCTTAAATGGGGCTCGGCATTTTTCAGCCTTATCCCCGGAGTAAACAGAATTTATGTGAGAACATCAGGCGGTGCGGAGTGTCTGTCGGCTTACATTTCATTCAGGGAAAGATACGAGGGCATATGAGATGGATATATTTGTTTATGAAACGGATAAAGCGGCAAACATGCTTCAGCTTAAGGGCGTGACCGACACGGTTGAGCGTATTGTGTGGAAAAGACGCTTCATCGAGGGTGATGAGTTTGAGCTTACAATGCCCTGCACCGAAAAAAATCTTAAGCTTGTTACGGAGCAGACCGTTGTTGAAGTTCCCGACAGATACAGCGGCATTGTGACGGAAATTAATCTTTCTGTAAGAAAAGGCGTGTGCATTTTAAAAGCAAGGGGCTGTTCGTTTGACGGTATGCTGGAAAGACGTGTGCTGATAAAGTGCACCTCCTCCGACTCCGTGATGACGGTCCTTGATAAGAATGCAGGCGAAGCGGCAGACGATTTCAGACGCTTTCCTGCTGTAAAATTCGACTTCACCGTTGACTGCACGGGTATGGACAATTACAGCTATCAGCACGGCAGTCTGTCTGCATACATAAAGGCGGCAGGCAGGGAAAACGGCTTCTGCGTATGCTCGGAGCTTGTTCACGAGGGCTGTGAAGCTTATGTAAGAATTTACGGAAGATACGGTTCCGACAGATCCGTTGAGCAGAGTGAAAACACACAGCTTGTTTACACGGATGTTTATGAAAATATGTCGGACGGGGAGTATGCTTACAGCGAAAAGGGAGCAATGACGGGGGCGTTTGTTTATTCAGAAGCAAAGCAGGTAGGAGAGTACACCGTCGCTTCCTGGAACAAGCTTTACGGCACGGAAATGACAGGCTATGAACGGTGCGAAAAATCCTTCCGCATTGAGCCGCAGATACTTTACGTGCCTGTTGCGTCGGGCGGTGAAATAAACTATGTTCCCGAACTTGATGTAAACGCTTCGGTAAACTACGGTCAGTGGCTCCATATGCGTAATTACAGCGGTTTCAGGGAAAATATGCGTGCGGTCATCGTCCTTAAAAGCGGAAGCGTGCCCTTTGAAACAGGGGACAGGATAACGGTTTACTGCTCACGCTTCGGCAAGCTTCTTACAGAGAGAGTTTACGAAATTAATGAAGTTTACAGCGGAGGCGGCTTCACGGTTTCCGCTGTTGCAGGAAAATTTGCAGATTAAAAAGGAGATGAATTATGTCAAATAACGAATACGGATTTTTTACAAGCAAAAATCAGGACAGGGTATATACCGCTGATGATTTTGTGCAATATTTCAAGGATATTATGACAGACGGCGTTCTCGGCGACGATACCAATAAGCTTGCGGTCACGGCAGGCGGCGGAATGAGCGTAAGCATAAGCGCAGGTACGGCTTATATCGGCGGCAGATGGCTTCGCAGAAAGGAGTCTCAGACCCTTACCCTTTCAAATGCGGACACGGTCTACAACCGCTGGGACGCAATCGCAGTACGCTGTGATTTTGAGAAAAGAGCGATTTATCTTACAGCTGTTGAGGGTATCCCCTCGGTTTCTCCGGTAAAGCCTGCGCCCAAGCGTGATGAGAGTGCATACGATATTATCATTGCCTATGTTTACGTTGACGCAAACTCTGTTGAGATAACGCAGTCAGACATCACCGACACAAGGGGTGACACAAACCTCTGCGGCTGGGTAACAAGTGCAATTGATACTATCGACACCACCGCCCTTTTTGCTCAGTATGAAGCACAGTGGGAGCTTCTTAAAGCGGCGTGTGAAAACGACGCAGAAGGGGTAATCAATGCGTGGGAGAGTCTGAATGCCGTAAAAAAAGTGTGCAATGTTTCGCCGGTAAACGGGAACGTTCCGCTTACTATGGATAACATTGCACAGGGCAGCACCTACGAAAAATATTTAATTCAGAGCGGTACTTTTTCCACTACTTCGGCGGGTCCGAAAACGGTGACATTCCCTAAATCATATATCAGCGCACCGCTCGTTATTGGTGTATACATCCCAAAGGACACGGACGACAGCCAGTATTGGCGAGTTGGCAGCTGCCAACCTGTTACAGTTACAAAAAGCTCTGTAACCTTAACATATTATCGTGGAACTAATTTTTCAGAGCCAACCACTACTTATCCGGGTACATTCAGATGGATAGCCATAGGCAAAGTATAAAAAGGAGTGAGATTTTATGGTCATACAGATTAAACTTGATGAAAACAGCGTTGTCACCGAAACAAGCGTCGGCGGATGTATCGATGGCGGTATTGACGTCAGGGAAATTCCCGACGAGGTTATGTATAACCCCTCTGCGTGGATTTACAGGGATGGAGTTTACAGCGAAAATCCCGATTATACCGACAGCAGCTTACAGTTTAAAAAGGAAAGCCTTATTGCTGAAAGCAAGCTTAAACTTGCAGAGTGGCTGAACGATAACCCTATGCTTTATTCGGACGGCAATTATTACAGCGTCACCGAGGAAAAGCAGACCCTTTTAAACAGCAACCTTACAAGCTATGAGCGTGCCGAAAGTGCAGGAATTGCGTACCCTTTAAAGTGGAACAGCACGGGGGAAGAGTGCGTTGAATGGGCTTATGATGACCTTGTGGGACTGTCGCTTGCAATTGCGGCTTACGTTGCGCCTAAGGTTGCGGCACAGCAGGCGGCTGAGCTTGAAATCAAGGCATGTGAAACGGCGGAGCAGCTTGAAAAAGTGGTGATCGATTATGAAGAATAAATCCTTCAAATGGGGTGTACTTGCCCTTGCAGGCGGCATAATTTACGGTGCGATAGAAATGCTTGCGAGGGGTTACACACATTGGACGATGGTTATTCTGGGCGGCATATGCTTTGTTGCGGTAGGACTTCTTAACGAGGTCCTGCCGTGGGAAACGCCCTTTCCGCTGCAGATGCTGTGCGGCGGAGTGATAATAACGGTGCTGGAGCTTGTGACGGGAGTTATCGTCAATCTTAAACTTGGCTGGGGCATATGGGATTACAGCGATGAATGGGGGAATTTCCTCGGTCAGATATGCCCCCTCTACTCGCTGTTCTGGATACTGCTTTCTGCGGCGGCGATAGTGTTTGACGATTATCTGCGTTATAAATTCTTCGGCGAGGAAAAGCCACGTTACAGATTATTTCAGAGGTAAAAAATGAAGGTTATAGACGTATCAAAACATAACGGCATAATCAACTGGGAGTATGTAAAATCGGCAGGCGTGGAGGGTGTAATTATCCGTGCAGGCTACGGCAGACACATCTCCCAGAAGGACAGCCGCTTTGAAGCAAATTACAGCGGCGCACTTGCGGCAGGTCTGCACGTCGGGGCTTACTGGTATTCTTACGCAGACAGCCCTGCCGACGCAAAAATTGAAGCGGAGGTTTTTCTTGAAGCAATAAAGGGTAAAAAGTTTGACCTGCCTGTTTATTTCGACATTGAGGAGCAGAAGCACGTTAAGGCAGGAAAGACAATGTGTACTGCAATGACAGAAGCGTTCTGCTCAACGGTTGAAAAGGCAGGGTATTTCACGGGAGTTTACAGCTTCGACAGCTTTTTTACAACAAATCTTTACGCTGACGTATCGAAAAAATACACCTGCTGGGTCGCAAGGATAGGCGGTAAGCCGAAAAACAAGCACGATATGTGGCAGTACAGCTGGAAAGAAAAAATCAAGGGCATAAACGGTGAAACGGATGTGAACAACTGCTACAAGGATTTCCCGTCTATCATCGTAAATGCCAAGCTTAACGGGTATGGTGCCCAAACAAAATACAAGGTCACGGCTCATATTTCGGGCGTTGATAAAAGTACCGCCGAGAAAATTTCTGCGGCTTGCTCGGAAATGGGAATGACAACGATTATGGAGGAAATTCAAATATGTCAGACATTATAAAAAGTCTGCTTGCGGCTGTGTGTACGGCAATAGGCTTTCTTTTCGGCGAAACGGACGGTATGTTCATTGCGCTGGTGGTGCTTATCGTGCTTGATTACATATCGGGTGTGATGGCGGCGGCGGTGAAAAAGGAGCTGTCCTCAGCCGTAGGAGCGAAGGGGATAGCCAAGAAGGTGTTTATGCTGCTTATAGTAGTGGTTGCAAACATTGTTGACGTAAATGTCATCGGCGAGGGTCACGCTTTGCGGACGGTAGTGATTATTTTTTACATTGCAAACGAGTGTATAAGCCTGATTGAAAATGCAGGGGAGCTTGGAGTTCCCGTGCCGAAAAAACTGCTTGACGTGCTGGCACAGCTTAAGAAAGATGAATAGTTTAAAGCGTCTGTAAAAATGCAGACGCTATTTTTATTAATAAAAAAACAGAAAACCTGTAAAAAAAGGAGAGTATAATGATAAGGATGTTTTTAGGAAAACGCTGATTAAAGACGAAGGCACCGTTTCCGACGCTTGAAAGTCCGTCATTGAGAGTGGCGTGGAACAATTTAATCAGCGATTCAATAGAAAGGATTTGATTAAAATTAACCGAGATCTGACCGTGGGAAATCCCGGTAAAGTTCTGATAAGCTTTACTCTTCCGCTGTTTGCAAGCGTCGTTTTTCAGCAGCTTTACAGCATTGCAGACAGCGTTATTGCAGGAAAATACGCAGGTGAAAGTGCGCTTGCGGCAGTAGGTGCAAGCTATCCTATTACAATGATTTTTATGGCGGTGGCATTCGGCTGTCAGATAGGCTGTTCGGTTGTAATAAGCCGCTTTTTCGGTGCAGGAAAGCACAGGGAAGTAAAAACCTGCATAACCACCTCCCTTATAGCAGGACTTGTTCTGTCGGCAGTGTTGACTCTGTTCGGGGTGATTGGAAGTCCGTGGCTGATGAAGCTTGTAAACACCCCCGACGACATTATGAACGAGGGCAATCTTTATCTTAAAATTTACACAGGCGGCTTTATTTTCCTCTTTATCTACAACGTGGTAACGGGAATTTTCAACAGCCTCGGTGACAGCAGAACGCCCCTTGTTTTTCTGATAATTTCGTCGCTTGGGAACATTGCCCTTGACGCCGTTTTTGTTATCGTGTTTAAATGGGGCGTGGCAGGCGTAGCGTGGGCAACGTTCATTGCACAGGGCGTTTCCTGTCTGATGTCGCTGGCGGTGCTTACAGCAAGAATGAAGCATATAGCGGAAGGGGAAAAGCCGCCTGTTTTCAGCAGGGCAGCCCTTAAAGACATAGTAGGTGTCGCAGTGCCGAGTATTCTCCAGCAGAGCTTTGTTTCGGTGGGAAATATGTTTATACAGTCAATGGTAAACAGCTTCGGCTCGTCAGTGATTGCAGGCTATTCCGCCGCAATAAAATTAAACACCTTTGCGGTAACAAGCTTTTCAACCTTCGGCAACGGCATTTCAGGCTTTACCGCCCAGAACAACGGCGCAGGAAAGCTTGACCGTGTAAAACAGGGTTTTAAATCGGGGATAATCCTCACCCTGAGTGCGGCAGGAATTTTCACAGGAACATACCTTATTTTCGGTAAACAGCTGCTGGGTCTGTTTATGAACGACGACAGCACGGAGCTTGCACTTGAAACGGGAATGGACTTTATGAAAACAGCAGCACCGTTTTATTTTACAGTAGCAACAAAATTGCTGTGTGACGGGGTGCTTCGTGGAAGCGAGTGTATGAAGCATTTTATGGCAGCAACCTTTACTGACCTGATAATGAGAGTGGTGCTGGCGTATATTCTGTCACGGTTTATGGGAGCGTTGGGCATATGGAATGCGTGGCCTGTAAGCTGGGCAACAGCAGCAGTGATGTCGTTTGTGTTCTACGCAAAAGGCGTGTGGATAAAGCAAAACGAAAGGTCCGATATTAAAGTTTAGGTCAAGCCTTTTCAAAGGCTTGCGGTTTCCAAAGGCAGAGCCTTTGGCGAGGTTAAGGGCGAGGAGCCCTTAGCAAATCCAAGCAAAATAAAGAAAAAACAAAGCCGCAATTCAGAGTATAAAGCAAAGATAAGTTAAATCATCCGATTTCTTCTATCTTTAAAAGTACGTCAATCTGAATTGCGGCTAAAATTATGAAAAATCCAAGCAAAACCATATCTCAGCAGATAAAGGAAAAGAGCGACAGCGGTTTTTTCTTTATCTGCTGACACACCAAATCAATGCCAGACAGCCCCTTGCAAATACTCCCTCTCCTATAAAAGAAAAGAGCGCAGCGTGTTTTCTTTTATAGGAGATACGGCAAAGTAAAATTCACGGTTTGAGAATGGCTGTATTTCCCGTAACGTGCAGGTGGTTTGCAGAAAATGATTTTCTTTTTTCAGCCCGTCACAGAAAAAAGAAATATCGCTTCGCTCTTTCTTTTTTTTGTGAGGTTTTGATTGCAGGGGATTTTTTGTTTTTTATCAGGCGTGTCGTTACAAATCAAAAACGCTTACGCTTTTTTCGATTTGTAACGAGGCAGGGTATGTTCATACTTTTCAGAATTTTAGCCGCAATTCAGATTAAGGTGCTACTAAAGATAGAATAAATCGGATGATTTTGCTTATCTTTGCTTTACACTCTGAATTGCGGCTTTGTTTTGCTTTTTGTTTTGCTTAGGATTGCTAAGGGCGCTGCCCTTAACCTGTGGGGGCTCTGCCCCTCAACCCCGCAAGCCTTTTGAAAAAGGCTTGACCTAAAACTTTAATGTCGGGCTTGACCTAAACTTCAATGTCCTTGCAGGATGCGTTTCTTTCGCATTTCCGCACGCTTCTCCGCTGCTTTCCAATCCTCTCGTTCCCTTGCTGTTTCAAGCTTCAGACGGGGTACTTCCACAGGCTTTTCATTTTCATCCAATGCCACCATCACAAGATATGCTGTATTTATAAGCTGTCGTGTACAGTCAGGATTTTCTACATAGGATTTCACGCAGACCTCCATTGATGTTCTGCCTGTATAGGTGATTTTTCCCCTGATTAAAATTGTATCATTCGGGTGAGCAGGGGCGGTAAAGGTCAGGGTATCCACCAATGCGGTTGTGACGTTTCTACCCGAATGACGACGTGCTGTTACTGCGGCGACTATATCTATCCATTCCATAAGCTGACCGCCGAAAAGCCTGTTGTAGCCGTTGATATTGGCTTGTGTAAGAATTTGAACGTGCTCTGTTCGTGACTGGCTGACTGTTTTGTACATAGGCAGAATTTCTCCGTTGTTATTTGAATTTAATATGAATTTTCTGATTGAGTTTTAAGCAAAAAATAGTAAAAATCTATCATTAAACGTTTTTTGTTTCTGTTGTGGTAATTGTGACAGAAAAAGGGAGGATTTTATCGTAAAAAACGTTATAATGACGTGGATGTTTTTTTGGAAAAGCCCTTTTAATTTATTTTTTATCTGTTATAATATATTTTGCATTGAAAAAATGACAGATTGCATAGAAAGCAGGGTGAATAAAATGTTCCAGGTTAAATGGATATGGGAAAATCTGAAGGGCTTCAGGGGCAGATTTGTGTTTGCACTTTGCCTGACAGTTATAACGCAGATAATGTACATTGCAAACCCGATTTTTGCACAGAATATCGTTGATACTTTTATCTATAACGAAAATGCACTGGCAAATATCGAAAATCAGAAATCCCTTCTGATTACGCTGTGTATCTGTATGATAGTATTTACAATTGTACGCACAACTATGCAGTTCAGTGCAAATATGCTTTACGAAGTCTGCTCGCAGGGTATGCTTTCAAAGGTAAGAAGCTATCTCTTTGAAAATGTCCAGCGGCAGGATATGCAGTTTTACGATAAAAATACCACGGGCGACCTTATGACACGTCTTTCCGGCGACCTTGATATGGTCCGTCATACGGTTTCGTGGCTTATCAAAGCACTTGTTGAAAGTATCGTACTTTATTTTACGACTTCAATTTATTTTATAGTGCTCGATCCTCTTATGGCGCTCTGCCTTATTGCGCTTACACCGCTTATTTTCGTGATTTCGGGTATCTTCCGCAAGAAGGTCGGCCCTAAATATGTTGACCTGAGAGAACGTCTTTCCCAGCTTAACACAAGAGCACAGGAAAATATCGCAGGCAACCGTGCGGTACGTGCTTTTGCAAGAGAGGATTTTGAAATAAAGAATTTCCAGGATAAAAACTCCGAGTATGCACGTGCAAACAAGGAAGCGGCGCTTACCTGGCTTGAATTCTTCCCCTTCATTGAAACCACCGCACAGTCCCTTACCGTTGTACAGCTTATCGCAGGCGGTATTTTCGTAATCACAGGCAGACTTACAATGGGTGAATATGTAGCCTTCGGTGCGCTTATCTGGACTCTTTCAAACCCTATGCGAATGATAGGCAACCTTGTAAACGACCTTCAGCGTTTCCTTGCTTCCGCAGGCAAAATCATCGAGGTTTACTACTCCCGTCCTCTTATCGCAGACCGTCCCGACGCAGTTGATATGCCTGAACGCTTCAAGGGCGGCATTGAGTTTAAGAACGTTAAGTTTGAATATGAAAAAGGCGTGTCTGTCCTTGACGGCATAAGCTTTAAGATAAACCCCGGCGAAACCGTTGCAATTATGGGTGAAACAGGCTCAGGCAAGACTACTCTCATAAATCTTATTCCGAGATTTTACGATGTAAAGGAAGGCGAGGTCCTTGTTGACGGTGTAAACGTCCGTCATATGAAGCTTAAACAGCTCAGAAGCAACATCGGCGTTGCAATGCAGGACGTACTGCTCTGGTCGGATACGATCGACGGCAACATCTCTTTCTTTGACACGGATATGCCTGAGGAGGACGTAAAATATTTTGCAAAGCTTTCCGACGCTGACGAGTTTGTTCAGAAGCTTCCCGACGGCTATGATACCATCGTAGGCGAAAAGGGCGTAGGTCTTTCGGGCGGTCAGAAGCAGCGTATTTCTCTTGCGAGAGCACTTGCAATGCGTCCGTCAATCCTCATTCTTGACGATACAACCTCCGCAGTTGACCTTGAAACAGAAAAGGTCATCAGGGACAATTTAAACAGCCTTGACTTCAGCTGCACAAAAATCATCATCGCACAGCGTACCTCCTCTGCAAAGAATGCCGACAAGATCATGATTCTCAAGGAAGGCAAAATTGCGGAATTCGGTACACACGACGAGTTGCTCAAAAACCCTGACGGCTATTATTCCGAAATTTATCATCTCCAGAACGGTGATGACGTGAAGGGAGGCGAGTCCTGATGGCAAGAAACAAATTCGACGTTGACGAACAGCTTGAAAGCCCCTTTGACATACGGCATTTCAAACGTGCAATGGTTTATGTCAACAAATACAAATGGAGAATGATATTCTCACTTTTCCTCAGCGCAATTGCCGTTGTAATCGGACTTTTTGCCCCTGTGATAACACAGTTTGCAATCGACAATTCCATCCCGAATAAAAACATCCCCCAGCTTCTTTTAATGGCAGGACTCCTTCTGCTGACAATCGTTGTAAACATTATCCTTGCAACAGTGCGTTCAAGAATAATGACAAAGGTAGGTCAGGACATTATCTTTGACATACGCTCCGACCTGTTTGCACATCTTCAGAAGCTGTCCTTTGAGTATTATGACAACCGTCCTCACGGCAAGATACTTGTCCGTATCATCAACTACGTAAACAGCGTTTCCGACGTGCTTTCAAACGGTATCATAAACCTTATCCTTGAAATGTTCAACCTTATCTTCATAACGGTGTTTATGTTTATGATGCACTGGCAGATGGCTCTGCTGATACTTGCAGGCGTGCCGTTTCTTATGCTTTTTATCGGCGTTATCAAAAACGGACAGCGCCGTGCGTGGCAGGCTGTTTCAAACAAAAGCTCAAACCTTAACGCATATCTCCACGAAGGACTTGTTGGCGTAAAGGTCACACAGCTTTTTGTAAGAGAGGAAGAAAACGCAGGCATTTATAAAAATCTTTCCGAGGAGTACCGTAAAAAATGGATGAAGGCTGTAACCTACAATAACCTTCTCTGGCCTACGGTTGACACAATTTCCGCAGTAATTTCCGCAGCAATCTACTTTGTGGGACTTGTTGTGATAGGACCTGCCTCAATTTCGCTGGGTACCATCGTTGCGATGGGCAACTACGCTTCACGCTTCTGGCAGCCTATAATGAACCTTTCAAACCTGTTCAACAGCTTCATCAATACCGTGTCCTACCTGGAGCGTATTTTTGAAACTCTGGACGAGCCTGTAAAGGTATGCGACAAGGAAAATGCAGGTGAGCTTCCCGAAATCAAGGGCGACGTTACCTTTGAAAACGTGACCTTTGCATATGACGAAAGCAAGGTTATCCTTGAAGACCTTTCCTTTGAAGTAAAAAGCGGCGAGAGCGTTGCACTTGTCGGACCTACGGGTGCAGGCAAGACAACTATCGTAAACCTTATCTCACGTTTCTACGATACCACAGGAGGACGTGTCCTCATTGACGGCCACGACGTTTCCGAGGTAACACTGAAATCACTGCGTTCACAGATGGGTATAATGCTTCAGGACAGCGTAATTTTCAGCGGTACAATTGAAGAAAATATCCGCTACGGCAAGCTTGACGCAACTCCCGAGGAAATGGAGCGTGCAATTAAAACGGTACGTGCCGACGGCTTCATAAACGATATGCCTGACGGTCTTGATTCAGTGATAATCGAACGAGGAGCGTCCCTTTCACAGGGTCAGCGTCAGCTTATAGCATTTGCAAGAACCCTTATCAGCGACCCGAAAATCCTTATTCTCGACGAGGCTACCTCTGCAATTGACGCTAAAACGGAGAAGCTTTTACAGGAGGGCCTTAACGCTCTCTTAAAGGGCCGTACATCCTTTATCATCGCACACAGACTTTCCACCATCAGGAACTGCGACAAGATAATGTACGTTTCCAATAAGGGCATCACCGAATGCGGTACTCACGAGGAGCTTATGGCTAAAAAGGGCGACTATTACAAGCTTTACACCACATCGGGACAGTAATTTAAAATTAAATTCTGACGGTATGAGCAGAAATCAGCTTGTATCACGTTATAAAATAACCGCATTCATATTTATGAGTGCGGTTATTTTTATAAAAATTCTGAAAATATATTGACAAACTTCTATATGTAATATATAATATAGAAAAACATCAATGTGAGGTGAGCAGATGGAACTAAATGAAAAACAGACAGCAGCCATATTCAAGGCTTTCTGCGATGAAAACCGCATTAAGATTTTACAGCTTTTGATTGATGGCGAAAAATGTGCCTGCAGGCTGCTTGAAGCTATGAACATCACACAGCCTACGCTTTCACATCATATGAAGACGCTCCTTGACAGCGGAATTGTCAATGGGCGTAAAGAGGGCAAGTGGATGCATTATTCTATTTCAGAGGAAGGCTTGGAAAAAGCACAGAAATATATTGATTATCTGAAAGGTGAGGTTTAATTATGACAAAATCAGAAAAAGCATCAGAGCTGTTTGCAAACAATTTCAACTGTTCACAGGCGGTGCTTACCGCATTCGCACCCGATTTCGGACTTGATGAAAAGCTTGCGTTAATGCTGGGAACACAGTTCGGCGGCGGTGCAAGAAATGCTGAAATGTGCGGTGCGGTATCGGGAGCGTTAATGGTTCTGGGGCTTAAATATGGACATTATGAATCGGAAAACAATGAACAGAAATCCCGTGCATACGCAATTGCAGTTGAATATACAAAGCGTTTCAAGGAGCTTAACGGCTCAATCGTATGCCGTGACCTTCTGGGATACGACCTTACAAAGCCTGAGGATTCTGCTTATATCAAGGAGAAGAATCTGTTCAGAACAGTATGTCCCGAAATGATAAAAAGTGCGGTTGAAGTGCTTGAAAGTATTTTAGCTGAGTACAAATAAAATCAAGCCGTGTGAGTGCACGGCTTTTTAAAGGCACTAAACATAGATACATTTCTATGTTTAAATATATTCGTTTAAGAAAGGAGCAAACCTTATGGAAACACTGAAAACAATCTGGGATTTCTTTCAGAATGAGATTCTCGGAATGGCGTGGCTGAACCGATTGATTGGCAGCTTGCTTAACGCTCTCGGTCTGGACACAAACGAAAAAATCGGAGGAAGTGTACAGTTCTTCATTTACGATATGATAAAAATTATGGTGCTGCTTGGCATTCTCATTTTCATCATCTCGTATATTCAGAGCTACTTCCCGCCTGAACGGACAAAGAAAATCCTCGGCAGATTTCACAGCATCGGCGCAAATATTATCGCCGCCTTGCTCGGTACGGTAACACCGTTCTGCTCCTGCTCGTCGATTCCGCTTTTTATCGGCTTTACAAGTGCGGGACTTCCTCTTGGTGTAACTTTCTCGTTCCTTATTTCTTCCCCAATGGTAGATCTCGGCAGCCTTGTTTTGCTTATGAGCATTTTCGGTTGGAAGGTCGCACTTCTTTATGTGGTATTGGGACTTGTGATCGCTGTAATCGGCGGTACACTCATTGAGAAGCTGCATCTGGAAAACCAGGTGGAGGAATTCATTCGCAGGGGCAAGGCTGTGGATCTTCCCCAGGAAGAACTGACTGTCAAAGACCGGATGCAGTATGCCTGGGAACAGGTGGTTTCCACCGCAAAAAAAGTGGCTCCCTATGTGCTGATTGGTGTTGGCATTGGTGCATTTATCCATAA
>JAFQUQ010000051.1 GCA_017408395.1 Oscillospiraceae bacterium
ATTTTAGTTCACGAAGCAGTTAAGGACGAGAATGGAGAACGTCAACAGCAAGTTGATGTATATTTTAACTGTGTAGGGGTACTTTAAAATAATGATTAAATTTTTGTGAACATTGTGTCTTGCTAAGAAGTTATAACCTATATGATACTTGCAATTCCATTTTGAATGTGATAAACTATGTATATCACTTTGATTATTATAATTATTCATTGTGATTACCTCCATTGATATTTTCTACAGTTGGCCAGACCGTAGTTTCATTATATCATTTGGGGGTATTTTTTAAAGACTCTTCGCTAAAGCTTCACTGAACCCCACGTCAAACGTGGGGTTTTATTACACAACAAAAGAGAGAAACGGAAAGCCGCTTCTCTCTTTTTCATTTAAGATTAATTTACATTGACTTGTGGAAGGTACGAGCAATAACGTCGTCCTGCTGTTCCTTTGTAAGCTTGATGAAGTTTACAGCATAGCCCGATACCCTGATAGTAAGCTGAGGATATTTTTCAGGGTGCTGCTGTGCGTCAAGAAGGGTCTCCTTTGTAAACACGTTTACATTGAGGTGATGACCGCCCTTCTGTACATATCCGTCAAGAAGTTCAATAAGGTTGTTTACCTGCTGCTGATTATCTGCCATAATTATAAACTCCTTTCGTTTCAATCATTATCATCTATGCCCTTGTGAAGCGTGGGCACGCTGCAGGCCCCGTTTTTACAGCAGTCGGTGGAGTTTACCGTCGTTACGCTTAAATCTCCCTCGCCGCCTGAAATGTTAACGTGACCGCTGCCCTCGGACATAAGCCTGTCCAGCATATCAACAAGGTCGTTTACTTTTCCGATGTCATTCATTGCCGTTGTTTACCTCTGCCGCAAGTCTGTCAAGGTCAAGGTCACCCACAAAGAGCTTGTCGTCCTTGCCCAGTGCGTCAGGAATGATTGAGAATGTATTTGAGATACCGTCCTGAGCGTGCTTGAAAGGAAGCTTTGCAACGGATGAAAGGGACGCTGTTGCACCGTGAGTATCACGGCCGTGCATAGGATTTGCACCCGGAGCAAGAGGAATTCCCATCTTTCTGCCGTCAGGGGTGTTGCCTGTCTTCTTACCGTAAACAACATTTGATGTGATAGTAAGGATAGACATTGTAGGAACACCGTTTCTGTAAGTGTGGTTCTGTCTTATCTTATCCATAAAGCGCTTTACGATGTCAACCGCAATGCTGTCTACACGGTCGTCGTTGTTGCCGTACTTAGGATAATCGCCCTCTGTTATGTAGTCAACCACGATGCCGTTTTCGTCACGGACGCACTTTACCTTAGCGTACTTGATAGCGCTGAGGGAGTCTGCAACAACGGAAAGACCTGCGATACCTGTTGCAAAATAACGCTTTACCTCTCTGTCGTGGAGCGCCATCTGGAGTCTTTCGTAGGAATATTTATCGTGCATGAAGTGGATAACGTTAAGAGTGTTTACATAAAGCTCTGCAAGCCAGTCCATCATAGCGTCGTACTTTTCCATTACGTCGTCATAATCGAGATAGTCGCCTTCAACAGGACGGTACTTAGGAGCGACCTGAATTTTAAGTCTTTCGTCAACACCGCCGTTTATAGCATAAAGCAGACACTTTGCAAGGTTTGCTCTTGCGCCGAAGAACTGCATTTCCTTACCCACTACCATTGAAGATACACAGCAGGCGATAGCGTAGTCGTCGCCGTGGGTGACTCTCATAAGGTCGTCGTTTTCATACTGGATGGATGAGGACTTTATGGACATTTTAGCACAGTATTCCTTGAACTTTCTCGGAAGCTTAACAGACCAGAGAACGGTCAGATTAGGCTCAGGCGCTGTGCCGAGGTTGTCGAGAGTGTGGAGATAGCGGAAGGATGTCTTTGTAACCATGTGGTGACCGTCAACATCAACGCCGCCGATAGATTCTGTGATCCAGGTAGGGTCACCTGAGAAAAGCTCGTTGTATTCGGGAGTACGTGCAAACTTGACGATACGGAGCTTCATAATGAAGTGGTCGATGTACTCCTGTGCCTGTTCTTCCGTGATGATACCCTTTTCAAGGTCACGCTGGATGTAAATATCAAGGAATGTTGATGTACGGCCTAAACTCATTGCCGCACCGTTCTGTTCCTTTACAGCCGCAAGGTATCCGAAATAAAGCCACTGGATAGCTTCCTTTGCGTTTGCTGCAGGACGGGAGATGTCAAAGCCGTAGATATTGCCAAGCTCTTTAAGCTCTTCAAGTGCTCTTACCTGTTCTGCAAGCTCTTCACGGAGCTGGATGGTTTCGTATGTCATTTTCTTTAAAGCGGTTGCGATCTGGTGCTTCTTGTCAGCGATAAGTCTGTCGATACCGTAAAGAGCAACACGGCGGTAGTCACCGATGATTCTTCCTCTGCCGTAAGCGTCGGGAAGACCTGTGATGATAGCTGACTTTCTCGCAAGACGCATTTCAGGGGTATATGCGTCAAAAACGCCCTGATTGTGTGTCTTTCTGTATTTTGTAAAGATGTTTACGACCTCAGGGTCAACCTCGTAGCCGTTTTCGTGGCAGGCATTCTGTGCCATTCTTATGCCGCCGAAGGGCTGAAGTGAACGCTTGAAGGGCTTGTCTGTCTGAAGACCTACGATCTGTTCCTTATCCTTGTCAAGATAGCCTGCACCGTGAGAAGTGATGGTAGATACGATTTTTGTATCCATATCAAGCACGCCGCCTGCTTCTCTTTCCTGACGGGAAAGCTCCATTATCTGTGCCCAGAGAGCCTTTGTATTCTCTGTCGGCTCTGCAAGGAAGGACTCATCTCCGTCATAAGGAGTGTAGTTTTTCTTGATAAAATCTCTGACATTTACTGAACCGCTGCTCCAGCGACCAAGCTGAAAGCCGGCCCATTCTGCCGGTAATCCGTTCATTGAATGTATCCTCCTGAAAAAACTGATATATTGAAGCTGCACCTTACGGAAGCAGTTTATTTTACACTTATATTTTACCACATTTAAAGTGCTTACACAATAGCATTAAGATTTTATACACAATTTTCATCAATATATTGATGAGTTAGCATATGATAACCGCAACTTATTGTGCACATTAACAATAATCCTTCCAAATATCAGACAAACAGTTCATACATCGGAAATAATGGTTTACGTTTCCATCCGTTAATTTTTAATTGATATTTTTTTAACACTGTGTTTGTTAAATTTATAACACAAAAAGCACAGCCGAAGCCGTGCTTTCAGTCTGTCGAAAAAGATATAGCTATATGTAATAATGCACAAACTTTAGGGGACGCCCTCTCTTGCAGGGCGTCCCCTCTTCAAAAACAGTCCACTGGACTGTTTTTGAATTCACCCCTTGCGGAGCGCCTCTAAGGC
>JAFQUQ010000052.1 GCA_017408395.1 Oscillospiraceae bacterium
CTCCGCAAGGGGTGAATTCAAAAACAGTCCAGTGGACTGTTTTTGAAGAGGGGACGCCCTGCAAGAGAGGGCGTCCCCTAAAGTTTGTGCAGTATTACATATAGCTATATCTTTTTCTACAGACTGAAACGGCACCTGTCCTATGACAGATACCGTCGTTTTTACCGTACCGATTCATTCATTTTATAGCCTACACCAAGCTCATTTGTGATATAGCTTTCCTTGCCCGGAACCGCACCGAACTTCTTGCGGATATTTGCCATATTTACCTGAAGCTTTTTTATGCTGCCGCTGTCGTTGTAGCCCCATATGGCTGAAATTATGGCAGAATAGGTCATAACCTTGCCGCTGTGCTGTGAAAGCAGGGCGATTATGTTGTATTCTGTCTGTGTAAGCTTGATTTCCTTGTCGTCAATGGTTATGGTTCTTGCGTCATAATCAATGACGAGGTTGCCCAGAATAAATCTGCTGTTTTCAACATTACGTCTTACATTTCTCAATGCGGAGCGTACTCTTGCAACAAACTCCGCAGGACCGAAGGGCTTTGTCACATAATCGTTTGCACCCAGGTCAAGGGCAGTCACCTTATCCTTTTCGTCGCTTCTTGCGGAAAGAACAATTACAGGCACGGCAGACAGCGTTCTTATGTGTTTAAGCAGGTCCATACCATCTCCATCGGGAAGTCCCAGGTCAAGCACAACAAGGTCGGGGATATGTGAGGAAAACAGCATTTTACCGCCGCTGCAGCTCTGTGTGCAGATGACCTGATACCCGTCTGCTTCAAGCAGGGCACTGACAAAGGTCTGTATATTTGCTTCATCCTCTATAAGCAGTATCTTGTATTTGTTACTCATTGTCATCATCTCCCGTTTCAAGGGCAAAGCGGAACACCGCACCGCCCTTTTCATTGTTTTCGGCAGTTATTGTACTGCCGTGAGCCTTTATTATGGAGGCGCAGACCGAAAGCCCTATGCCCGAATTTATCTTTGTATCCGACGGCACCGCTGTTCCCATATAAAAGCCCGAAAAAATATTGCTGAGCCTGTCAGGTGCAATTCCGCAGCCGTCGTCTGAAATTTCAAACACCGCTTTTTTATCCTGCAAACGCACCGAAAATTCGATTTCCGTCATACCCTTGGCGTGACAGGCGGCGTTGCTTAAAATATTAAAGAGTACCTGCTCAATAAGCATTGCATCCATAGGTATCATTGTAAAATCATCAGGCAGGGAAAGCTTTACGCTTTTGTCGGGATACTTCTTCTTAAACTTTACCAGCACCGAGTCTACCAGTTCATCAAGGACGGTAGGCGTCTTTATAAGCTTTACGTTTGCACTGTCAAGACGTGTTACCGAAAGAAGATTTTCTACCATTCTCGTCAGCCACTCGGAATCCTCCCTGATACCCGAAAGCATTTTCTTTTTCTGCTCATCACTGAGGCAGTCGTAATTTTCAAGGATGGTGGAGCTTGAGCCGTAAATTGTCGTAAGTGGAGTACGCAGGTCGTGGGAAACCGCACGGAGAAGATTTGCTCTCATACGCTCCTTTTCACTTTCCGCCTTGATCGCCTCCTGATATTTAAGCTTTGTTGTAAGAGCACCCGTTATCAGGGTGACGATTATCATTATTACCGCTGAAACCATATTTTCGGGGATGGTAAAATTGAACCTGAAATAAGGGAAAGCAAAGGCGTAGTTTACAGCAAGAACGCTTATCAGAGAAGCGGAGATACCGTAGCAGTAGCCTTCCGTTGCCAGTGAAATTACAAACACCGCCAGTACAAATATTGCGGGAATAAGGGATACCGTGTCAAAAATGTAATGTATACACAGGCTTATTCCGAATGCTCCGCACATTATTACGGCAAGCAGAAGTATATTCCTGAGCTTTGATGATTGCTTCTTCAAGGTGCCCCCTCCTTTTTATAAGTATATACATTTTAATAATATCATAACTGCGGTTAAGATTCAACTAAGATAAATTTTCTCACGCAATATGAGCTTTGTATTAACTTAAAATGTATTTATTGTGTATACACTTCCGTTGTATCTGCTTATAGCTTAATTTTAACTGAAAAAATCCGCATTTTTTTGTTAAACTGTTCTAAAAGAGGGATAAAAAAATATACAGTATCACTATTGAAATTGTGTGTAAATTTTGTTATAATGTTTTTGCATAATAATAATCTGCCCGTCCTACATAATTTATCCGATGGGCAAAGTTTATTTAATTTATGGAGGTTGATTATGAAAGATATTAAAAAGCTTTTAGCCGGTGTTACTGCTCTTACTTTAGCCTGCGGTCTTACAGCTTGCGGCGGCGGTGAAGAAGGCGGCGCTCAGGACGTTATCGACAACGCTACTGAAGAAACAACAACTACTACAACTACAGCTAAGACTGTTGAAGTAAACACAGAAACCCTTAAGGCTGACGAGGAAACTGTCCTTGAGGATGTTATGACTCAGCTTCAGGACGTTGAACTTGATAACAAGGTTGTAAAGTGGATGGCTCACTATGACCTCAACCCAAGCTCAAACGGTGCTTCCAAGTCCGTTGGTCTTGAAATGTTTGAAAAGAAGTACGGCGGCAGCATTGAATACCACGCTACCACATGGAATACACGTTACGATGACCTTTCCACAAAGGTTCTCGGCGGCGAAGGCATTGACATCTTCCCGGGCGATGATACAGCTAACTTCCCTAAGGGTATCATCAACGGTATGTTCCAGCCTGTTGACGATTATATCGACCTTAATTCCCCTGTTTGGCAGAACACAGCTGCTGCTATGGAGCTTCTCAACTTCGGCGGCAAGCACTATGAATTCATCACAGACGTAACAGCTGAATGTGTTGTTATTTACGATAAGTCCACAATCGAAGCTCAGGGTCTTGACGATCCATGGGATCTCTACGAAGCAGGCGAATGGAACTGGGATACATTCAAGCAGATGCTCCTCGACTTCGTTGACGAAGATTCTGACCAGTGGGGTCTTGACGGCTTCTGGACAGAAAAGGCTCTCTTCCTCTCTGCAGGTGTTCCTTTCGTAAGCTCCAATGCTGACGGTCTTACATGTAACGTTAAGGACGCTACTGTTGAAAAGGCTATGAACTATCAGTACGACCTCTTCACAAACGGTCTCGTATTCCCAAGAGAACAGTTCAGCTGGTCTGAACAGCCACAGTTCATGGGCGAAGGCAGACAGCTCTTCTATCTCTGCGGTGCATGGGCTGTACAGGCTGACCCTGAAACATGGGCAACTTGCATTGCTCCTGAAAACCTCGGTCTTGCTCCCGTTCCATCTCCTGCTGATTCCGATCCTTTCCAGGGTGCTACTCTCGCAGGTTATGCTCTCTGTAAGGGCGCCGGCAACCCACAGGGTGCTGCTCTCTTTGCTGAATGCGTAGCTCTCGGTACAGCTGATGAAAGAACTGTTGCTATTTCCGACAGAAAGGCTCTCGATGACTACCAGTGGTCACAGGAAATCCTTGACCGCAACAAGGCTATCAACGACCTTGCAAGACAGTATCCTGTAATCGACCTCTCCACAGGTTGTTCTTCCGATATTCAGTCACTTACAACTGACGGCGGCGACGGCGTCGGTCTGAGAGCTGCTCTCCACGGTATCGACTGGGCTACAAACAGAGATACTATTGCTGACGTTCTCATTATGCTCGTTGAAGAAGTTGATACAAACCTCAAGGCTGCACAGGCAGGCTGATCCCCGATTTCAGTTTAAAACAAAATAACAGAAGCCTCTCTCTTTAAACAAGAGGGAGGCTTTTTAAAATGGAGGCAGCGTATGGAGCTTATACAACAGTTTGACGACAGTATACTTTATTACATTTATGAAAACTGGCACAATGCGTTTACGGACGGTCTGTTTATCACCGTGTCGAGAATTGCGGACTGCGGTCTGATATGGTTTGTGCTTGCGGGAATAATGCTGCTTAAAAAGGACTGGCGCAGCACAGGCATAGTTATGCTTTTTGCCCTTGGTCTGGGTGCGCTGGTTGGCACTGTGATTTTAAAGAACATTATCTGTCGTGAGCGTCCGTTCAATGTTGACGAAACCCTTCAGCTGATTTCGGTAATGCCCGGTGGACGGTACTCGTTTCCGTCGGGACATTCAAATGCGGCAGGTGCCTGCTCGACGGTGATTTTTCTCCGTGATAAACGCTTCGGAACGGCGGCGGTGGTTTACGCTATGATGGTGGCTTTTTCGAGAGTTTTCCTTGTTGTTCACTACCCTACCGATGTCATCTGCGGTCTGCTGCTTGGCGGGGCTTGTGCAATTATTATGTGGAAGGTTATGTACAAGTTTACGGAAAATACCCTTGAAAAGATTTATCTTAAACGTTCTCGTAAGGCATAATATACTGAAAACGATTTCTAGGCTGTCATTTTACTTGACTAAAATGACAGCTTTTGTTATAATTAAATAGCATTTGATTGTTAATTTATTATTAATCGGAGGAAAAGTATGAAGAACATTAAAAAACTCTTCGCAGGCGCTCTTGCCATCACTATGGCAGCAGGTCTTACAGCTTGCGGCGGCGGCGAAACAAAGGAAGACGTTGTAAATGACGTTCTCGAAGAAACAACCACTACCACTACAACAGGCGTAACAGTTGAAATCAACACAGAAGAACTCAAGGAAGAAGAAGTTGACGTTCTCGAAACAGCTATGTCACAGCTTCAGGACGTTGAACTCGAAAACAAGGAAATCAAGTGGCTCGCTCACTACGACATCAACCCTTCTACAAACGGTGCTTCCAAGAAGGTTGAGCTGGAAATGTTTGAAAAGAAGTACGGCGGTACAATCAAGTACTACTCCACAACATGGGATAAGAGATACGACGACCTCTCCAAGTTCGTTCTCGGCGGCGAAGGCATCGACTTCTTCCCCGGTAATGACGCTAACAACTTCCCTAACGGTATCGTAAACGGTATGTTCCAGCCTGTTGACGAATATATCGACCTTAATTCTGCAATCTGGCAGAACACTTCCGCTGCTATGGAACTCCTCAACTTCGGCGGCAAGCACTACGAATTCGTTACAAGCGTTTCCCCTGAACAGGTTTGTATGTACAACAAGGCTACAATCGAAGCTAACGGCCTCGATGATCCATGGGAACTTTACGAAGCAGGCGAATGGAACTGGGATACATTCAAGCAGATGCTCCTCGACTTCGTTGACGAAGATTCCGACCAGTGGGGTCTTGACAACTGGTACAACGAAAAGGCTCTCTTCCTCTCCGCAGGCGTTCCTCTCGTTGGCACACAGGACGGTCAGCTCGTATGTAACATCAAGGATGCTACTGTTGAAAACGCTATGAACTTCCAGTACGACCTCTTCACAAACGGTCTTGTTCTTCCACTTGAACAGTTCAACTGGTCTATCCAGCCACAGATGATGGGCGAAGGCAGACAGCTCTTCTGGCTCAACGGTATGTGGGGTGTTGAAGGCGATCCTACAACATGGTCTATCCAGGTTGAACCTGAAAACCTCGGTATCGTTCCTGTACCATCGCCTGCAGGCTCTGATCCATATCAGTCTGTAACTCTCGATGGTTACGCTCTCTGTAAGGGCGCTGCAAACCCACAGGGCGTAGCTCTCTTTGCTGAGTGTACAATCGTTGCAAACAACGACCCTGGTACAATTGCAATCTCCGAAAGAAAGGCTATGGACGACAGCAAGTGGACAGAAGAACTCATTGCCCGCAACAACGAAATCAAGGAACTTGCAAGAAAGTATCCTGTTGTTGAACTTTCCGCAGGCTGCTCTAAGGACATCGCTTCCATCACAACAGACGGCGGCGCTCAGATCGGTATGAGAGCTGCATTCCACGGCATTGACTGGGCTACAAACAGAGACGCTACTGCTGACGTTCTCCAGATGCTCGTTGATGAAGTTAATACTAACCTTCAGTCCGCTGTTAACAGCTGATTTTACTTAACCAATCAAAATAAACTGGCTTCGTAATTCATACGGAGTCAGTTTTTTTATCAAAAAATCCTCCTGTGTTTTTTTCGTACCACAGAAGGATTTTTTCGTTATCTGTTTTATTTAAAGAATGATTATTCACTTTCTCATCCTTGCTTTATGCCTGTAACGACCCTGTCATTACCGCCCAGATCCTTTATTATTTTAACGTCGGTGTAACCGCCCTTGCGGAGAATTTCCGCAACGTCCTCACCCTGACGGTAGCCGATCTCAAAGGCAAGCAGTCCGCCGTCCTTTAAAATCTCTTTCCAAAGGCAGGAAATAACACGGTAGAATTTAAGTCCGTCGTTTCCGCCGTCAAGTGCAGACGCAGGCTCAAACGTCACCTCTGTCTGAAGGTCGGACATTTCCTCTGCCGTAAGATAGGGCGGATTTGAAACGATACAATCAAGCTGACGGTAATCGCCCTCGCTTTCCTCGTCCTTGAAATTATCAAGCAGCCTGCCGTCCATTACGTCGCCCTTGAGAATTTTTACATCCGCATTGTTGCTGCGGATATTTTCCACAAGATAAGGCATAGCATCGGAAGAAAGCTCAACCGCAATAAGCTTTGATTTAGGCATTGTCTTCTGCAGAGATACCGCAATACAGCCTGTTCCGCTGCAAAGGTCGATTATCTGCGGGTCATAGAATTTCTTTGCGGCAAAATGATTTACCACCGTATCAACTAAAGTTTCCGTGTCGGGACGGGGAATGAGCACTCCCTCGCCCACCTTAAAGTTTAAACCGTAAAACTCCCATTTTCCAAGCAGATACTGCAAAGGATAACCCTCCGCACGCTTTTCCGCAAGCTTCATTGCATTTTCAGCCTTTACGCCGTCAGCCTCATCGCTGCGGTGCAGTGCAAGATTAAGCATATCAAGTCCGACTATATCCTCAAAAATACATTTTGCGTCAAAGTCGGCGTCCTCCTTGCCTGCGTTTTTCAGTGTGTTTTTTATATGGTCAAAAAGCTGGCCGTTTGTCATAAATAAGGGTATCCTTTCTTTTGTTTATTACCATTTGTCATCTGCGCTGTCTTTAGGCAGACAAGGTGTAAGAGCCGCAATTGCAACTTCGATCTGCTTGTCGCTGGGCTCGTTTGTTGTAATTCTCTGGAGCCACAGGCCCGGAGCAGAAATTATTTTGGTTATGATATTGTCGTAACGTCCCGCAAGCTTGATAAGCTCATAGGATATGGACGCTTCAGGTATAAGAAGAAGCAGCTGGAGTCCGAAACGCACAAGAATATTTTTCCACGGCAGGAACATTCCCACAACTATGCTCAGCAGGATTACGATAAGTATAAAGCTTGTGCCGCAGCGTGGGTGAAAACGTGACATAGGACGGATATTTTCAACCGTAAGCTCCTTCTGCGCCTCGTAGCAGGCAATGGTTTTATGCTCTGCACCGTGATATTCAAATGTGGTGCGCATTGACTCTGTAAGGGAAATAACGTAGAAATAGCCTATCAGCAGTACAAGCTTGATTATGCCCTCTCCCACGGTTTTTACCCAGTCGGGAGCGCCTGCCTGCATAAGAAGATTTGACAGGAACATCGGCAGGAATTTAAACAGACCGATAGACAGAGCCATTGCAAAAACTACGGAAATTATCATCATCACAGGCATAAGCTTGTCGCCGAATTTATCCGTGAGCCACTGCTCGAATTTGCTTAATTCCTCTTCCTCGTCATCCTCTGTTATCTGCTTTTCGGCAGATTTCATAGTACATCTTATGCCCTCTATCATACTGCTTACAAAATTGAAGCAGCCTCTTATAAACGGAGTTTTTGTATACCAGGGTGCGGTTTTGCCGTTACGCACCGCCCAGGTTTCAACGTCGATAGTACCGTTCGGCAATCTGCACGCCATAGCCGCCGTGTCGATACCTCTCATCATAATACCTTCGATAAGCGCCTGACCGCCTATCTTTGATTTAAAGCTGCACGCTTTCTTATCCTTGCTCATAAATTTATCCTTTCTTAAAATAATCACGCCTGCTTATGTTCAACAGGCAGAATAATCACAACCGTCGTGCCCAGCCCTTCCTCGCTGAAAACATTGAGTGAGCCGCCGTGGATGGTTATTATTTCATCTGCAACGGCAAGTCCTATGCCCGAACCGCGTCGGGTGTAGTTTGCCTTGTAGAATTTAGTCTTGATTTTGGGAAGGTCCTGCTTGCTTATGCCGCAGCCCGTATCGGAAACGTCGATTTTAATATGGTTGGCGTCGGGCATTGAAGCCTTTATGGAAACAAGACCGCCTTTGTCGGAATATTTGATTGCGTTGTCGATAACATTTATAAACACCTGACGTATCCTGTTCTTGTCGCCGTTTATGAACGGAAGCATATCAGGCTCGTCGTAAATTACCTCTATGTTGTCCTTTTTAGCTCTTTCCGTGTAAATAAGAACTGCGTCCCCAAGCTCTGCAAGAACGTCCATAGTTTCCTTATTCATTGTAAACCTGCCGTTCTGTATGCGTGAAAAGTCAAGCAGCTCCTCTACCATCTGGGATAAACGCTCAGTCTCGCTTACGATTACGTGCATACCCTTTGAAATTGCGGCCTTGTCATCAGGCATAAGGGAAATTGTTTCCGCCCAGCCCTTTATCGCCGTAAGAGGGGTGCGAAGCTCGTGGGAAACGCTTGAAATAAACTCGTTCTTCATATTTTCCGAGTTTGCAAGCTCAGCCGCCATATGGTTGATGGTGTCGCAAAGCTCACCTATCTCGTCATTGTTCTTTTTCTGTATACGCACGGAAAAATCGCCTTCTGCGTATCGCCGTGCCGTTGCACCTATCTGCCGCACAGGCATTACGATAGATTTGATAAAGTACATACCCGAAAAGAACATAAACAGAATTATTGCAATGCACACCGCCGCCAGTATTACAATAAGCGTCCCAAGCTGAAAATCAAGCTTGTCAAGGGAGGACATTACCCTTATTACGCTGTAATCGGCGTCATTCTGCGGCAGGACTATGCTCATTGCCATTATCTTTTCACCTGAGGACAGCTTTCCTACATAATAACCGCTGTCGTTGCGGAGAGCCTGCGTAAAGTCTGACATTTCATCCGTATATGTGGGCACAAACCCTGAGGACGTGAGACGCACCTCGCCCTTGCCGTTTAAGACCATAAGCTCGGTAGTACCCCTGTCCGACCAGCTTTCCACCACCGACCGCACTTCTCCCGAAAAGGCAGTCGCAGAGTCGTTGTAGGAATTCTGGAGTATGCTGGAGACCATATTCATTCTTGATGAAAGATGCTGTCTTGCCGAATTATAGTAAAAACTGCGGATAAGCACCGACACGGCAAGAAGTATTGCAAGCAGGACTATTGAAATAAGTCCTATATTGTTTACAAACCATCGTCTGGTTATGTTGTCTTTTTTTCTCACCGCCGCACCTCCCTGCCTGAAATTTTATAGCCTGTGCTTATGTATTTTCGTTATTTTCCTTTACCGACCACTTGTAGCCGAAGCCCCATATCGTAGAAATAAACTTAGGATTTGAAGGCTCGTCCTCTATCTTCATACGGATACGGCGGATGTTTACGTCAACGATTTTATCATCGCCGAAATAGTTGTCGCCCCAGATGTGCGTCAGGATGCTTGAACGGTCAAGCGCCGTGTCCTGATTGTTCATAAAATACTCAAGTATCTGATATTCAACCTGTGTAAGGTCAATAGGAACACCGTTCTTTGAAACGGTACGGCTCTTGAGGTTGAGAAGAAACGGACCCGACTCAATCGTTGAAGCAGCTTCCTCCTCCTGAACGTGGGACATTTTTACACGACGGTAAATTGCGTCGATTCGTGCTGTAAGCTCAGAGGGAGAAAATGGCTTTGTCATGTAGTCATCCGCACCCAGCATAAGACCGCTTACCTTGTCCATCTCCTGAGTTTTTGCCGAAAGCATTATTATGCCGAGGGTACTGCTCTTCTTTCTCAGCTCCTTGCAAACCTGAAAGCCGTCAATTCCGGGCATCATAATATCGAGAAGGGCAATGTCAAAATTGCCATTTTCCTCTTCAAACACTCTTAAAGCGTCTTCGCCGCAGTTTACATCCACAACGTCATAGCCTGCACGGTTAAGGTTGATTACCACAAAATCACGGATAACGTCTTCGTCTTCACACACAAGAATTCTTTTCATTTTAAATCCTCCCTGTAAATTTAAACTTATATTATACTTTAAGTCATAAGATAAAAATTGTTTGTAATCTCTGATTCCGTCAGAACAAGAGGCTCTGAAGAGTCCGACGGCAGTTTATAGAAATAGCTTGTATTGTTTCTGGTTTTAAGCAGCTTGTAGCCGTCCTCGGAACGTTCATCCGCAAAACGGTTTTCCACCGATGCAAGGCGCATAAGCTCCTCTGTACTTCCCATAAGGTCAGCGGCGTATTTGCAGAAAACCAGGTCACCGTTTTCATAGTCGGTCTTTACCGTAACCACGCCGTCCCAGCGTTTGGGCAGAATAAAGCAGAAGCCGTCGGCAGGCGAATAATAGCTTGAATATTTCTTTGTAATGGAGAAGCTGTCCATCACGTTCCAGTTTGTAATAAAATGCTGTTCTCCGCTGTCCTGATTGTAGCCGGGGAAATAGCTGAGGGTAGGTATTTCAACGATACCGTCCAGGTCAATATCCGTGCTGAGGTAGCCGTTTATTCTGACGGTATCCTTTATTATCTGGGAGTCGCTGAGGTAAAGAGGGTTTCGCAGAGTATTGCTTATGCAGTAAATTATCTCGGTTGAAAGATAGCCACCCGAAATACCGTCCACAAAAACCGCAGGGGTTTCCGCACCTACATACCCCACGGCTATATTCACAAAATCGGAATTTTTGTCGTTCATCGGCACCGTACTGCTTTCGTAAACGGTACTGCCGTCATCGGTGACAAGGCTGAAATATGCGTCGGAATTGGTATATGCGTTGTTGGGGTGGATCACCGAAAGCTCGTTCAGACCGTCGCTGTTAAGGTCGGCAATAAACATTGAGCTGTATTCACCGTAAAAGGTGTCGTTAAGCGTGTTTCCACTGTAAACATAGGAGTGGAAATTCTTATCCCCCGACACATTGGTATAGCCGATGATAATGCTTGTCCTTCCGCTGTCCCCAAGCTCCGAAATAAGCACACGCTCCACGCCTGCTCCCGAACCTGCCGCGTCACACACGGATTTCCAGCCGTTATCAGTCTTGTCCAGCAGGTTTAATCTTAAACTTCCGCTGGTTTTGCCGTCGGATGTGCTTATATAGAAAGCCAGCGCCTCTTTTCCGCCGTCCTTGTCAAGGTCGTCAACAATAAATGCGGAACGGTAGCTTCCTGCTTTAGGATACTGAAGAGTAATATTCTCACCCGTATGTCTGACAAGTGCACTGTAAATCTCCCTCTGCTCCTCTGAAATTTCGGGGGGAGAAAGCAGGGCTTCCACCGAATTGCCCAGCACACATCCCGTCAGGGTCAAAGAAGCGGCACACAATGCGCTTAATCTGTATATTAAATTTTTAAGCTTCATAAACAACCGCCTCCTTTTTTGTTTAAGGCAGCATCACAGCTCCTGCGGTACTGCCTTAAACAAAAAAGATGTACGCAGCGAAGATAAAACGTATCCGTTTACCGTCGCCGCCGCACATCCCCGTAATCCGTCAGAAATTCAATCAGTTTTCATCAATGGATTTCATTTCACTCTTTACGCTGCTGTCAAGCTGAATACCCTTCCAGCGGCGCATACCTGTAATGCTGAGCTTTGGCATTACTCTGTATACATAGGTGCTCCAGAATACCGAAATAACAGCCAGTGTAACAAAAATAACACCGATTTCAATAGTTTCAGGATTCATCATACCTTCTCTTGCCTTATAGTCAAGGGAGAAGAACATTATATATCTCGGAAGTGTTGATACTGCCGCAAAAATTGCTGCCATATAGCCTGAAATAATAAGCCAGAAGCGTGTGTGCTTCTTTTCAAAGCCCATAAAGAAGCGTACTACATGCAGGAAGAAAATAGCTGAAAGCATATCTGCAAGCATAATGTAAACTCTTTCTGAGTAAGGACCTACTATCTGGTAAGTCGTAATAAGGTCAAAGATATGGAGAAGCTTAAGAACAGGGAAAGCCGCTAAGAAGAAGCAGTTGATAGGCGACAGACCCTCGCCCTTAAGAATGTTTACACCTGTTACCGCAAATGTAACAACAAGTATAAGCATAAGAGCATACATAAACCAGTCAAGAACAGGAATTCCCGCAAACACAAATACAGGATTATCCTCTGTGGAAATAGCCAGATTTGCAGAGCCTATCTGCACAAGTGGGGTTGCAAGGTCAAATGCTGTAAGAACAGCCATAATAAGCATACCTACCGCAGCTGCAGGGGAGAGCTTCTTGTTGAGACGGTCTGCCTTAAGACGCATAGGATTGAGAAGAATACAGGATTTGATAGCCTTATCCCTTGATTCGCCTGCGATCATTACGAACATGAGCACCGCAAAACCCAGCACGATAACAAAAAGCGGATAATTCTTCATGATGCTGTCATCGATATATTTTCCCGTTGAGAAGTTCATATTGGACTGAAGCTGTGCGGTACGTGCAGCAACTGCAAGCACCATAGTAATGATGCACACTATCATTGATGCCTTTTTGTCAAGTAAAACACGTCTTTTCTTATATGGAGTAACCTGCTTTTCCTTCATGTCAATTTCTCCTTTTTATATGTATTTGTTTACACATATCAGCGCTCATCAAGTTCACGGTAGGAACGGCGCTGAGCGATCGGTTTATATGCCGGACGGATAATTCTGCTGCCCGTTGTAAGCTCCTCGATTCTGTGAGCAGACCAGCCTACGATTCTTGAAACCGCAAACATAGGCGTATTAAGCTCAACAGGTATCTTAAGCATTCTGTAAACAAGTCCCGAATAAAGGTCAACATTTGCACACATTGCCTTTGCGCTGCCCTTTACCTCTGCAAAAATTTCGGGAGTAAGACGTTCTACTGCGTCAAGGAGCTGGAATTCCTTTTCAAATTCCGTGCCCTGAGCAAGCTTGAGAGCGTTTTTCTTGAGGATTTTCGCTCTCGGGTCGGAAAGGGTATAAACAGCGTGGCCCATACCGTAAACAAGACCTGTGCCGTCGCCGCATTCCTTTCTGATGACCTTGCTTAAATAATCCTTTACCTCTGCGTCGCTGTCCCAGTGCTCGATACATTCTTTGAACTCATCAAGCTGTGCTATAACCTTGAAGTTTGCGCCGCCGTGACGGTGTCCTTTAAGAGAGCCGATTGCGCCTGCGTAAGCAGAGTATGCGTCAGTGCCCGATGAAGTAAGGGTACGGCAGGTAAATGTAGAGTTGTTACCGCCGCCGTGCTCTGCGTGGATTATCAGCATAAGGTCAAGGAGTCTTGCCTCCTCTTCCGTATACACACGGTCGGGACGAAGAGTGGAAAGGATACTTTCCGCCGTGCATTCGTTAGGATTAAGCGGATGCATATAGAGAGTCTCGTGGTCGAAAACTCTTCTTTTTATCTGGTAGGAGTCAACCATAGCCGAAGGAAGTCTTGCGATTACCGAAACGGCACGGTTAAGCTCAGCCTCAAGGGACTGATCCTCAGGATTGTCGTCGTAGGAATACAGAGCAAGAACGGAACGTGCCATCTTGTTCATTATATTCTTTGACGGAGCCTTGAATATCATATCCTCTGAAAAGCCGACAGGAAGCTCTCTGTATTCCGCCAGCAGAGAGGTGAATTTTTCAAGCTGTCCCTTTGTGGGAAGCTGTCCGAAAAGGAGGAGATAGGCGGTTTCCTCAAAGCCGAAGCGGCCTTTTTCGGTTGTGTTTTCTACAATATCGTCAATGCTGTAGCCTCTGTAAATGAGTTCGCCTTCCATAGGCTCTCTTTCGCCCTCGTTGACGATATAGCCGTGAACGTTACAGATATTTGTTATACCTGCCAGCACGCCAGTACCGTCGCTGTTTCTGAGGCCTCGCTTGATCTGATATTTATCGTAAAGTTCTGGTGAGATCTTGTTATGTTTTACAAACTCACAGCATAAACTGTTTATAACGGAACTGTTGTCGTTCTCCATGTTCATTCATTGCACCCCAAATTATCAAATAAGTATACTCTTTTATTTTACAATAGCTTGGGGTTATTGTCAAGCATATTTTTTAAAATAAGAAAGGAATTGTTCATATGAAGGATATGTTTAAAATTGCGGGAATATTTACAATTATGATGATAGTAATACCTATGATAGGATTTTTTGCACCCTCGGAGAAAAATAACGCCCTGCCCGAAGCCGCACCGTCGGTTACAGAGCAGGACACGGTGCAGATACAGTCTTACGGTGACTTTATTCTCCTTGACTCCGCTTCGGGTGAGCTTAAGGAAATGACGATGGCTGAATACGTCAAGGGGGCGGTTCTTGCGGAAATGCCAGCTTCATTTCACGACGAGGCTCTTAAAGCGCAGGCGGTTGCCGCACACACCTACGCCGTCCGCCGCATACAGCGGCAGCTTGCTTCCCCCGACCCTGAGCTTAAAGGCGCTTACGCTTCCGATGACAGCACACGCTATCAGGCGTACTTTTCACCTGAGCAGGCGGCTTATTTCTACGGCAATCTTTACGAAGAATACGACGGGAAAATCACTGCCCTTGTGAACGAAGTAATCAACGAAATAATCGTTTATAACGGCGAGCCTGTGGTTGCGGCGTTCCACTCCTCGTCCGACGGAATGACCGAAAGCGCAGAAAACGTGTGGGGCACTCACATTGACTACCTCGTTCCCGTTGAAAGCCCCGAAAAAACCGAGCCTGTGACCGTCACATTCACGGCAGACGAGCTTTCCGCAAGACTTACCCAGTCCGAATACGGCATAAACCTGCCCGAAAACAAGCAGAACTGGCTTAAAATCATCACCACGGGCACGTCAGGCTCAGTAACGGAAATTTCCGCAGGCGGCATAATTTTAAGCGGTATTCAGCTGCGGACTCTGCTTAATCTTAAATCGGCAAACTTTACCTTTGAATATAACGCCGACTCGGACAGCTTTGTCTTTACAACAAAAGGCAGCGGTCACGGCGTGGGGTTAAGCCAGTACGGTGCAGAGGCTATGGCTGCCGAAGGGTATACTTACAAAGAAATCCTCCTGCATTATTACAAGGGTGCGGAAATTTACAGCACGGAAAATACAGTAACATAACGGTTACAAAAGTTGCAGAATTATTCCAGTTCAGTTCCAAAGCGGTGCAGAATATTGACGGCGCCCCGTTAAGATGTTATCATTTAAACAACAAAACTTGATGGGGTGATTTTATGACTTTAAAAAGCATTAAAAGATATTCGGCATTTCTTCTTGCTCTCACACTTTCTCTTTCAGGCTGTGCAAAGGACAAGGAACAGCAGAACGAGGACGCTCCTTCCGTAACCACTGCCGCCGCTTCCGACTCCGAGGACAAGTCCGACAGCAAGGCAGAGGAAAAGGAAGCCGAAAAGGCTAAGCTTGAGGAAGAAGAACGTCAGAAAGCAGAAAAGGAAGAAGCAGAGAAAAAGAAGTTTTCACTCCTGGACCTTACCGTAAAAGACCTTGACGATATTTACATCAACGCCGAACACGCTGTAAACGACAAGCTTTACAACAACTCATACGGCGTCAGCACTACTCTTGACAACGCTAAAATTCTTTCCGACATAGCTTTCACCGTAAACGGAAACGGCGGCAGCTATTTTCATAATGTAAGAAAAACCACGGGCACTCTCGTTTTAGGCGATAAAACCGAGGACAACCCTCTCAATACCGTTCTCAACAACATCGAATGGGGGTTTACCGCCGACTTTAACGGCGTGTATTTTTATGACCCTCTTGTTGTTATCGACAATCTTCCCAAGGCTGATTTCAACAGCGGAACAATAAGCACCGACCATATCATTTATTCATACAACATTGATTGGCAGGATGTTACAGGCTTTATAAAGAAAACCGATTACGGCTACTATGAATTCATCCCCGACCCTGCATATTCCCTTCACCTGCCTTCTATCCACAAGACAGGCAAGGAATGTTACCATATCATAAACGGTACGGGCGCTTACATCGACAGCCCTGTTATTTACATAAACGACCAGGCAGGACAAATCCCTGAGGAAGTAGGCAGTGATTATGTTTACGCTAAAATGAAGCTCAACGCAAACTGCTACTACGACACCACCGAAGGCTACATAAACTCTATTACCTACAACCGCTATGCCTGTCAGGAAGAATCCTACGATTATGTAAGCAATTTTGAAATCATCACCGAAGATGTATACTCAAAAATGACCTCTGATTTTACCGTTGAGGAAGCCGACGACTACACCTCCGCCAAGGTTTACAGCTTGATAATGAGCAATATGGACACCCTCTGCACCGACACAACTATGGGTATCACACTTCTCGACCTTGACTTTGACGGTACTCCCGAAATCATTTCCGCAAGCTACACCTCCAACGGCGAATACGAACGGGAAAACGACCTTGAAGCTAAAATTTACAGCATCAAGGACGGCAGCTTAAAATATATCGACTCCCTTTCAACCGGTTTCTCCGACCGCACAATGTTCTTAAGCTGCGGTATAGACCACAACGGCGAAAAAGCGTGGATATTCATGTCCGACAAGGACGTTGAAACAGGCGAAGACGCAGACGTTGACTACACCTTCACTCTTGAAAACGGCAAGCTCAATTACACAGAAATTTTCAGAACGGAAGAAACCGACCCCGATGCTGATTATTTTGAAGACAGATACACCCACTATTATCTCGGTAAGGAAGTCACATTCAAGCAAGCGGAAAACAGCGAATATGACGACTACGTTTCTATAAATGAATACGACCTTTCACAAATCGAGGGTCACAAATACGACATCTACGGAATGATACAGTCTGACTATTTCAACCGCTTTGATAAAATCTACACTCTCTACACCGACACCTTTGTATCTTCAAACGGCAATAATTACAGCGAACACGGTCTTTTCACCTATCTTAACCCCGATTCAAGAGCAGTTTCCTACGGTATGGCTTACCTTGTTGATGCTTATTACAAGGGCGAGTATGTTTACGAAAAGGGCGGATATGATTACCATTTCTACGGTGACTACGAAAAGCCTGTTATTTATCTTTACCCCGAAGAAGAAACCGACGTTTCCGTCAAGGTAAAAATAAACGGCGGCAGACTTACCTGCACCTACCCTGATTACGGCAAAGGCTGGAACGTTACAGCTTATCCCGACGGCACTCTTATCAACAAAGCTGACGGCAGGGAATATCAGTATCTCTACTGGGAAGGCAGAGGCTTTGCAAGATGGGATACTTCTCAGGGCTTTGTGGTAAAAGGCAGCGATACCGCAGAATTTTTACAGGAAAAGCTTGAATATATGGGGCTTACCTCCGAAGAATACAACGAATTCATCGTTTACTGGCTGCCGCTTATGTATAACAACAAGTACAATTTAATCACCTTCCAGCAGGAAGCTTATACGGAGCTTGCACAGCTGAAAATCACCCCGTCTCCTGACAGTATGCTCAGAGTATTTATGACATTTATGCCCCTTGACGAAAAAATCGAAGTCCCCGAACAGAAGCTTGAAGCCTTTGAAAGAACAGGCTTTACTGTAATCGAGTGGGGCGGCACCAAAATAATACCTCATAACTGAGTTTCCCCATCATATAAAGAAATCACCGTTCAGTACCTTTCGCTGAACGGTGATTTTATTCTTTGTTTTTACGCGGTCTGCCGGCTTTCTTCATACCGTCTGCCATCGCCTTCATTTTAAGCTCTTCTACCTTTGATGTCGCTATCCTGATAAAGCTTTCATCATTCCAGCGTGCATCGGTATAATCCGTGAGTCCGAGAATATAGTCGGTGCTTGTTTCGTAAAAAAAGGCAAGCTTTTCAAGCACGCTAAGCGACATCTCAAGCTCTCCCGTTTCATAACGGGAATAGTTCTGCTGTGTGCAGCCCAGAAATTCCGCAAGGTTTTTCTGGGACAGCTTATTCTTTTTTCTCAGCTGTTTTATCCTCAGGCAAGTGCTGCTCTGTATGACGGCCTTATCATATTTTGCCGTAACATCCGCATTTTCACTCTGCTGAGACAATGTTGTTTTCTTTGTCATATTTATTCTTTAAAATAATCATTGCTGCC
Source organism: Oscillospiraceae bacterium (assembly GCA_017408395.1). Classification (GTDB taxonomy): domain Bacteria; phylum Bacillota; class Clostridia; order Oscillospirales; family Ruminococcaceae; genus UMGS363. Next base: position 18,171 of record JAFQUQ010000052.1, read on the forward strand.
GCTGCCGCAGTCATAAGAACAATCGGCAGAAGGTTCAGCTTGTGTTCTTTGTTTGTAACGTAAACCGCCTTGGGATTGCCCTCTTTTCCCAGCGTCACCAGCTGAGCGGGCACACCCTCGTCAACTATTATTTTAGTGGGTTTTGGGAGAAGAAAATGTGACACGAGCGCTCCTATGAGCATCATTGCCGCACTTTTTGCAAAGGTATTGCGGATTTCTCCCATAATGCGTGAAATTTCAATTTCCATAGCTTATGCACCTCATTTCAGAGTTTCGGCAAGCTTTATCACGGATTCTGTAACAAGCTTTCTGAACAGAGGAGCTGCCCTGTCGGCAGTTTCCTGTACTTCGGCATGGGTAAGAGGCTGGTCTGTAATTCCGCAGGCCATATTTGAAATGCAGGATATACCTACTGTTTTAAGTCCGCAGTGATTTGCCGCAATAGCCTCGCAGGCTGTGGACATACCGACAGCGTCGGCACCCATTGTACGCACCATTCTGATTTCGGCAGGTGACTCGTAATTAGGGCCTGTAAGCTGGATATAAACGCCCTCCCGGAGAGGAATATCAAGCGCCTTTGCAGTATTTCTTACAACGCTGCGGAGGTCCTTGTCGTAAATGTTGCTCATATCAGGGAAACGCACGCCAAGCTCATCAATATTTTCACCTATCAGCGGTGACGGTGCCATACATATCTGGTCGGAAATAAGCATAAAATCTCCTGCGTGATAATCAAAATTCACGCCGCCTGCCGCATTTGTGAGGAAAAGTATCTTCGCTCCCATAAGCTTCATCAGACGCACGGGAAGTACAACATCCTCCATTGAATAGCCCTCGTAATAATGCACTCTTCCCTGCATTATTACTACCTTGACATCTCCCACATAGCCGAACACAAAGCGTCCCTTATGTCCTGCGACAGTTGAAACGGGGAAGCCTTCAATTTCACTGTATTCAAGCACGGCTTCCTGCTTTATGCCGTCTGCGTAATCACCCAGACCCGAGCCTAAAATAAGCGCAACATCAGGGGTGAAATCTATCTTTTCCTTAAAGCATTTATAACATTTTTCCAGTCTTTCAAATCTTTTGCTCATAAAATCAGTCCTTTCGATTTGGATTACTATATTTAATTATACACAATTATTGATAAAAGTCAAAGGATTTTTAACATAAAAGTCAATTTTTTATCTATTAATTATTATGACATATTTTTCCTTGGCTTATCCCCGTAAATACGTTTTTTGAGCCGTATGTGTATTGACTTATGATGATATGTATTGTATAATTAATTTGTATATTCTGTTGCATTTTTACGGTGAAACAGCCGTTTTTACAGCGTTTTCCCAAAACAGACAGTGATATTTAAATCAAATTATACTTATAGTTTAAATTATATCCGAAAGGAGCAAAAAATTATGTCAGATTTTGCAAGACGACTCCCCGTTTATCTTCTTCTTGACGTTTCAGGCTCAATGGCAGGAGACCCTATCGAAGCTGTAAAGCACGGTGTAAGAGCACTTATTTCCGAGCTGAGAGGTGACCCTCAGGCACTTGAAACAGCTTATCTTTCCGTAATCACATTCAATTCCTCCGCACGTCAGGTTTCACCTCTGACAGAGCTTATGCTTTTTCAGGAGCCGCAGCTCCACGCAGGCGGTGCTACCTCTTTAGGTGCTGCCCTTCATCTTCTTACCGAATGTATCCAGCGTGAAGTACGCAAATCAACAGAAACACAGAAGGGCGACTGGAAGCCGCTGGTGTTTATCCTTACAGACGGTGCGCCTACCGATGACTGGAGAGGTGCCGCTGCAGAGCTTAAAGCAACAAAGCCTGCAAACATCATTGCCTGTGCCGCAGGTTCAGGCGCTGACACCACCGTTCTCAAGGAAATCACAGAATGCGTTCTCCTTATGAACAACCTTTCCGCAGGCGACCTTTCACAGTTCTTTGCGTGGGTTTCCAGCTCCGTTAAGCTCTCCAGCAAGAGCCTTGACTCAAAGCCGGGCGCAAACATCGAGCTTCCTCCGCCACCTCAGGGTTTTGTAATCGTACCGTAAATTTATACAGATTGTAATATACAGGAGATGCTTATGAGCAATAAAACCGAAAACGGTGCTGTACCCGAAACAGCTGTAAAGGAAAAGCTTTCCGACAGCGAGGTTACTACTCACACCGCATCCTTATGGAAATATAATCCTATACCCTCCTCCCCTGAGCCTTATCCCGAATATCTCCACAGCCTCGATAAAAACGATGCGTCGGAAATCATTGCGGCAAGAGTAAGGGGCAAAAAGCATAAGCACGAAGGCTCAAACTGCGATGACTGGTATGCTTTTGACAGAGCAGGAGAATGTATAATCGCCGTTGTTTCAGACGGTGCAGGCTCAAAGCCGCTGTCACGTATCGGTGCAAAGGCTTCCTGCGAAACGGTGATTTCAAGCCTGAAAACAGAGTTTACGGCTGTGACGGAAATGTGCCCCGACATAAAAAAGGATTTAAGCAAGGCTTACGACGACCCTTATTTCAACGCAGCCTGCTCAAAGCTTGCTGTACTTATGCAGAACAGCTTTGCTGCGGCATTTTCAGCAGTTGAGAACGCTCACATTTCCCGTGTCTGCAAGGCTGAATTTGAAGAGGCTATGGGCAGAAAGCCTGAGATTAAAGACTATTCGGGCACCCTTCTTGCGGCGGTCATCATTCCCGTGGAAAACGGTGAGCACTTTATTATAACCGTGCAGGTCGGCGACGGAATGATAGCTTCTTTTAACATAAACGCAGACGCTAAGAACGCACTTCGCCTTTTAGGAAATGCAGACAGCGGAAGCTTTGCGGGCGAAACGGAATTCCTTACATCGGAAAGTATGCGTTCAGCGGATAATTTAAAGAGCCGCACCAAAATTCAGCGTGGCAAAATTTCCTCTGTAATGCTTATGTCGGACGGTGTTGCCGACGACTATTATCCAAACTCTCCGCAGCTTTTGAGGCTTTATATTGACCTTGTGCTCAACGGAATAATCGACGCTCCATCCTGCGGCGAAGCAAAGGACGGCGGCATTCTTAAAATACCTGCTCCCGTTGCTTATCCCTGGGTAAACGACAGCGACGTAAATTACTCTTTACAGTATGCAAAGAATATTTTAACCGAAAATGAGCTGGATATTTCACAGCTCTGGGAAATGCGAAACGGCAGCGTTATGAAAGAAGCGTCCCTGAGCAGCTTCAGTATCTCCAACGGAAGCAGCAAGGACGAAAGACTTATGGTGTGGCTGGATAATTACGTTGAAAGAGGCTCTTTTGACGACCGCACACTTCTTATTGTAAATGTTTGACTTAAGGACGGCGTTCTAAAATGAACAAAATCGGCGAAGCCATTCTTGCCAGCGGCAAAAGGCTTAAATATGTTATAACTGACAATCCTCCCAGAGGAGGTATGAAATACACCTATTTCGCTCCCGACAAATCCTATGTTATCCAGTTTTTCAACGACCCCAGCAAGGTCGATTTCAACACACGCTCCCGTATCGAAGCGATAATAGGCAAATATAATCCCACTCTGCCCGAATCAAGGGGCGGCTCTCTGGGCAACGACGACAAGCTTGCGGCTTACTTTGAAAAGCGTTTCTGCTGGCCTACCGATATTGTGGTAAGCCCCGAATTCGGTCTGGTATCCCCTGCTTATCCGTCAAACTTTTTCTTTGACAGCAGCGCTTCACAGCTCCTCGACCTTAAGGGCAAGGACAAGAAAAGCAACTGGTTCACTTCAAAAAACCGCAAATATCTCAATAAATCCGAGCTGGGAGATTTCCGTTCAATGTTACAGATGTCCCTGCTGCTTTCAAGGTCTATCCGCCGTCTTCATCAGGCAGGCCTTGCACATTCCGACCTTTCCAACAACAATGTGCTTATTGACCCTAAAAGCGGAAACTGCGTCGTAATCGACATTGACTCCCTTGTTGTGCCGGGGCTTTATCCCCCCGAAGTTGCTGGAACAAGAGGCTATATCGCCCCCGAAGTTCTTGCAACAATGGAGCTTCCCCGTACTGACCCGAGAAGAAAAATTCCCGGCTCTACAACCGACCTCCACGCTCTTGCGGTGCTTATCTACGAATATCTTTTCCTGCGTCACCCTCTTATCGGCCCTAAAATCTTCTCCACGGTTTCAGCGGAAGAGGACGATTTTCTCGGTCTTGGACCGCAGGCTCTGTTTATAGAAAATCCCGATGATACCTCAAACCGTCCCTCTAATCTTAAAGTGACGGTGAAGGATCTGGGGCCTGAAATGGAAAAGCTTTTTATGCGTGCGTTCGTTGACGGCCTGCATAATCCTGCTCTTCGTCCATCAGCAATGGAATGGGAAAGAGGCATTGTCCACGCATGGGACCTTCTGCACAAATGCTCAAATCCCGACTGCTCGTCAAAATGGTTTGTGCTTCACGATGTAAACAATCCTGTATGCCCTTTCTGCGGTACAAAAATCGCAGACAAGGAAATCGTGCGGCTTACCCTCAATTCGGAGGTAAGGGGTCACAAGGGACAGTGGCGCAGACTCTCCGAGCTTGACGCTGTAAACAACACTCCTCTTTTCAAGTGGCATACCCACAGCAACATCTTCCCCGATGAAAAGGCTGACCTTACAATGCAGGCATACATCTGCCGACATAACAACGAATGGTTCCTCATAAACAGCCACGCAGAGGGTCTGCTCTCACCTCAGGGAAATCCCGTACCTCAGGGACAGGCTATACGCCTTACGGACGGTACTGTTTTCAGAGCCTCCCGTGATGACAGAGGTACGCTTATAAATGTAAAAATAATCTCAGTTTAAATATAAGGAAACGAAGCAATATGACTTTTAACGGTCTTACCGACAGCCAGGTGGAAAAATCCCGCAGAAAATACGGCAGCAACCGCCTTGCTGATGATTCATCAAACTACACTTTAAAATGCAGGCTCATCGACCGTTTCAACAGGGTGCCTGTCAAAATCTATCTTATAATTATTCTGGTTTACACCGCATACGCTCTCCTGCTTGCCCTGACAGGCTATGAAGCGGAGTTTGACCTGCTGTGGAAGGTGCTGCTTATGGTGCCTGCGGCAGGTGTGCCTATGCTTGTAAACTGCCTTGCGGAGCTTTACTACGACCGCAGAAGCCTTAAGATAAAACACAGGACGGACGAGGAGGTCTGCCATGTTTACCGCTGCGGAAATACAGTAAAGGACGTCCCTGCCGGTGATATTGTCAAGGGCGACTATGTTCTCGTTCAGGAAGGGGACGTTATTCCTGCCGACGCTATGGTTGTTTACGGCGACATCACCGCAGAAAGCGAAAGCGGAAGCAAGCTTATCCGAAATTACAAGGGCGAAGACAGCGGCCTTACCATCGAACAGGCTGTTTACAGATGGGACACGGTTTCATCAGGTTTTGCCGTAATAAAAATTACTTCCGTTGCATCGGAATATGATGACGAAATCCCTCAGAACCGCAGTTCAAAAAGCCGTGCTGTAAGCTATGCCGTGGCAGGTGTTCTTGCTGCCGCACTTACGGCCGTTTATGTGATCTGCTGTTTGAGCGACGGGACTTACGGAGCTTCAGCAACAAATATTGCCGCCGCTGTAACGGTCTATCTCTCACTTTTCGTGCTCGCATCGGAAAGCTTAAGATGGCCCTCTGAATTTTTCAAGAACGCATACTCGAACAATATGTACAGAAGCGGTGTAAGAGCCGCAACCCTCAAAGGTACGGCAGACCTTATCTTTGCCGACAAGTCCTCCTTTGTTACCGACGGAAGACCTTCCGTTACAGGCTTTACCGACGGCGAAGGACGCAACTACTCAAAATGCTACGAGATCCCGTACCCCCTCGGTACGATACTTTCAACAGCTGTCGTAAGCGGCACATCCTCACTTGTAAACAGGGAACGCATTATCGGTCCCGATGTTTATGAAAATGCAACCGTAAGATTTATTTCAGAAAGAATAAAAAGCACCCGTGACCTTGAAGTTACCGCAAAGAATATAAACGGTGCCGACAAGGATTTCGGTTTCCGCAGGCTGGTCAAAGGCTCTCCCGATAAGATAATAGGCAGCTGTACAGCTTATTTTGACGGCTCAGGCAGCAGAAAGTCACTTTCAAATACAGCCCCTCTTTCTGCTATGGCAGAGGAGCTTGCTTTTCAGGGCAGCCGTGTAATTGCCTATGCGGCGGAAGAAGAAAACGGAAGGTTTACCTTTATCGGTATGCTTACCCTTCACGAGAAGCTGAGAAGTGCTTCGCCGTCAGCTTACAAGGCTCTTTCGGAAAACGGCTCACGCATTGTTATGCTTACAGGCTCAAGTACATCGGAATACCTTTCCATTGCCGACAAGGCTGTTACAGCAGCAACGGCGGCAGAGGTCATTTCGGCAGACAAACTGTTTGAGATGGATGAAAACGAAGCAAAACGCATACTCCCTGCTTTAAAAATTATCACAGGGGACGTTGACAAGGAGCAGCTTATCGGACTTGCAAAACAGCTTAAATATTCGGTAGGCGTGACCGTTACAAGCTACGAGGACTGTGAGCATTGTGCTGAAGCGGATGTTATGTACGCTTCATCCGTGAGCTGTGAAGCGGCTAAGGACGCCGCAGACGCCGTGCTTTCAGACGGTCTGATGTCAATGTTCAGATACGGTGTTTACAGCCGTTCAATAAAAAGCTCCGCCGCTTTCTACACGCTGGCAAGAATTATTCTTATGATAATTTCCGCTTTGCTTATGAGCGTGTTTGCCGAAAATGTGATGGGATTTGCGGTATGGTATATTGCGGCAGTGCTTAATGTTCTTCTTTCGGCTCTTGCGGTTATTGTCGCAGGCAGGGCTGACGGTGCAGAAAACAAGGCTGACCGTATAGTCGATAAAATAAAGGAAAACGACAGAAAACACATTTCTTAAACGGAGGTAACGCTTTGACAAATATAGAATTACAGCAGCTATTGAACAGGCCTGACAGCTCAGGCGAAATTCATATTCCGTCAGGCGAATTTGAAGGTCCCCTTGCTGTAAGCCGGCCCTGCCGTATCGTCGGAAACAACACTACCTTATGGCGCAGCAAAGGCCCTGTTCTTACAGTTTCTTCTTCGGGAGTCACTCTCGAAAATCTCCGTATAGAGGTTACAAACGATAATCTTCCTGCCGCTGACAGCGTAGCCGTAAACTCCGTTCAGCACGACACGGGCTTTGTAAATGTTGAGATTGCGGGACGTTTAAAAGGTATCGGCGGCGAAGAAAAGCCCTGGGGAATTCCTAAGATGATAAACATCGGGAAGCTTCCTGCCGAAAAAGAATGCGTATGCATTCTCGAAGTCATCGTTCCCGTCAGAACTGAGATCATTTCAGATATTCACGATGTAACAATTGCACCGTCCGTTCTTGAAGCAGGTGCGAATACAGTAACCCTTTCGATTGCCCCCATACGCAGCGGCTCCTATATTTACGGTGAAATCCTTCTTAAATCCGCTGTGACAAGACGTATTTATTTAAGCGGCTCGGCTGACGAGAACGTGTCTGATTTTGAAGACGGCAAGGTTTTATTCAAAGCCGACCCAACCGAACTTGAAGCGGAAGAAACAGAAAACGCACAGACCGATTACGAGGAAGAAATGATTTTCCCCGATATGTCCGTGCCTGTTCCGCAGACAAATGAGCTGTACACTCCCGAAGCAGTTGAGGATGAGCCTGTCGAAACTCACTCCCTGTTTATGCTGGAAAGAGGTATGCACATTCCTATAACCTGTGACGAGGCTGAAATCGAGCTTCTTTACGACAACAGGGAATTCCCTATGGAAATCGACGCATTCACCTTTATGGCAGACAAACATCTCAACGTCACTAAAAACGACCGCTTTGTATTTTTCGGAAACGACCATTCCCTCTGCGGCGGAGTACGCTATCTCAACGCCCCCGACCGCAAGGTGATATACATAAACTTCAACGCCCTTCCTCTTGATGTGGCTGAAGTCGATATTGCCTATTCCATTTACCAGAATCCCCTTAATCTTAATTTCAGCAATCTTAAAAATCCTGCCATTTCAATCAAGCTTTCAAACGGTCAGCAGCTCATCTACCGTCTTGAACCGCCCCTTACGCATAACACCCTGGTAGGACTTGAAATAGGCTATTCAAATTCACGATGGGAGCTTACTCCTCTCGGTATGATCTATCCTATGGGACTGGAAAGTCTTTGCTCAAATTACGGACTTAAAATAAAGTGATACTCCAAGCGCATCCGATATTATACGGCTGCGCTTAAATACTGCCTTTTGCTGACAGAAAGGAGCTGCTTATGAACAAAACGATTTTCTGGGACTTTGACGGTACACTGGTTTATTCGGTGCATCTGTGGAGCGGTACTCTGCTTAAAACGCTTGAGCTTTACACCGAAAATAACACCGTCACCCTTTCGGATATACGTCCTCCCATGGCACGGGGCTTCACCTGGGACTCCCCTGACGAAACCGCAGGACTTAAGGACGAGGAATGGTGGGAATACACAAACCGCCACATCAGCGATGTCTACAAGGCGGTAGGCATTGACGGAAACGAAATAAGCCGCCTGCTTCCGCTTTATCGGAAAACGATTATGAAAATCGGAAACTATCATCCGTATGATGATGTTTTTGACGTGCTGGGCAAGCTTAAAGAGCGTGGATATAAGCATATTCTGCTTTCAAACAACTATCCCGAGCTTGATGTCACCGCTGACGCTCTCGGCTTCGGTGAATATTTTGACGGCTACGTGATTTCTGCAAAAATCGGCTTTGACAAGCCCCGACGTGAAATTTTTGATTATGCATTCAGGCTTGCAGGCTCTCCGGATGTGTGCTTTATGGTAGGAGACAACCCTTACAGCGACATAAAGGGTGCAAACGCTTACGGAATACCCGCCATTCTTGTACATAATGAAAATTCCTGCGGCTTTGATTGCACGGTATGCAAAAATCTTACCGATATGCTTGATATTTGTAAATAGTATACATAAAATTTAAAATTAATTTGTTTAAGTTTACTCCATAAAAAGTGATGTCTGAAAACGTATATTAATCAAAGGGGTGATAACGGTATGACTGACAGCCTGTTTGAACGCTGTATCGAACAGATACGATGCGGCGACAAAAGAGGCTTGAAGGAAATTTACGATGAATACGGTAAAATTATTTACTCGGTTATGCTGTCGGCGGTCAGAAACAGCCACGACGCAGAGGACCTTACATCGGATTATTTTCTTAAGCTATGGGATAAGCTTGCCGATACATACAAAAGCGGCGGCGGGCATAAGCGCTGGCTCACTGTGACCGCAAGAAACACGGCAATAGATTTTCTCCGTAAAAACGGCAGGGAACAGCTTATCCTCGATATTGAAAATGAAGACGGTACATCAGAAGAACCCGTCTCGGAGGAAAATTCGGAAAATACCGTTATCGGCGATATGACGGTCAGAGAGGCTCTCGAAACTCTCGACCCCTGCGAGCGTGAGGTGGTCAACCTTAAGCTTTTTGCAGACCTTACCTTCAAGGACATCGCCCATACCCTTAACAAACCATTGGGAACAGTTGCGTGGAAATACCGCACGGCTGTTGATAAACTCAGAAAACACATAAAGGAGGTGCAGACATAATGACAGAAGAAAGAATAAAAGAACTTTATACCGAAGAAATGTCAGGGTCTGCTCCCGATATGGACGCTCTCTGGGCAAAAATCGACAGCAGGCTTACCGAAAAGGAAGCTCCTGCTCCAAAGAAAAAATCAAACATCACCTTATGGCGTACAGGCGCTCTTATTGCTGCCTGTGTAACAATCCTGATTGCCGTACCGTCAGTTTTAAACCGTGACGATATTGCTTCAACCGAAAAATCAGCTCCGAATAATGCGTCCAACAGCATTTCCGTTGAACAGGCTCTCACCACCCCTAGCTTTTTCAATGACGCTGCGGACGCTGAAAATGAAGCCGCAGAAGAAGTTGTGGAAGAAGCTATTCCCGAAAACACATTTGAAACCTCAGACGGTCCTCTCAATTACAACGAACTTTCCTTTGCACCGTCCTATACAAAAAATATCAGCTGTTACGGTACCCCTTCCGGCGGCGATTATTTCGTAGAGGATGATATTCTGGTGGAAACGGAATGTATTATCGACGCTGTTGTTGATAATGTCTATGCTTCACCCGACGGGGAATGTGTTTACTATGAGCTGACTCCAAAGGCAGTTTACGGCAGTAATGATTTAAACAGTAAAATCACCGTTGCAAGCTGTTCCGAATACAGTTTAAAGATAGGCGGAGAGTACGTTATCCCTCTTAAAACCTCCGATGATACCTATCAGACCGTTTTTGACGGCGTGCCTCAGATAGAGGTCACGGCAGACGGCGGACTGGTTTACTACAACGGCTGGGAATGTTTAAACGCTCCCGACTCCCAGAGCATTATTTACCCTCAGAACAAGGTTGATGATTTTTTCTATGACAGAATGATGTTTACCTTTAACGGCGATATTTCACCGCTTATTGAAAAGTGGAGCAGACTGCGCTCCGACTGACAGGAGGAATTACTATGAAAAAATTAAAGAAATTAACATCCGCATTAACAGCAATAATCTTAGCGGCGGCTATGCTTTCAGGCTGCGGCGGCGATAAATCAGCAACAGACGAAGCATACATTCAGAATAATGCGGTAGGCGACTCCGCCGGTGAAGCTTATTATGATAATTATGGTAAAGCTGAAGGCGGCTACATTGCAACAACGGCTGCGGCTATAGAAGAAGAAATAGTAGGCGAAGCACCTATGGCAGACAGCAAGACAGCGGCGAAGGATGACTTCGCACCGTCTGAAAATTATTTCAACACCGAAGAATACAACCCCATAATTGAAAACAGCTATATGAGCGTTGCGGCAAATCCCCTCTCTACTTTCTCTATTGACGTTGACACTGCTTCCTATACAAACCTCCGCCGTATGATCACAGAAGGCTACGGCATTAATCCTAGCGCAATCAGAATTGAAGAAATGATAAACTATTTCGATTATGACTACCCTGCTCCGAAGGCAGATGAGCCTTTCTCCGTTACAACGGAAATTGCAGACTGCCCCTGGAACAAGGACACAAAGCTTATGCTTGTAGGCTTACAGGCAGAGGAAATCGACCTTTCTGAGCGTGAGCCCATGAACCTTGTTTTCCTTATTGACGTAAGCGGCTCTATGTACGACTCAAACAAGCTTCCGCTGGTACAGAAATCATTCTGTATGCTTACTGAAAATCTTACAGCACAGGACAGAATCTCAATCGTTACCTATGCAGGCTATGACGAGGTAGTTCTTGAAGGTGCGGAGGGAAGCCATAAGGACACCATTGAAAATGCCATAAACTCTCTTTCCGCAGGCGGCTCAACAGCAGGCGCAGACGGTATCAAGACAGCTTATAAAATTGCAGAAAAATATTTCATCGAGGGCGGCAACAACAGAATAATCCTTGCTACCGACGGTGATTTAAACGTAGGTATTTCCAGCGAAAGCGACCTTACAGACCTTGTCGAGGAAAAGCGTGAAACAGGCGTGTTCCTTTCTGTTCTCGGCTTCGGCACAGGCAACTACAAGGACAACAAAATGGAGGCTCTCGCTGACAACGGCAACGGTAACTACGCTTACATCGACAGCGAGCTTGAAGCAAAGAAAGTTCTCGTTGAAGAAATGGGCGGCACTCTCTTTACAGTTGCAAAGGACGTTAAAATTCAGGTGGAATTCAACCCTGCATACATCAAGGGCTACCGCCTTGTAGGCTACGAAAACAGAGCGCTTGCGGCAGAGGATTTTGCAGACGACACAAAGGACGCAGGCGAAATCGGCGCAGGTCACAGCGTAACCGCACTTTACGAAGTCGTTATGAACGACAGCCCTATGGAATTTGACACCTCCGACCTTAAATATCAGGAAACCGTATCAGGCGAAGATAACGGCGAGCTTCTTACAGTTGCCCTCCGCTACAAAGCACCCGACGGTGACACAAGCAAGCTCCTTGAATACCCTGTTACAATGGATGCTTACACCGAGGCAATGTCGGAAAACCTTACCTTTGCGGCAGGTGTTGCCGAATTCGGTCTTGTTCTCAGAAACAGCGAATACAAGGGCACTGCAACCTGTCAGAGTATTCTTACAATGCTTGCAGATTATGACTACTCCTCCGATGAATACAAGGACGAATTCATTTACCTTGTAAAGACAATGAAAAGACAGGGATACTGATATTTAATTGCTCCTGTTGTTTCGTATAGGCGGATTTCATATCTACACGTAAATAAAATAAAAAAACGGTACCGAAATTTTAACCCATTTCGGTACCGTTTTCTTTTTATTGCGGCTGGTTATCTTCCGTTGCCGTTGGAATCACCGGGGAGAACCTCCTCAACAATGTCCTCCGCACCGGTTACAACATCTTCAACCGTGTCCTCTGCGTCGGTGATAACGTCCTCAACAAAGCCGTCACCGTCATAATCGCTGAACGGCTCTGTTGTTTCGGTAGTTGTCACAGTTGTTACGGAGGTCGTCGTCTGAGGTGTTGTTTCGGTTACTGCGGTATCATCATTTCTTCTGCCGCAGGCTGTCAGCATTGTCACTGACAGCGCAATAATGCCAATTGCCGATAAAGCTTTTTTCATCGAAGTCCCTTTCCCGCAGAGTTATGTCCCTGCTGCGTTCTGATTTACCGCTGAAAAAATGCGTCAGTATGCAAACCCTGTGTAATAACGGCTGCTGTATTCTTCATTATCCATTACAGTAACAGCCTGAGAATAAAGCTCCGCTGCCTGTTCACTGTAATCATAAGGAATAGCAAACAGCTTGCCGTTTACTTCAATAGTATGACACAGATTATCGCTGATATACACGGGCTTCATTACTTTGAGAATTTCAACCAGCTCATCGGAATAGTAACGCACATATTTAATTCCTTCTTTCCACAACTTGGATGTGTTTACAGCACTTGAATCGTAAACACGAGTGTACGGAAGTCCAGTGAATTCTTCCAGCTCACCCGGCTTGAAAATTCTGATTTCATAGCCCATATCCTTGGTGATCACTCTGAAGAAATCTGCAAGATGACCGCTTTCAAGAATAAGATTATATCCCTTTTCAGCAAGAAGAGCCATAGTTTCTCTGTAATTTGAGTCAATGTCATATGAGTCATAGTAAAGATGAAGTGTAAATTCCGTTTCCGCAGTTGAATGTAAATATTCGTCGGCTGTCATATTTATAATATCCGACTCCATTGCTGCGGCAAGTCTGTTCATAAATTCCTTGTCGGGATAGAAAGTATAAGCACCGTTTCCGCCTATTCCGTTGGTGTATGAAATTTCAAGAGGAAGTGTCAACGCATTGTAAGTTATTGCATTTTCCCTGACTGCTCTTTCTGTAAAGTCATTCTTGTATCTGTCGTAGAAGCTTTCAATTTCCTTTCTGATATAGCCTGCATACTGAATTTTGTATTCCTCGGTAAGCTCAATATCAATAAGGTGCTCCATTGCACTGTGATGTATGTAGTTGTAGCTTCTTACAAGCTTTGTACCATTGTTTAAAACGTAGCAGATTGAAAGGTTATCTGAACTGCCGTAGCCTGATTCTGCACCGTCACAATAATAATCAACGATTGCCTGATGTGCGTTTACAACAGAAGCAATATTTTCGGGAGTGGTCAGCTGGATAGCTTCAAGAGCTTCCTTTGCTTTCTCATTGTTTCCGTTAAAATAATGGAAATTTTCCGAAGTGCCGTTGCCGTCAATGCCTCTGTAAGATACATAAACCTTTGAAACGCTGTTTACGGATGGAACTTTAAGCTCGATACCAAAACAGTTTGTGTAATCTACCAGAGCCGCAACGCCTATAAACACCAGCATTGTTGCAGCATATCGGAGAATACCGTGCCAGAATTTTCTGAAGCCTCTCCTTGAGATAACTTCAAGAATCATATAGAAGATAAAGGTTATAATAAAGGTTGCCACAATTTCAGCACCGCTTGCATATTCAATGAAGCTTGCAATGCAGACCGTCATCATTGTGATTAAAATGTAGTAGAAGCCTTTGAATACAAACGGCTTTGAAACCTGCTCAGCCTTGCGCTTCATATAAAGGAAGTATGAGCCGAAAAGCATTGCCGCTATTACAATTACGACGCCGATAAGCCATATATGAAGGGGCACTCCATCAAAGTATCCGTAGCGATGAACTTCGCCTAAAGTTTCTATCATATACACAAGCTGAACTATACAGCCCACAGGAGATGTCGTACATAAAAATGCGCACATTTTATCGTCAAGACTTATACCCTCAAGGTCTGAAAACCACATTGCGTAAACAAGCAGTACAAACAGAGGTATCGCCGCATTTACAAAGATAGTGTAGAGTATGGACTCAAAAAGCGTACCGCAGCATACCATTACAAGCACCGTCAGCAGGAAAAGCAGCAGCATTGTGATTATGCCCGTCAGAACTATATATCCGAAAACAGGTGCAAAGTAACCGAAAAAGTCACACACTGAAGCATAGCTTTCACCGTTGCCGTAGCTGATGAGAATGGTTTCTCCGTTCATTGTCGTATAGCCGATAAGAAGGAGCAGTCCCGAAATTATGCTTGTGCCGATAAATGGTCCTATGTAGGAAATAAGTCCCGACAGCAGATCCGAAATAAACCTCTGCCGTCTTGTCATAGGCTGTGAAAGGCACATATCCACCAGCGATTTGTTATGAAGATAGCGGAAATTGTTTATTGCAATTATTATGCCCGATACACCAGCAGCAAACGTGGTAATTACTGCAATTCCCGCATAAATTTCATCAGGCTCGGTATCTATGCGCATAGCAAAATTAAACATACAGTTTGCCAGAATAAGAGGCACAGCAAGCATATGCATTATCGCAATAATTATCGTCGTCTTGCGGTTTGCCCTGATATTCTGCATCATATTATGAAGCATAGGCTTAGTCAATACCTTTGAAGTCATAACCCATACCCTCCATTTCATAAATAAATATTTCCTCAAGCGTAAGCGGTATCATATCGAAAACAAGAGGATTTTTAGCGTTTATACGTTCTCTGATAAACTCCTCCTCGCCCTTTGCGATTATGTATGTAATGCTCTGATTTTTCTCAAAGTGGAGTATTTCCATATCTGCAAAATCACCGCGCTCACAGTTTGTCGGGAATGCCGCCTGTATTTTATGGATGTTGCCCTTTAAGCTGTCAAGGTCACGGCAGAACACGATTTTACCCTGATGTAAAAGCGCCGCAGTATCGCAGACCTCATTTATCTCCTTTAAGTTGTGTGACGAAATAATCGTTGTAAGCTGACGGTCCAGCATTGCGTCAACAAGCATACGCTTAACGATAATTCTCATAGTGGGGTCAAGTCCGTCAAAGGCTTCGTCAAGAAGCAGATAATCCGTGCGGCAGGCAAGTCCCGTTATAACGATAGCCTGTCTTTTCATACCCTTTGAAAATTTGTCGATACGCTTATCCATAGGCAGCTTGATAATTTTATTGAGCTTTTCAAAATCCTCCTCTGAAAAGTTAGGATAGAAACCCTTATAGTAATTTTTAAGCTCCCTTAAAGTCATTCCGCTGAACTGCACGGTTTCATCGTTGATAAAAAATACCCTTTCCTTTACAGCAACGTTGTCGAAAACCTCCTGTCCGTCAATGATGACATTTCCGCCGTCAGCAGTGTAAATTCCCGAAAGCAGACGGAGAATTGTTGATTTGCCTGCACCGTTTGAACCGAGAAGCCCGAAAGCTGTGCCTGTTCCGATTTCAAGATCAACATTATCAAGGGCGGTAAACTCCTCAAAACGCTTTGTTACGCCTTTTAATTCTATCATAAACTCTCTTCCTTTCCTCGTATTCTTTCCGCAAGCTCCTCACAGGTTATCCCTGCTTTAAGTGCTTCATCGACAGCCTTATCAAAATCGGCAAAAGCCTTTTCCTTTAAGCTGTCCTGCTTTATTTCCGCAACAAAGCTGCCCCGTCCTGCAAGGGAATAGATTATACCGTCTCTTTCAAGTATACCGAATGCCTTTGAAACGGTATTGGGATTGACACCAAGCCCCTTTGCAAGCTCTCTCACGCTGGGGATTTTGTCGTTCGGTTTAAGCTCGCCCTTTAAAATAAGCTCCGTTATTCTTTTACACAGCTGCTCATAAATGGGGGTACGGCTCTGCAAGTCAATAGTGTACATCTGCTCACTCCTTTATGTATTAACTGTACTAGGTGTTGTAGTACAGTATAGCACACCTTATTTCTCTTGTCAATAGGTAAAATAAAAAATCTGCCCTCTTTTCAGAGAACAGATTTACAATAAATATTTTAATTGTGAGCAATAAGCCATTCCACAAGATTTTCAAAGCATACTTTTCCTGTGGCAAGAGACAGCCCCAAATCAATAAGCTCCTGCTGTGTGCATTGAATTTCCACGCCGTTCAGCTCCAGAAACACCAGCATTGCGTGTATGCCTATCCGCTTATTTCCGCTGTAAACGGATGATTTGACACCAGCGAACAGCCTAACCGTGCCGCTTTTTGCAGAAGCGTAGGATAAAGTTCCTGATTTCCGAATGTCTGAAAAGGCGTTTCAAGTGCAGATTCCAGCAAGCCTTCATCACGAAGCCCGTCAATTCCTCCTGTAGCTTCAATAAGCATACTGTGAACCGATAATAACTGCTTTTTTGTTAACCTTATCATTTCGCAAGTTCCTTATATGCTTCAAAATTTTTGGCAATTAATCTTCGTGAAACATCAGCTACGTCTTCATCTGAGGCTGACTGCATTTTTTCAGCTTCGGAAAATTCAAGAACGATATATCTGGGAACATTGTTTTTCAGTATTACAGCAGAACCGTTCTCATCAACAAGACGAGCTACTTTGGAAAAATTCTGATTTGCTTCTGTGATAGAAACCAGCGTATTAGTGTTTACTGTCATAATACAGCCCTCCCTTACATCTTTATTATACACAAATAATAGGAGAAAATCAACCTATTTTTAAAGATAAAGAAATTCAAATCAGCCTATACTTTCAATTCCGATAGCAGGGTCAACATCTGCATCGTAGTCCACGCCGTTTAAACCGAAGCCGAAAATTTCGCTGAATTCCTGCTGATAGCCTGCAATATCCGCATAATCGGCAAGGTTTTCGTCGCTTATCTTATCCCACAGCTCGGACACCTTTTTCTGAATGTCCTCACGCATTTCCCAGTCGTCCATTCTGATAAGGCCTTCGCTGTCGGTCTTTACGCCGCCGTTATAAAGCTTTTCCGCAAACATACGCTGCATCTGCTCTATACAGCCCTCGTGGCAGTTTTCTTCCTTCATTACCTTGTAGAGAATGGAAATGTAGAGAGGAACTATCGGAATAGCGGAGCTTGACTGTGTAACCAGTGCCTTGTTTACGGAAACGTAAGCATTTACGCCCTCAACCTCTGCTGTAATTTTCTTTGCGGAAGCGTAAAGGTCAGCCTTTGCTCTGCCGATTGAGCCGTTGAAATACATAGGATGTGTGATTTCAGGTCCGATATAGGAATATGCAAGTGTAAGGGCACCGTCCTCAAGAACGCCTGCTTCCTTCATCTGCTTTATCCAGTCAATCCAGTCCTCTCCGCCCATTACCTTTACTGTTGCGTCGATTTCTTCATCTGTTGCAGGGTCGATTGTAACGTCGGAGATCTTCATATTCTTAAGGTCAATGGACTTGTTTGTGTAGCTGCCGCCTGTTGTTTTAAGCACAGATGAAACGGAAGTACCGTCTGCAAGTGTACGTCTTGGTGCGGCAAGGCTGTAAATCACCATATCAACCTTACCGAGGTCATTTCTGATAAGGTCAATGACTTCGTTCTTGATTTCCTGTGAAAAAGCGTCGCCGTTGATCGTTTTAGCATAAAGTCCCTCTGCGTGAGCGTACTTTTCAAAAGCGGCGGTATTGTACCAGCCTGCGGAGCCTGTACGTGAGTCGCTGCCCTGCTTGTCGAAAATCACGCCGATTGTAGCCGCACCGCAGGAAAATGCTGCGGAAATTCTTGAAGCAAGACCGTAGCCCATTGAAGAGCCGATAACAAGTACCTTTTTAGCGCCTTCTGTCTTTGGCTGTGCCTTTACATAATCTATCTGTGCCTTTACAGCTGCGTCGCAGCCTGTCGGATGTGATGTTGTGCAAATAAATCCTCTGATTTTAGGTTTAACTACCATAGCTCTGCTCCTTTAAAACAAAATTTTAATTAATTATATCACATTTTTTTCGTTATTGCAACTTGCGTAAAACAAAAAAACCTGAGAAGAATGAACTTCTCAGGTCAATTTTAAAGTGCTTTTCTTACCGCAACACCGGGAACGGACTTCTTTTCAATATCCGCACCAAGACTGCGGAGCTTTTCCTCAAAGCTCTCATAGCCTCTTTCAATGTGGTAAATATCTTCGATTTCAGTAACACCCTTTGCCGCAAGACCTGCAATAACAAGTGCTGCGCCTGCTCTTAAGTCGGGAGCTGTAACAGGTGCACCCATAAATGAGCCTACGCCTTCAATAACAGCAACCTTGCCGTCTACGGACACATTTGCACCCATACGTCTCAGCTCGTCAACATAACGGAAACGGTTGTCAAAAATGCTCTCCGTTACAATGCTTGTACCCTCTGCAAGGCAGAGAAGCGTTGAAATCTGAGGCTGCATATCGGTAGGGAAGCCCGGATGAGGCATTGTCTTTATGCTTGTCTTAACCAGAGGACCATCCACGGAAATTCTGATACTGTCGTCAAATTCCTCAACGTTTACACCGATTTTTTCAAGCTTTGCAGTAATGCTTTCAAGGTGCTTCGGAATAACATTCTTGATAAGCACATCGCCCTTTGTTGCGGCAGCCGCAACCATAAATGTGCCTGCTTCGATCTGGTCGGGGATAATTGCATAAGTCGTACCCTTAAGCTTCTTTACACCCCTGATTTTGATAACGTCCGTACCTGCACCCATAATATCCGCACCCATTGAGTTGAGGAAGTTTGCAAGGTCAACGATATGCGGCTCCTTTGCGGCGTTTTCGATAACGGTCATACCCGTAGCCTTTACAGCCGCAAGCATTGTGTTTATGGTAGCGCCAACTGTTACCATATCAAAATAAATCTGTGAACCAAGCAGGGTTTCTGCCTGAATATCTATCATACCGTGGTCAAGAGTACAGCTTGCACCGAGAGTAGAGAAAGCCTTCAGGTGCTGGTCGATAGGACGGTCGCCCAGATAGCAGCCGCCAGGCATTGCAACTCTTGCACGCTTGAATTTGCCCAGGAATGTGCCCAGGAAATAGTATGACGCTCTCATATGCTTTGCCATTTCATAAGGAACAACAGGGTCCTTTATTCCCGAAGCGTCAATTCTTACTGTATTTTTACCGATAAACTTTACATCTGCGCCCATTTCATAAAGTATACGCAGGCTGATGGAAACGTCGCTGATATTCGGAACGTTTTCGAGTACACAAGGTTCGTCCGAAAGTATAGCGGCAGGAATTATAGCAACAGCGGCATTTTTTGCGCCGCTTATTTCAACTTCGCCCTGAAGTCGTCTTCCGCCTTTTATGATAAACTTTTCCAAGTTCTTCTCTCCTATATAAACAGCTTTGAAGCTGATAAATTCTATATTTAAATGTACCGCAGAGGTGTATTTTAGACGCAATCCACCCCTCAATATACACAACATTAATATTATATCATAAACTTTTACAAATTAAAAGTGTTTTTTAATATTTTTTATCACAGTTTTTTATATTTAAATCACAAAAATAATGTTAATTTATACTAAACCCCGCCGCAAACATTGTAATATTGTGCCAAAAATGCGTTACCGGACGAAATTTATCCGATAACGCATATTTTTTATCAGTCGCCGAAGGATACGCCAAGATTTCTTGCAGTTGTTACCAGCTGGTGGTCAGGGTCAACGAATTTGGTTTTTCCTGCCACGTCGGAAAGCTTGTTTTCAGTGATTTTACCATCAACCATTGCAACGCTGTAACCGTACTTTTCAGCCTTTATAAGTTCAGCCGCCCTTACGCCGAATTTTGTGGCAAGCACTCTGTCATAAGCTGACGGGCTGCCGCCTCTGAGCATATGTCCCGGCACGCATACTCTTGCTTCGATGCCCGTTGCGGCCTGTACCTGAGCCGCAATTCTTGAAGTAGCGGTGGTAATTCCCGCTTCCTGACGGCGTTTTGCACGCTCCTTCTTTTTAAGCTTGGCCTCTTCAATGTCAAATGCGCCCTCTGCAACAGCTACGATAGAGAAGGTCTTGCCAGCCTTTGTACGCTTGTTTACAGCCTCAATGATTTTCTGCGAATCATATGGTATTTCAGGGAGAATGATTATATCCGCACCGCCTGCAATGCCTGCATAAAGTGTAAGCCAGCCTGCCTTGTTGCCCATTATTTCCACCATAAGTATACGGCTGTGTGAAGCGGCTGTTGTATGGAGTCTGTCAATTACATCCGTAGCAATATCAACAGCGGTGTGAAATCCGAAAGTCACGTCTGTACCGAAAATATCGTTGTCAATAGTCTTTGGCAGACCGATTACGTTAAGTCCGTTTTCCGCAAGCAGGTTAGCAGTCTTATGAGTACCGTTTCCGCCGAGAGTAAGCAGGCAGTCCAGCTTCTGCTTCTTGTAGGTCTCCTTCATAGCCTTTACCTTGTCAACGTTATCCTCTCCGATAACGGACATCATTTTAAACGGCTGGCGCTTCGTACCTAAAATCGTACCGCCCTGTGTAAGAATACCCGAAAATTCCGACGGCTCCATTTCACGGGCAATATTGTTTATCAGACCGTAATAGCCGTTCTGTATGCCCACTATTTCAACCTTGTCCTCGCCCATTTCCTCAAAGCACGCCTTTGCAATGCCTCTGATAGTTGCGTTAAGACCGGGGCAGTCGCCGCCGCTTGTAAGTATGCCGATTCTTTTCTTTGCCATAATTAAACCTCCTTGGTATTCTTAAAAAGGGTATGGAGAGAAGTCCCATACCCTTTTGATTTTAAACTGTTGTAACTCTGTTTGCTCTTGACGCCATAAACTGCTCAAACTGTTCAACAGGCATCGGCTTTCCGAAGAAGTAGCCCTGTGCGTGGTCACAGCCCGACTGTTTAAGTATCTCAACCTGACCCTCTGTTTCAATGCCTTCCGCAATGGTTTCGATTTTCTTCGATTTTGCAATCCTGATAACCGCAGAAACGATTTCCCTTGAAATTTCATCTTCTTCAAGATACATTACAAAGGAACGGTCAAGTTTAAGCAGAGTGATAGGCAGTATCTGAATGTAGCTCAGTGAAGAATAGCCCGTACCAAAGTCGTCCATTGAAAGCTTTACGCCCAATGACTTGATTTCTTCCATCTGCTGTACAGCGTGTTCAATATCCTTGAGTGCAAGGGACTCTGTAAGCTCAACGTCAAGCCACTTTGCGTCAAGCCCCGACTTATCCAGCGCATTTTTAATGGACGCCGTAACGTCGGTCTGATAGAAGTCAACCGCTGTAAGGTTTACGGAAACAGTAACAGGCGGATAACCCTTATCCTGCCACTCCTTGTTCTGTCTGCAAGCCTCGCCCAGAACGAACTCGCTTATCTTTGTGATAAGCAGGGAATTTTCCGCAACAGGAATAAAGTTTGCAGGCGGAACTATGGTGCCGTCAGGCTTTATCCATCTGATAAGCGCTTCCATTCCCATAAGGGAGCCGTCGCTGAGATTGATCTTAGGCTGATAATAAAGCACCAGCTCGTGATTTTCTATTGCGTTTGCAAGCTCTTTTTCAATCGCATTGGTCTGGATGATCTTGTCGTGTACCTTTGAGTCGTAGCGTGTAATGCTGTTTTTGCCGTCACGCATACTCAGCGAGAATTCCGCACGGTCAAGCACCTGTGCAAAGGTTTCGCCGCCGTCACTCATTTTACAGTAACCTGCCGAACAGGTCATACCCTGATGGAAATTCTCAACGGAAAGGAAAACAAGCTCTTCCTGCATTTTCTTTATAATTCTTACAGGAAGCTGTTCATCTCCGTTGTCCTTGATTATCATAGAGAAGTTATCGCCGCCTATTCTTGCGCCGTAACCGTCTGCGGTAGTATTTTTAAGTACAAGGGTGGCAAAGCTCTTGAGGAGTCTGTCGCCGTTGTTGTAGCCGCAGGTATCGTTTATGATATGGAAATCGTCTATATCATAAACAATTACCCAGTAGTCGCTTTCAAAACCGTCCGACAGGCAGGCAGCTTCGAGCGTATCCTGACCTATCATCATAAATCTGTTTCGGTTGTAGATCTGTGTGACCTCGTCGATATATGCCATCTTTTCGATGAGCATGTCCTTTTCCTTATCTGCGGAAATGTCGATGATGGAGCCGCCCATTCCTGCGTCAACATAGCTGTCAGCAGGAGTCACCTTATAACGCAGCTGATACCAGTGATAGGACTCATCCGCAGCAAGCATTCTGAATTCTGCTTCGTGAACGGTGTTGGTATCGGAAACTTTCTTTTTGGTCATAAGGTTGACCATATTTTCAAAATGAATAAGGTCCTTCGGATAAATAAGCTCCTTTACTTCCTCTGAGGTAACGTTTTCTTCCAGGTTGTGACCTATCATCTTCCTGAACTGTTCGGAAATATGGAACTGATACTGACCCTCCTCCTTAAGCACAAAACCTATTTCGGAAAGCTCGGTAGCCATAAGGAAACGGTCCTCGGAAAGTGCGAGATTTTCCGAATAAACAAGCAGGTCTTCCTTTATTTTAGCCGCCTCGGAAAGGTCAAGACCAATCGACATCATAATATAGCTTGTACGTATATCGCCCTTGAAAACGCTGAGCATGGAGGTATTCCATACTGTGCATATCTTTGCGCCCTTTTTGGTCGTTACATAGAATTCCTCATCCTTGTTGTTGACGATAGCCTGAAGGCTTGGTGCAAAAGCGTCGGGAGGAAGCAGCTTTTCAAGATTTTTCACGTTATGTCTTAAATCCTCGGCTGTGTAGCCTGTCATGGAGGTAAGCTTTTCATTTACCTCTATGAAATGGAAATCTGCATCCCAGAGAATAACCATAGCGTTTATGTCCTTCATAATTTCGGACATATAGCGGAGCTTTTTGAGCGTTCTTTTCTTTTCCCTGCTTTTTATCGCCTTTACAAGCAGAGGGATTGAAATTATAACAGCTACTGCGTAAACGATAAAAATAAACAGCATGATTTCTCGCAGCAGCATTCCGACAGAAAAAACAATAAGGGCAGATAGAATGTATGCCGCAATGATCGCAAGCACAAGACGCCATGTCTTTTTCGTCATACTACCCCTTCTTTCAGCAAATCATAAATTTAAAGACACGATTTGTATTTTATCATAATAATATTATATATTCCAAACGTTTTTTTGTCAATAATCATCATACCAAAACCCTGAAAATACGCTGAAATTTCACATAAACGTCACAAATGCGTGTTAAAATAAATAAAAGAAAATAACATCCGTTCTAGAATTTGACAATTCACAAAGGAGAGAGTACCATGCCAAGAATTTTGATCGTTGATGATGAAAAAATGATACGCAACGTTGTAAAGGAATATGCTGAATTTGAAGGCTACGAAACAAAGGAAGCCGAAGACGGCATGGAGGCTGTCGAGATCTGCCGCAAGGAGGATTTCGATATGATAGTTATGGATATTATGATGCCCCGTCTTGACGGCTACTCCGCTATAAAGGAAATCCGCAAGACAAAGCAGATACCCGTTATAATGCTTTCCGCAAGAGGCGAGGAGTACGACAAGCTTTTCGGCTTTGAAATCGGTGCGGACGATTATGTCGTAAAGCCGTTCTCCCCCAAGGAGCTGCTTGCAAGAATAAAAGCCGTGCTTAAACGCTCCGCCGCAAAGGAACAGCAGCCCGACATCATCTGCTACGAGGGTCTTGAAATAAACGTTGCGGGACGTGAAGTCACCGTTGACGGCACAGTTGCTTCACTTACTCCTAAGGAATACGACCTTCTTTTCTATCTTGTACGCAACAAGGGTATTGCCCTGAGCAGAGAAAAGCTCCTTGAAGAAGTATGGGGCTACGATTTCTACGGCGACGACCGTACTGTTGACACCCACATCAAAATGCTGAGAAACTCCCTTGGCGAATACCGTAAATTCATCAGAACCTTAAGAGGAATGGGGTATAAGTTTGAAACCACTTAAGCAGATACGCAACCTGCGCAATACTGTGTGGATATACTTCGTTATCTTTATCCTCAGCATACTTGTCCTTATGTGGTTTACCTTCGTCGTGTCCCTTGAAACAAATTACAAGAGCCTTAAAACAAAGGACATCGTAAGCATTGCAAGCTATATCCTTGAAGGCTGGGGCAAGGAGGATTTCACCTCGGACAAGCTGGATGAGATCGCTTACGACAACAATATGTGCATACTTATACAGAACAGCGCAGGCTTTACCATTTACAGCTACGATATGATGGCGGACAACTGCCTTCTTCACGGCTCATACAGCCTTGAACTTTTCCGCTACCGCATAGAAGCCCTTACCAGCGGAAACGGCTACTATTACGCCGAAATACAGAACCCGCGCTTCAACAACAATACCCTGCTTTTCGTAATGGTTGTCGGCGAAAAGGAAAACCCAAGCGGTTATATTTATTTAAACACATCCCTTGAGCCTGTAAAATCCACCTCGGAAATCATCAAGCGTCAGGTCCTCGGAATAAGCATTATGCTTTTTATTCTCGGTCTGATAATTGCATATTTTCTTGCAAGGCTTATCGAATCCCCTATCGTGCGTATTACAAAATCCGCAAAGAAGCTCGGACAGGGCGATTTTGACACGCAGTTTGACGGCAGAGGCTACACAGAAACCGAAACCCTTGCCGATACGCTGAACTATGCGGCGTCGGAAATTTCCAAGGTCGATAATTTAAGGCGTGACCTTATTGCAAACATTTCCCACGACCTGCGTACCCCTCTTACGATGGTAAAGGCTTACGCCGAAATGATACGTGACCTTTCGGGAGATAATCCCGTAAAGCGTGAGGAGCACGTCAATATTATCATTGAGGAAAGCGACCGTCTTGCCACCCTCGTAAACGACATCCTTGACCTTTCAAGGCTTGAAAGCGGAAATGCGGAAGTAAACATCACCGAATTCTGTATTTCAGATGTTATAAACGAAATTATGGACCGCTATACCCTCTTTTCCGAACAGAAGGGCTATAAATTCATTATCACCGCCGAAACCCCGTTTATTGTAAAGGCTGATATTGTAAAGATACAGCAGGTGCTTTACAACCTTATAAACAACGCAATAAACTACACAGGCCCCGACAAAACCGTTTATATTACAGTTATAATCAAGGATAAAAAGACCGCCCGTATTGACATTACCGACACGGGCGAAGGCATTGATGAAGAACTCCTGCCGCTTATTTTTGACCGCTATTACCGTGCGGAAAAGAACAAGCGTGAGGTTATCGGAACAGGTCTGGGACTTTCAATCGTAAAGCAGATACTCAAACAGCACGACTATAAATTCGGCGTGCGCTCCGAAAAGGGTATAGGCAGTACATTCTGGTTTGAAATGCCGGGACATATAAGCAAAGACTGAATATAATTTGT
This sequence comes from Oscillospiraceae bacterium, assembly GCA_017408395.1. Classification (GTDB taxonomy): domain Bacteria; phylum Bacillota; class Clostridia; order Oscillospirales; family Ruminococcaceae; genus UMGS363. Next base: position 43,859 of record JAFQUQ010000052.1, read on the forward strand.
TTACAGGGACATCCATTGCGGGTGTCCCTGTAAAAATTTTATTGAACCAATAATTACCCGACGGATTTTACATTGCTTACGGCAAGAGAAGCAGGAATAGTTTGGGGTTCGGATGAGATTATATCCTTATCGTCAATTGCGGCGTGGAAATTATACAGAAGCGCAAAGCTGTTCCACGAGGGAGCGTCCACAACTCCCGTGGGCTCTTTTCCGATAATACGCTGTATCTGCTTTACGCCATCGGCAGTTTCGGTATCATAGATACCGTTTATGGTAACGCTGTCAAGATTATCGTAAAATTGCGCGACCGTGTTTATCATAGCCTGAAGAATGTAAATAAGATAGCCTGCGTCTCCCTCTGTCAGGGGGACGTTGTTTTTTGTAAGGGGTGTGACCGCCTGCAAAGGCAGAAAATACACCGCCGCTTCAAGGTAGGCACGGTAAAGCTCGTTCCACGTTTCAGCGTCGATTTTCCCCGTAGGTGAAAGACCGTATTCACGCTGAAACACCTTCACCGCTTCCTCTGTTTCCTTATCATAAATACCGTCGGGCACTATAATCGGAATTGCAGGATTCTGCTCCGCTATCACACGCAGATAAATCTGCGCTTCACGTATATCTTCCTTTTTCTGCTCGTCTGAAATCTGCATATCAAATAAAGCCTCCTGTTACTCTGTAACTTTTATTCTATAACATATCCCGGATACTGTCCCGGCTTCTTTTCGTAACCGTAGCGCAAATTATAATAGGTGTCGGCAATTTCGTTCCACGTATCCGCACCTACATTTCCGCTTGGTGTAAGACCGAACTGCCGCTGGAAAGCCGTTACCGCATTTCTTGTCACGGGTCCGAAATAGCCCGTAGCGCTTACCTCGGGAATAGTCGGATAAGTCTGATGTATAAAGCTTAAAAATTCCTGCAGTACCCTTACATACTCGCTTGTAACGCCCTCTGTAAGAATTATTCCCGGATAAAGCACAGCACTTTCGCTGTCAATGCTTACAGGGACATTTTCAACTATGCCGTTGTAGGCTCTGTTTAAATCATTCCACGTTTTTCTGTCAACCACACCTGTCTGTTCAAGTCCGAAAACCTGCTGGAATGCCCTGACCGCATTTTCCGTTGCGGAATCGTAAACGCCCGTTATTTCAACAGGAGGTACTGCGCTGTAATAAGCACCGATAACCGCAAGATAATACTGTAAATACTTTACTTCCGGTCCTTCCTCTCCCAGCCGCAGGCTTTCGGGAAGCCTGAGTGAAATCTCGTCAAGGCGGAGTCCCTCTGAATTAAGCTGACTGAGCCGCTTTACGCTTGTGAAGATATAGTTTATCCTGTACCACGTCGCTTTATCGACTATGCCTGTAGGATTAAGATTGAATATCTCCTGAAATTTTCTTACAGCAGCTTCGGTAGCGGCATTGTAAACGGTGGAAACGGGAGTGATTTTAGGTATGGCAGGATAATTTCCCGAAATACGGTTAAGCTGGGTCTGAATACGGCTTACATCGTTTCCGCCGCTTCCAAGTGACAGCGGTGCGCCCGGATAGGACGGAATATTCGGTGATACGGGAGCATTGTTCACAATATCAATATCATCTCCGTAGAAATAAGTCAGAATGTCGTAAGGGATATACCCCTGCCGTGCAAGATCCACGCTTCCCCATTGAGTAAGACCGCCGCAGTCGGCAACCTCTCTGCCGTCGCAGTAAACGGCAAAAAGCGGCTCTATGCTGCCCTGCCGTCTTATATAGTCGTTGAAAATCTCGTCAACGATGGTGCTTATAGGCTCGTAGATGTCCCTGTCCTTTACAAAGGAATGGTCGAACTGGATAGAGTTTGTGATGTCAAAATCGTAGCCCTGTGAACGGTACCATTCAGTGTAAATGCGATTTAAGGTATAGGAGATTATAGCGTAAATATTTGCACGGAGAGCGTTTTCGGGCCAGGTGGGATAAAGCTCGCTGGACGCTACATTTTTAATATAATAGGGAAAATCCACGGTGACATTTTCCGCCGCCGTGTTTGAAGGCCGTCCGAGATGGACGGTTATTTTTTCGGGTATATAGGGCTGTGTCGGCATAAATTCTCCCTCCTGCATTATCCTCTGCTGTTTTCGGCAGGAGATGTACTGCCCTGCATTTCAAACTGTGCAAGGGGCACAAGTGAAACAGGCTGTATTGATTTTACCGTCGTAAACACAGGCACTATGATTTCGGGGACAGCATAAAATCCCTCTGCGTAAATGCTCATAATGTACTCGCTGAAAGGCTTGCTTTCGGGGTCGGGAGTTTCTGAATAAACAATATCAGGCGCAGGCAGAGCCACAAGCTCCGTGCTTCCTGATGCATCCGTTGTAAGCATACGGATAAGCAGCGTCCTGTCGCCCTCACGCTTTGTTATGATAACGCTTGCACCTTCAATTGGCACTGCACCTCCTGCGGTTGTTATCTCGGCTTTGATGTAGCCGCTGCCCTTCATTTCCTCAAGACTCTGTTCGTTCTGCGGTCCGTTATAAAGAGGCTCCAGGGGTGTATCCTCAATCACTCCGCTGTTTTCGGCAACGCTGTAATTTCCCTTGCCTTCATCGGTATAAGCGGCGGTATGTACCGCTTTGTTTTCCGCTTTCATAATCTCATCGGGGGATGGGAACTTTGACGGCACTTCCTTGATTTTCACCGTATTATCCGCAGGGGGAGGAGAATCCTCGGTGAAATTCTCAACGGGCGGCTCAACGGGAGGACGTGAATCCTCGATAATCTCCCTGCTGTGCTCCCTGTTTTCGTTCATAGCATTTGAATTGCCTGAGCGGTTGTAGATACGCATCATTTCGGCCTTGTATTTTTCAGCCATAGCGTTAACGTTTGTTCTGTTTGTCATCGGTTGACCTCCATACTTTTTGTTTAATCTTATTCAGTTATAAGACGCTTAATGCACCAAGACCAAAAAACCTCAGATTGTCGATAAAGTTGCAATTGAGAAAAAATTGCACAAAAACGCTCGACGTTAAAGTTTAGGTCAAGCCTTTTCAAAGGCTTGCGGGGTCAAGGGGCAGAGCCCTTGTCGCCCTCCGCAGAGGGCGAAATTCCTTGC
>JAFQUQ010000053.1 GCA_017408395.1 Oscillospiraceae bacterium
CTTTTAATTCTACCATTTCCTTTTCATATTGCTGTATGTGTCTGTAACTTCTGGGCATAAAAATTCCTCCTATGGCTTTTATTTCATTATACCATAGGAGGGGATTTTTTTCTATTGTCCGTTTTTACTGGACTTGTGCATTAAAAAGCTGTGGGGATTTCTGTTTACAGTGATGAAATGTGCTCGAAAACCTTGTCGGTGCTCCAGAAGAACATATTGTGCTTGAAGCGTTCCTGTTTAAGTCCCGTGCGCTCGAAAAGGTCCATTACGGACGGCTGCACGCAGGAGAAATAAACCATTCTGCCCTGTGAGATAAGGTGCTCGCAGTATTCGTGGAGAGCCTCGATACCCGAAATGTCAGCGGCGGTAACGCCTCTCATCGAGAAGATGATGTTGTAGCTTTCGCCCAGAGAGGATACCTTTTCTTCAAGGTTTGTGCAGGTGCCGAAATAAAGAGGTCCTGTTATGTAAACTACGCTGGTGTATTTAAGCTTATCGGGGTTGACCTTTGTTGTGTCAAGCTTTTCGGGGTCTACCTCGGAAACAGTTACCTGCATATCCGAAACCTTTACAACGAACATTATAAGTGAGAATGCAACGCCGATAACGATTGCAATGGTAAGGTCGAAAATTACGGTTGCGATCATTGTAAGAAGGAACTGTGCGATCTGTGTTTTTACTTTAACCTTGAAAATGTTCTTTATAACGTCCCATTCGTTCATTCTCCAGGCTGTCATCATAAGAACGCCTGCAAGTGCCGCAAGGGGTATTCTTGAAATAACGGGTGCAAGGAGGAACATTGAAAGAAGGAGTACGACTGCGTGAATGATGCTGGTAAGACGTGTTCTGCCGCCTGATTTAATGGCTACGGCTGTTCTTGCGATAGCCGCTGTTGCAGGTACGCCGCCGAAGAATGGAATGACAATGTTGCCGATACCCTGTGCTATAAGCTCCTGATTTGAGTCAAGCTTCTCGTTCTTCATACGTCCTGCGGAAGCGCCGCAGAGAAGGCTTTCGATAAGTCCCAGTGCCGCAATTGAAATAGCAGGCACTATAAGTCCCTCTACCTGTTCAAGTGTAACAGCGCTTAAATCAAGACGGTCAGGGAGGAAGATGGATTTAGGAATTTCGCCTACCTGTGCAATGTCAAAGTTGAAGATGAATTCTGCGATCGTAGCTAAAATTATCGCCGCAAGAGAGGACGGGAAATACTGATTTATCTTTTTAGGATAAACCGCCATAAACACCACTACCGCAACGCCGATTATAAATGCGGTAAGGTTGAATTCCTGTGGTGTTGTAAAGTAGCTTACAACCTTTTCAATGGTGGTTTCACCGCTGCAGGTTAAGCCTGTGAAATTGTTTATCTGTCCGAATGCAATGATGATTGCGATACCTGAGGTAAAGCCTGTGATAACGGGGAGGGGCAGGAAGGAAACAAGCTTGCCCAGTTTGAACAGTCCGCAGAGCAGAAGGATTATGCCCGAAAGCACACCTGCTATAAACACGCCCTGGAGCTGATATTTTGCAACAAGAGAGAGGAGGATAGCTGTCATTGCACCTGTCGGGCCTGAAATCTGGTATGAGCCGCCTGAAAGTGCGCCGATTGCGATACCTGCGATAACTGCTGTGATAAGTCCTGCCGCCGCTGTTGCGCCTGACGATACGCCGAATGCAAGTGCGAGAGGAAGTGCAACTGCCGCAACGGTCACGCCTGCAAGTGCGTCCTTTCCGAATGCAGCTGCGTTGTAGCCCTTGAACTCTGTTTTGAGTCGTGAGCCGAAATTGCTGAATATATTCATCTGAACATCCCTTTCATAATCTTTGGCTTATTTAAATGTCAGCCAAAGATTATTTTACTCCTGTTGACAAAAAAACACAAGTAGAATTATTTTTAACCTTTTAAGGCGGAGTTGTGCAGTTTAACAAGGTACAGGCAACATAATTAACGTAATATTAAAAAACGGTAAATGGGATGTTTCAAATTAAGCTTACGACGGCAGTATGCACTGCAACAGAGGGGCTGAAAGGGCAAATCCAAGTGCGATAAGAAGCTGCTGTGATGTAAGGGGCACGGTTGCAAAAATCACCTGCATAAAGGGCAGATAGATTGCCGCAAAAATCACCGCCAGCGAAACAAGCACCGCAAGAATAAGCTTGGGGTTGCTGAAATAGGGTACGGTGAAGATGTTTTTTCGCTCGGATTTGCACTCGAAAACGTGGGCAAGCTGTGACATTACAAGGGTGAAAAGTGCGCCCGTTCTTGCGGTGTCAACGCTTCCCGTCATAGAGTGAAGAAGAGCAAAGCTTGCAAGGGTGCACAGCCCGATAAGCACTCCTCTGAAAATAATCTTTGCCATCAAACCGCCTGCAAAGAAGCTTTCGTCCGATTTTCTGGGAGGTCGGTTCATATTTTCACGCTCCGCAGGCTCGGTGCCCAATGCAATAGCAGGAAGCCCGTCGGTTGCAAGGTTTACAAGCAGAATCTGTGTGGGAAGAAGTACCACGGGCATTCCCATTATGATACCCAGAAACATTGTAAGCACCTCGCCGATGTTGCAGGATAAAAGATAGCGCACGAATTTGCGTATGTTTGCGTAAATGCCCCTGCCCTGCTCCACGGCGCTTACGAGGGTTGCAAAGTTGTCGTCAAGAAGAACAACGTCCGCCGCCTGACGGGTAACGTCTGTGCCTGTGATACCCATTGCAACGCCGATGTGGGCTTCCTTTACGGCAGGTGCGTCGTTTACGCCGTCGCCTGTCATTGTGACGATTTCACCCTTCTTTTTGAAGGCACGGACTATCCTCAGCTTATCCTCGGGGTTTACTCTTGCAAAGACCGTTGTGCCGCCGATTATATTTTCAAGCTCGCTGTCGGTCATAAGAGCAAGCTCGGCACCTGTGATAATTCTGTCGCCGTTTCTGTATATGCCTGCTTTTTCTGCGATTGCGGCGGCTGTGTTCCTGTGGTCGCCCGTTATCATTACGGTGCGGATGTGTGCGCTTCGGCAGAGCTTCACGGCTCTTACGGCTTCGGGACGGGGAGGGTCGGTCATTCCCGTGAAGCCGAGAAATACCATTCCGCTTTCAATATCGCCGCTGCTGTAATTTTCCCCCGGAAGATTCTTTTCGCAGAGCGCAAGCACACGCAGAGCCTCTGAGGTAAGCTTGTCGTGCTCACGTTCAAGCTGTCGGCGGAGCTGTGGGGTAAGGGGCTTTATGCCGTCGGAGGTCAGAACGAAGCCGCACCGTTTAAGTATAACGTCTGCCGCACCCTTTGAGCAGGCTGTAAACACGCTTCCTTTTCTGCATACCGTCGTCATACAGCGTGATTCGCTGTCGAAGGGTATCTCGTCAACACGTGAAAAGGTCTGATTGAGGTTTAAGATGCCTGCTTTTGCGGCGGCTGTAAGGAGGGCAATTTCTGTGGGGTCGCCTACTGTCTGCCATTCTCCCGACGCTTCAAGGGAGCCTCTTTCTCTTGATGAAAGTGATTTGGGGGTGCTTATGGAGGCGTTGTTGCAGAGTGCACCGCAGGTTAAAAGTTCCGCAAGGACGGTGTGTGCGGAAGGGTTTACGGATGAGCCGTCAAGGGTTATGCTACCTGCGATTTTGTTTCCGCTGCCTGTGATGCTGTAAATTCTTCCGTCGGCATAAACTTTTGTGACGGTCATTTTGTTTTCGGTGATAGTACCCGTTTTGTCGGTGCATATCACCGACGTACAGCCTAAGGTTTCGACGGAGTGGAGCTTATGGACGAGGGCTTTCTGTTTAAGCATACGCCTTACGGCAAGGGCAAGGACGATAGTCACAGTTGCGGGCAGACCCTCGGGGATTGCGGCGATGGCTATGGAAATTCCCGTCATAAGCATATCAAAGACAGGCTCGCCCCTTAAAATTCCTGCGCCTGCCACGATAAAGCACACCGCAACGCAGATCAGGGCAACGATCTTTCCAAGCTCTGCAAGACGTTTCTGCAAGGGGGTAAGCTCCTCGTCGATCTCTTTGAGCATACCCGAAATCTTACCCATCTGGGTGGAAAGTCCCGTTGCGATTATTCTGGCTTCGGCGGTGCCCTTTGTGATGACGGTGCCGCTGTAAAGGATGTTTGCTCTGCCGATGGAATTATCGGTATCGTCGGGACTGCCTGCCGATTTTGCAACGGCGGCGGACTCTCCCGTCAGAATGCTTTCCTCTGCAAGAAGACCCTTTGCTTCAAGGACAGCTGCGTCGGCGGGCACCTTGTCGCCTGCTTCAAGCATAATAATATCGCCGTTTACAAGCTCAGACGCAGGGAGCTGTACGGGTACGCCGTCACGGTAAACCTTTGCTGAGGGTGCGGTCATATTCTTAAGGGCGATAAGGGTCTTTTCGGTTTTGTATTCCTGGATAAATCCCAGCACCGCATTTACAAGCACGATAATTATAATGGTAAGGGCGTCGTATATCTCTCCCAGAAAAAACGACACCACCGTTGCCGCAAGAAGTATGAGCACCATTATGTCTTTGAACTGTCCCATAAAAATTTTGAGAGGACGTGCTTTCTTTTCGTCGGCAAGTGTGTTGGGACCGTTCTGTTTAAGGAGCTGTGACGCTTCGGCTGCGGTCAGTCCTTTGGAGCAGGTCTTCTCCGAGGTTGGTTTATCAAGTATATCAAGCATTTGCTTTCGCCCTTGGACGGGCTGCCTCCTTCCGTGGTTATCTTGTCCGTAAATTCTATTCGGACAGGCGGCTTTTTATGACTGATAAGGCTTTTTATACGGCAAATTATAACTTTATACATTTTAAATTGCATAAAATCTCTGTTTATACACCCAAATGTGTATAAAATAAAAATATTTAAGAAAAATATGCAAAAATGCTTGACAAAGCTGTTTTATGGTGTATAATATTCTTGTACAACGGTTCAGGAATGAATTTTACGCTGTTACATTTTATGTTAAATTATATATGCATTCGGAGGAATTTAAAATGGCTAAGGAAATCAAAAAGGTTGTACTTGCATACTCAGGCGGTCTTGATACTTCTATCATCATTCCGTGGCTCAAGGAAAACTACAACAACTGTGAAGTAGTTGCTGTTTCAGGCGACGTTGGTCAGGGCACAGAGCTTGACGGTCTTGAAGAAAAGGCTATCGCAACAGGCGCTTCCAAGCTTTACATAGAAGACCTTACAGAAGAATTCATCACAGATTACGTTTATCCTACCGTTCAGGCAGGCGCAATCTATGAAAACAGATATATGCTCGGTACTTCCTTTGCACGTCCTATCATCGCAAAGAGAATTGCTGAAATCGCTATCAAGGAAGGCGCTGACGCTATCTGCCACGGCTGCACAGGCAAGGGCAACGACCAGGTTCGTTTTGAACTGGCTATCAAGGCTTTCGCTCCTGAAATGGAGATCATCGCTCCTTGGAGAATCTGGGACATCAAGTCCAGAGATGAAGAAATCGACTACGCTGAAGCACACAACATTCCTCTTAAGATAAACAGAGAAACAAACTACTCCAAGGACAAGAACATCTGGCACCTTTCTCACGAAGGTCTTGACCTTGAAGATCCTGCAAATGAACCACAGTACGAAAAGCCCGGCTTCCTTGAAATGGGTGTATCCCCGATTCAGGCTCCCGATAAGCCAACTTACGTTACTATCCACTTTGAAAAGGGTGTTCCTACCGCTATCGACGGCAAGAAGATGAACGGTACTGAACTTGTTACTACACTCAACAAGCTCGGCGGCGAGAACGGTATCGGTCTTGCTGACATCGTTGAAAACCGTCTTGTCGGTATGAAGTCCAGAGGCGTTTACGAAACACCGGGTGGTGCTATTCTTTACCACGCTCACGAAGTTCTCGAAACAATCACTCTTGACAAGGCTACTCAGAGAATGAAGCAGAAGCTTGCTATCGATTTCGCTGATATTGTTTACAACGGTCAGTGGTTTACTCCTGTACGTGAAGCTCTTTCCGCTTTCGTTGAAAAGACTCAGGAAACTGTTACAGGCGACGTTAAGCTCAAGCTCTATAAGGGCAACATCATCAACGCGGGCGTTACTTCCCCATATACTCTCTATGATGAAGAAGTTGCTACATTTGACGCTGATGAAGTTTACAATCAGGCTGATTCTGCAGGATTCATCAATCTCTTCGGTCTTCCTATCAAGGTTAAGGCTATGCTCGACAAGAAGAGAGAGAACAAGTAAGTTTCAGAATAATATTAAGGGCGGAATTTTTCATCCGCCCTTGTGTTGTTTAACGGCATAATGAATTTTTGTTCCGTCGGGGTGGAATAATAGGATAAGATTAAATAAGGAGATTTTAATTATGACTTTAAAAAGAACGTTTTTATGCATTTTTATCGCAATTACGGCGCTGTTTGTGTTTACAGGCTGCGGTGAGAATTACAAGGCTATCGACGCTGAGCTTCATCAGAAGCTTATGAGCAATGCGTGGGTCCCTGTCGAGGACGACAAGGCCGCTTATGACAGCGAGGGAAACCTTGTTCAGTTCAGCGTTTACGAATTTACGGAAACTCTTACAAAGGTACACATCGTTCAGGCAGCTACAACAAATACTTTCAAGGCTAATGACTACACCATAAAGGAAGGCAAGTTCCGTGCCGATGTTGACGGCGTCGTTATGTATGCGAAAATTGATTTTAACCAGTCGGGCAACCTTCTCTGGATAACTGATGATATGACTCAGGAATTCAGACCGCTTACCTATGAGGAAATTATTGAATTCAACGTTCCCGTAGGTAAAACAATGTCATTTGAAGAGGGCTGGGATAACGCACCTGCGGCAGAGTAACGAAGCTTGATTTGTGAAAGGATTTTTGATATGAATAATAAAATGTGGGCGGGTCGTTCCTCAAAGGAAGTTGACTCAAGAGTAAATGATTTCAATTCCTCTATTTCCTTCGACTCAAGAATGTACAGACAGGACATCAGAGGCTCTGTTGCTCATGCGACTATGCTCGGCGATACAGGCATAATCGACAAGGGCGAAAGCTTAAAAATTATAGAGGGCCTTAAGGGTATCCTTGCTGATATTGACGACGGCAAGCTTCAGTTCAATCCTGAGGCTGAGGACATCCATATGTTCATCGAATCCGAGCTTACCGCACGTCTCGGTGACACGGGCAAGCGTCTTCATACTGCAAGAAGCCGCAACGACCAGGTCGCTCTCGACATAAGAATGTATCTTAAGGATGAGATAAAGGAAATTATTCCTATGATAAAGGAGCTTATCGGGGTGCTGTGTGATATTGCAGAGAAAAATCTCGATACCATTATGCCCGGATATACTCATCTTCAGCGTGCACAGCCCATTACATTTGCTCATCATATGATGGCGTATGCAATGATGCTTATCCGTGACATCGGCAGATTTGAGGACGCTTACAAGCGTATGAACCAGATGCCTCTCGGAAGCGGTGCTCTTGCAACTACTACATACCCGATCAACCGTATGCAGGTCTGTGAGCTGCTTGGATTTGACGACATCACACAGAACTCCCTTGACGGTGTTTCCGACAGGGATTTCTGCATTGAAACAGCTTCGGCTATTTCCATGCTTATGATGCACCTCTCCCGTTTCTCCGAGGAAATTATTCTCTGGAGCTCCTGGGAATTCAAGTTCATTGAGCTTGACGACGCTTATGCAACAGGCTCTTCGATTATGCCACAGAAGAAAAACCCCGATGTTACCGAGCTTATCAGAGGCAAGACAGGCCGTGTTTACGGTGATCTGAACACCCTGCTGGTTATGATGAAGGGTACTCCGCTTGCTTATAACAAGGATATGCAGGAAGACAAGGAAGCTATTTTTGACGCTATTGACACAGTCAAGCTTTGTCTTACAACATTTATTCCGATGCTTTCCACAATGGAGCTTTATAAGGAAAATATGAGAAATGCGGCTGCAAGGGGCTTCATCAATGCTACGGACTGCGCCGATTACCTTGTTAAAAAGGGTCTGCCTTTCCGTGACGCTTACAAAATCACGGGCACTCTCGTTGCTTACTGCATAAAGAACAACACTGTTCTTGAAAAGCTCTCCATTGACGAATTCAAGGCGCTCAGTGATGTTTTCGACGGCGATGTTTACGACGCTATAAGCCTTGAAACCTGCGTAAATATGCGTAAGGCTGACGGCGGTCCTGCTCCTGAGGCTGTAAAGAAGCAAATCGCTTATGCAAGGGCGGCTGTAAAGTAAAATTGCATAAAATTTAAAATATGCAGTATTTTATGCAATTATTCATTGTATAAATGCATAAATATGCTGTATAATGCATATATTTATAAATATTTATACAAATTATAACTAATTATTCATAAATAGTGCTTATACTATGAAATAAGTATTTTAAGATTACGACATTTTACATAACGGAAAGAAAGGGTAGATTATGGCTTATAAAGTTTTTATTGACGGTCAGGAAGGCACTACGGGACTCCGTATTGTTGACAGACTCAAGGATAGAGAAGACATTCAGCTTATGTTTATAGATGAGGATTTGAGAAAGAGCGTTTCGGAGAGAAAGAGACTCATTAACGAGTCGGACTATACTTTCCTTTGCCTGCCTGATGCGGCGGCTATCGAATCTGCGGCGCTGGCTGAAAATCCGAATACGAAAATTCTTGACGCTTCAACTGCTCACAGAACAAATCCTGACTGGGCCTACGGTCTGCCTGAGCTTTCCGCTGAGCACCGTGCGAAAATTGCCGCTTCAAAGAGAGTTGCTGTTCCCGGCTGTTACGCAAGCGGCTTCAACGCTCTTGTTTACCCTATGGTAAAATCGGGACTCATTGCACCTTATCATCCCGTAACCTGTCACGCTGTTTCAGGTTACAGCGGTGCGGGCAAGAAGACCATTGCTGTTTATGAAGGAAACGAAAAGCCTGACGAGTACAACTCACCGAGACAATACTCTATGGGCAGACAGCACAAGCATATCAAGGAAATGATGGCTGTTTCGGGTCTTTCCTATCCGCCTATCTTCAATCCTATTGTTGATAATTATTACAACGGTATGGTGGTGACTCTTCCGTTCCACCTCCGTGCTATGGCTAAGAGAACAAGTCCTCAGGCTGTATGGGAGATGCTCTGCGAACAGTACGAGGGTCAGAATTTCGTCAAGGTTATGCCTTTTATGGGCGAGGGCGTTCTTGCTGACGGCTTCCTTGCGGCTAATACCTTAAAGGACACAAATATGATGCAGATTTTCGTTTTCGGCAACGACGACCACGTTCTTCTCTGCTCACGTTTCGATAATCTCGGCAAGGGTGCTTCGGGTGCCGCTGTTCAGTGTATGAATATTATGATGGGAATTGACGAAACTACCGGGCTGATTTAATTCGGAATGAGGAATTCGGAGTTCGGAATTGAATTATGAAGGAAAATATTATGGTTTGATTATGGTACAGGGGTGAGTAAATGAGCAGGTATCAAAAGCTTTATATGCAGATTATGAGTGGTACTCAGGATAGTAATATAAGCTTTTCTGATTTACAAAAAATATTGACATTGCTCGGATTTACTGTCCGTATAAAAGGAGACCACTTTATTTATTTTAAAGATGGTGTTGAGGAAATAATTAATATTCAACCGAATGGAAACAAGGCTAAACCGTATCAGGTCAAGCAGGTAAGAAATATTATTTTGAAATACAGGATGGGAGGTAGCTTTGATGTATAAATATGAAGTGATTTTATACTGGAGTGATGAGGATAACAGCTACATTGCGGAAGTTCCCGAACTTGCAGGCTGTATGGCTGACGGAGAAACAATGGTGGCTGCTCTTGAAAATGCTCATACTGTAATTGAAGAATGGCTGGAAACAGCAAAGCTTACAGGACGTGAGATACCAAAACCTAAAGGAAAGCTTGCGTTTGCATAATTAAAAGAGGTAAACTATGGAGAATTTTAATATTATAGAAGGCGGTGTTTGTGCCGCAAAGGGTTTCAAGGCAAGCGGTCTTTACTGCGGAATAAAAGAGAACCCTACAAAGAAAAATGACATCTGTCTGATAGTTTCAGACGTTATGTGCAATGCGGCAGGCGTTTATACTTCAAACAAGGTAAAGGGTGCGCCTGTTATCGTTACAAAAAATAATCTTGCGAAGTCGGGCGGCAAGGCCAAGGCTGTTATTGCAAATTCCAAGAACGCCAACACCTGCAACGCTGACGGCGAGGAAAAGGCTATGGAAATGTGCAAGCTTACGGCTGACGCTCTCGGTATTGCACCTGAAGAAGTCATCGTTGCTTCTACGGGCGTAATCGGTCAGATTTTACCAATCGAGCCTATCCGTGAGGCTGTTCCGCAGCTGGTTGAAAAGCTTTCCTATACAGGCAACCTTGAAGCTGCTACCGCTATTATGACAACCGACACAGTAAAGAAGGAATACGCTGTTGAATTTGAAATCGGCGGCAAGGTTTGCAAAATGGGCGGTATGGCCAAGGGAAGCGGTATGATCCATCCTAATATGGCTACCACACTTAATTTCATCACTACCGACTGTGCAATTTCCGCTGAGCTTTTACAGAAGGCGCTTTCCGAAATCGTCAAGGTTACATATAACTGCCTTTCCGTTGACGGCGACCAGTCTACAAATGATACCTGTATGCTTATGTCGTCGGGTCTGGCTGAAAATGCTGAAATCACAGCTGAAAATGCAGATTTTGATACATTCAAGGCGGCTCTTTATCAGGTTATGGCTAACCTTACAAGAATGCTTGCAAAGGACGGCGAGGGTGCTACAAAGCTTCTGACCTGCATTTGCTCCTCTGCGCCTGACCTTGATACGGCTATTATCGTTGCAAAGAGCGTTATCCGTTCACCGCTTTTCAAGTGCGCAATGTTCGGCTCGGACGCTAACTGGGGACGTGTTCTCTGCGCTATCGGCTATGCCGAGGCTGATTTTGACATTGACAAGGTTGATGTTGATTTAGGCTCAAAGGCAGGCAGGATTGCTGTTTGCAGAAACGGTGCGGGAGTTGAATTCTCCGAGGACGAGGCTAAGGTTATACTTACAGAGGATGAAATCGAGATTTACATTGAGCTTAATCAGGGTGACGCTCAGGCTACTGCGTGGGGCTGTGACCTTACTTATGATTACGTAAAGATAAACGGCGACTACCGTTCATAATATTTTCGGAACAAAAAAGGAGTTTATATTCAAAATGGCTGAAGCAGTTTCAAATCAGATAAGGGCGCAGGTGCTCAACGACGCGCTCCCTTACATACAGAGATATAACAATAAAATCGTAGTTATCAAATACGGCGGAAACGCTATGACAAACGAAATGCTCAAGGACGCTGTTATGAGCGACATCGTTCTGCTTTCCCTGGTCGGGGTAAAGGTAGTTCTTGTTCACGGCGGCGGTCCCGAAATCAATGATATGCTCAACAGAGTGGGTATCGAAAGCAAGTTTATAAACGGCTTGAGATATACTGACGCCGCTACTGTTGATATTGTAAAAATGGTGCTCTCAGGCAAGGTAAACAAGGAGCTTGTTGCTCACCTTACAAGCCATAAGGGCAAGGCGCTCGGTATGTGCGGCATTGACGGCGGTATGATCACGGCTCACAAGCTTGAAGGCGAGGTTGACCTCGGTTTCGTCGGTGAGATCGTTGATGTAAACACACAGCCTATCCTTGACGCCCTCAAGGATGACTATGTTCCCGTTATCGCTACGGTTGCCTGCGATGAAGAGGGTCAGACCTACAACATAAATGCAGATACCGCTGCGGCAAGAATTGCTTCTGAGCTGGGTGCGGAAAATCTTATTCTTATGACGGACATTGTTGGTCTGCTTAAGGATAAGGATGATCCGACAACTCTCATTCCTACGGTACACGTCAGCGATGTTCCGTTTATGAAGAGACAGGGTATTATTTCAGGCGGTATGATCCCTAAGATCGACTGCTGCGTTGAAGCTGTCAGAAGAGGCGTTAAGAAGACCTGTATCATTGACGGCCGTGTACCTCACTCTATTCTTATCGAACTGCTTTCAAATGAGGGTATCGGTACTCAGTTTGTTTAAAATAAACATTTTTTAAGGGCGGATTTTTATTAATCCGCCTGTTGTTTAAATTAAATTCTGCTTGAAAAATTCATATTCTATTGATATACTAAAAGGCGATTAAGGAGGCTTACAGCTATGAACACGATAGATAAATTCAACGAACACGTTATGGGGACTTACGGACGTTATGACGTTGTTATGGAAAAGGGCAGCGGACGTACTGCAATTGATGAGAACGGCAGGGAATACATAGATTTCGGAAGCGGTATCGGTACAAATTCTCTCGGTTACTGCGATGAGGACTGGGCGGAGGCTGTATGTGCACAGGTAAAGGCTATCCAGCACACCTCCAACTACTATTATACAAAAGTACAGGCTGATTTTGCATCCAAGCTTGCTGAGGTAACAGGCTATGACAAGATGTTCTTCGGCAATTCGGGCGCTGAGGCAAATGAGTGCGCAATCAAAATTGCAAGAAAATATTCCTTCGACAAGTACGGCAAGGACGCAAAGCGTTACAACATCATCACCCTGGTAAACAGCTTCCACGGAAGAACTGTTACAACTCTTTCCGCTACTGGTCAGGATGTTTTCCACAACTATTTCTTCCCTTTCACTGAGGGCTTTATAAATGTTGAAGCAAATAACATCGGCGACCTTAAGGCAAAGCTTGACGACAGCGTTTGTGCTGTGATGATGGAATTCATTCAGGGCGAGGGCGGCGTCAATCCTCTTGACAAGGCTTTCGTTGACGAGGTGTTTAAGCTTTGCGCAGAAAAGGATGTGCTTGTTATCGCTGACGAGGTGCAGACAGGCGCAGGACGTACAGGAACTTTCCTTGCTTCCGAACAGTACGGTGTAAAGCCTGACGTCACAACTCTTGCAAAGGGTATTGCGGGCGGCGTGCCTGTGGGCGTCTGCCTTGCAAATGAAAAGTGTGCAGGGGTGCTTTCAAAGGGTACTCACGGCTCAACCTTCGGCGGCAATCCTCTTGCGTGTGCAGGCGGTCTTGTTGTTGTAAACAAGGTGAGCAGTGAAGGCTTCCTTGATGAAGTGAATAAAAAGGCTGAATATATCCGCAGCAAGCTTGCTGAAATGGATGAGGTCGCAGGGGTAGACGGTCTTGGTCTTATGATGGGTATCCGTCTTAAAACAAAGAGCGCGGCTGATTTGTGCAAGGCGTGCCTTGACAACGGTCTGCTGGTGCTTACGGCAAAGGATAAGCTCCGTCTGCTTCCGCCGCTTAATATTACTTATGATGAAATCGACAGGGGAATTGAAATACTGAAAGGACTGCTTGTATGATTTACTATGAAAAATACGGCACAGACATAAACAAGAGAATAATCCTCCTTCACGGTGAGGAGTCGGTGCACTGCTTTGCAAAGCAGTACGATTTCCTTGCGAGAAATTACTGCATAATCCTTCCGCACCTTCCCGGCTTCGGAAGAAACACCACGAGAATGTTCTCGACGGATGAGGCAATAAAGCAGATTGTTGAGCTTGCGGCTACCTTTGAAAAGCCTGCTACCCTTGTAGGTTTCTCGCTGGGTGCAAGCCTTTGCCTGCCCCTTATGTGCAGACACGGCGAATATTTCAACGGTGCGTATATGATAAGCCCGTGGCTGCTTAAAGAGGTTGCCGACATCGAAAGGGCAATGAAGCAGTATTACGACAAGGAAGGCGCAATGAAAAACAAGCTGCTCAACGGTTTAAGCGGCATTGCCATGGGTCTTGACAAGAACGAGCGCAAGGAACATGAGGAATACTGTAAGAATATGGATATGAACTCTCTTATGGCGGCTATCGACAACGGCATTAAATATGAGGACTATCCCGAATATACCGAAATTAAGAAGCCTATGTTCGCTCTGTGCGGTTTAAGAGAAACCATTGAGGTAAGAAAGACCGTCCGTACCCTTTCCATGCAGAATCCTAACTGTGCTTACGATATGTGGGACGGTGCGGCTCAGAATATTCCTTACAAGGCAGCCTCCAGACTCAACAAATCACTTGATGAATTCATTGAAAAAATTTACACTAAATAAAGGAGATAGATAGAAATGAAACACTTACTTAAAATGCTTGACCTTTCAACAGAGGAGATACTAGACATTCTTAATCTTGCTGACCAGCTTAAATATGAGCTTAAGCACAACATCCCGCATCCGCACCTTAAGGGCAAGACTCTGGGTATGATTTTCCAGAAGTCCTCCACACGTACACGTGTTTCCTTTGAAACAGGTATGTACCAGCTTGGCGGCTATCCTCTGTTCCTTTCCTCAAACGACCTTCAGATAGGCAGAGGTGAGCCTGTTCAGGATACTGCACGTGTTCTTTCACGCTACCTTGACGGTATTATGATCCGTACATTCGAGCAGGCTGAGGTCGAAGCTCTTGCTGAATACGGCAGCATTCCGATAATCAACGGTCTGACAGACTTCTGTCACCCTTGTCAGATTCTTGCTGACCTTATGACTATCCGTGAATTCAAGGGTCAGTTTGAAGGTCTTAAGATGTGCTTTATCGGCGACGGCAATAATATGGCAAACTCTCTTATCGTAGGCTGTCTTAAGGTTGGTATGAAGGTTGCTGTTGCTTGTCCTGAGGGATACCACCCTGACAAGCAGGTGCTTGATTTTGCGGCAGGCTACGGCGATATGTTTGAGCTTACGGACTCACCGCTGAAGGCTGCTGAAAACTGCGACGTTATCTTTACTGACGTATGGGCTTCTATGGGTCAGGAGGGCGAAGCTGAAAAGCGTAAGATCGCTTTCAAGGGCTATCAGGTAAATGATGAAATTATGGCTGCTGCAAAGCCTGACGCTATGGTTCAGCACTGTCTCCCTGCTCACCGTGAGGAAGAAATCACAGAAAAGGTATTTGAAGCACACGCAAAGGAAATCTTTGAAGAAGCAGAAAACCGTCTCCACGCTCAGAAGGCCGTTATGGTCAAGCTGATGGGCTGATTGTGAAAGGAGTCTATTATGGGATTTGACATAAGCAGAATCAAAGCTAACGCTAAGACGCACTACGACGTTAACAAGTGGAACAATGTTGCGGTTGTTCTTATCTGTATGGTGTTAAGCAGCATAGTTTCAAGATTTACTTCAAATATTGACCTGTCAGATTTAAAGAACCTTGACCCTGAAACCGTTGAAAATACGGAAGAAGCTTTCAGCGCAATATGGGGGATGGCGCTTCTGGGCGTAACATCCTTTGCTTCGCTGGTAGAGTTTGTTATTAATCTGTTTGTTGTAAATATTCTGACAATGGGTATGTACTACTGGTACCACAAGTCAATTTATCAGGATAAGCTTGATGTAAAGGCTTTGTTTGACCCGTTCAGGGTAAAGTACCTTGAAAACGTGCTTACAATGCTTTTAAAGCAGGTTCTTATCGGATTATGGTCCTTACTGCTCATCATCCCGGGCATTATAAAGAGCTATGCTTACTCAATGACAGAGTTTATCAAGACGGAAAATCCGAATGTAAGCGCTACAAAGGCTATTGAAATAAGCAAGAAAATGACCGACGGTCATAAGATGGACCTGTTTGTGCTTGACCTTAATTTTCTTGGCTGGCACATTCTCGGCGGTATTACCTGCGGTATAGTTGAGCTTATTTATGCCGCTCCGTATCATAATGCGGCAAAGGCTTTTGCTTATGAAGAGCTTAAGGCAGAAGCGCTTGCAAACGGTAAAATCACCGAAGACGAACTGAGAGGTTAAATTTTACATATGAGGTTGGACATAGCGAGAATCAAGGAAAACGCAAGGGTACACTATGAGCATAACAAGTGGAACAATGCACTGGTGACGTTTATTTCATTTATGGTGAATTATGCGGTAAATATGCTGGGCGGTTTTGCGGTGGCTATTGTTGTGATTGTGGTTGATATTTTATTTGCGTCTGCTTTAAACAGTGTGATTGGTGATGATTATACTGCTCTGGGAATAGCGGCGGCTCTGGCAAGCGTGTTTTCGTTTGTGCTGCTGATGGCGCTTTCCCTTGTATTCAGCTGTATGACGACGGGCGTTATAAATATGGGGCAGTTTACGTGGTTCCATACAAGCATTTATCTGGAAAAACTTGAAATCGGCGAGGTATTTGCACCGTTTAAAAACGGTTACAAGAGTAATTTTATGCTTATGCTTCGTAAATACACGTTTATTATGCTGTGGTCACTGTTGCTTTACATTCCCGGTTATATCAAGATGTACGAATACTCGTTGGTTGAGTATATCAAGGCAGAAAATCCGCTGTTGGATAACAAAAGAGTGCTTGAAATGAGCAGTGTTATGACAAAAGGTTTTAAAATGGAGCTGTTTTTGCTTGATTTAAGCTTTATGGGGTGGTTTATTCTTACGGTATTTACAGGAACGATACTCGGTTACGCGTATGTGTTCCCCTATTACTATGCCGCAAAAGCGTTTGCTTACGAGGAAATTAAGGCGTATGCCATAGTGAATGATATAGTAAACGAGAAAGAATTTCAGCCGTATTGATTATTAATGTAAATCCACGGGATGGTGTAAACTGTTCCGTGGATTGTTGTTTTGTGTAGTTTTGACATTGAAATGAGAGAAAAAGTGATGTTATGTAATCAAAACGCCAAAAGTGCAAAAAAGTGTTGACAAGAGGAGAAAGGTGTGGTAAGATATATAAGTCGTCAGATGAGAGGCACGAAGGAAACGGAGAGGCTGAGACAGACGGCGGCGAGATATTCACAATTCATTCA
>JAFQUQ010000007.1 GCA_017408395.1 Oscillospiraceae bacterium
ATATAATGAATGGCAGCGAAACAGGAAATGATAAAGAATAAAATTCAAGAAAGAATTCTATTAAAGGTATATATGATTGTTATATATTGGTTGTGCTTCAGGACAACTTATCTTCAAAAGATACAACAACATATATCTAATGGAAACAACGCATATTAGCCGTTTTTACAGTACCTTGAATGCATTTTAAATTCTGTACAAACTTTCAAGTCCCGTCACTCCGACCAGCAAAACCTTGCAAACAACGTAAAAGCGTGGTTCGCAAGGTTTTTTTATTTATCTGTGTATGTATGAAAAACGACCTTAAAATATCACAAGGCAGTCAAAAGGCGGTCAGAATAATACACTATATAAATTAAGGCATACGGAGCAGAAACCGTATGCCTTTAAGTTTAATCTTTGATTTTATTATTCTGTTTCATAGCTCTTGCAAGATAAACAGCAGGGGTGTCTGCAAGGCTTGTGAAAATATAAATGATGTAGCTTGATACCATAATTGACAGGAGAGTTTTGTTGTCATACCATCCTGCAAAGGCGACGAGAGTAAAAATAGCGGTGTTTATCAACTGGGAAATCATAGTTGCAAGATTGTTGCGTAGCCAGAGAAAACGCTTGCTGTCACCGCATTTTTCGGAAGTAAATTTCCATATACGATGATAAAGCCAAACATCAAAGCGCTGAGATATGGCATATCCAAGGAAGCTCGCAAGCAGCAGACGGGGAGTTGTCGAGAAAATTGCGTCGATGTGAACGCTCGCCCAGTCGCTTTCCGCAGGAGTGTACAGCTGCCAGTATTGCGTAAAAATAAACATAGCCGCTGACGTAAACACACCGAGCCATACTGCTTTGGACGCTGATTTTTTGCCGTCATTTTCGCTTAGAATATCCGTGACGAGGTAGCTTGAAGCAAACATAACGTTGCCGAGGGTCTGTTCCATACCGAAGCCCTCAATTACTATCAGGACCTCTATATTCGCAAATATTGTTGCAATAACGGTCATAGCGTAAAGTCCGGTTTTTCCGAACAGACGATATGCGGTAAGCACCACGCCATATATAAGAAAGACTGATCCGACAAGCAGAAGCTCATTCATTATTTTCACCTCCGACTCCGAAATCCGTGTTATTCAGAAGAATATCGACTCTTTCATTATCAGCATAGTCAGGCATTATTTTTCTCGTAAATATTTCGATTACCTTTTCGTCGGGAACAAGCGGAGTGCTGTTTTTAACAAAAATATTTACACAAATACGTTCAAAATATTTAAGTCCCGTTTCAATATCGTAACGCATACTTTCTTCCGTCTGACCTGTTAATCCGAACAAAAGACAGCATTCATTGAAGTTTTCTGCAATTTTTGCGGGATTTTTTTCGGAAATTCCTTTTTGCAAAAATTTTTCCCGGAAATTATAATCAAAACTTTCCACTCCTGTTTTAATTTTCAGAGTTGTACCGTGTTTTGCAAAAATTTCTCTCCAACGGGGAATGGAGTTGCGGTAAAGCCAGTGACATTCAAAATGAAGGGTGTAAATGGCTTTTTCACGGCATATTTCAGCCAGTTCAATCAAAAGCTGTTCGCCTAATTCGACAAAGCTTCCCGAATTGATGACTTCAAGGTGATTGTATATGCCCGTAACCTCTGACATTACCTCACGATTAAGGTTCAGATTTGCATTTTCGTCATCCGAGCAATCAAAGTGGTAGTCGCAGAAGGTACATTTCCGCCAGCGGCAGCCCTTTCCCCTCAGCAAAAGAATTTCCCGTGGATTTTTTTCGTGGATAATACTGTAACGAATCATTTTTACTTCCTTTTTTCAAAGGTAGAAAATAAAAAACGCCTTTTACCGTTATCTGTAAACGAAAAAAGGGCGCAGTAATTTTATTCTCTTGCCCGTAGTTTTGTTTAAGGACAGGATGGTTCCGAACTGTCCGCCTGAGTACCTGATTATTATAACACAGCAAAATACGCTTTGTCAATAGTAATATTATGACATAAGTTAAAATGTATAAATTGTTTCATAAAAGAATAAACTGTGAATAAAATCTTGATAAATGTTGTTATGATGCATAAAATCATAGTGGGGGATTTGATTGTTTGAACAACTTTTGCAACACAGTGCACAAAAAAATACTGACGGATAGTTTTAATTGTACAAAATGCTATGAAAACGATTGCAAAAGGAATTTCAATGTGCTATAATTAGAAAAAATCAGTAATTTGCATTTATGCAGATGAAAGGAAAGCTTATGAATAATATTTTTAAGAAAATTGTTGCTTCCGCAATCGTGTGTGCAATGACAGTGTCAGT
This sequence comes from Oscillospiraceae bacterium, assembly GCA_017408395.1. GTDB lineage: Bacteria > Bacillota > Clostridia > Oscillospirales > Ruminococcaceae > UMGS363. The sequence continues at coordinate 2,311 of JAFQUQ010000007.1, forward strand.
TGCAGCCTGCGGAAACTCAGACACAAGCAAGTCAGATGATGGTGCTGCAAATGAAGTAAATGCCTCTGAAACAGCTGCAGAAGTTGCGGAAGCTGTGGATTGGGAGGAGCTTGACCAGGCGGCTATTACAAAATCAATGGGAATGGGCTGGAATCTGGGTAATCAGCTTGAAGCTTCAAGCAATAAGGTTCCGTCTGAAACTGCGTGGGGAAATCCTGTTATCACAGAAGACCTTATCAAGGCAGTAAAAGCGGCAGGCTTCAACACAGTCAGAATTCCTGTTTCCTACCTCTCCAAAATCGGTGAGGGTCCCGATTACACAATTGACTCCGCTTGGCTTGACAGAGTGCAGGAGGTAGTTGATTACGTTGTAGGCAACGATATGTATGCTGTTTTAAACATTCACGGCGACGGCTATTACAGCGTTGACGGCGGCTGGATACTCTGCGTTGACGAAAATCAGGATGAGATCAAGGACAAGTTTGACAAGGTGTGGACACAGATCGCAGACCGTTTCAAGGATTACGACGAGCATCTTATTTTTGAATCAATGAATGAGGTTTTCGACGGTACATACGGCAATCCAAACCCTGAGGGATATAAGAACATCAACGATTACAACCAGGTGTTTGTAAATGCAGTCCGTGAAACAGGCTCAAATAATGCAAAGCGCTGGCTTCTTATTCCGGGCTGGAATACCAATATTGACCACACAACAAGCGACAGCTTTGTTATTCCTGAGGATAAGCTCTGCGAATCTGACAGCGCACGTCTTATGATTTCCGTTCATTACTATGACCCATACAATTTTACACTTGATGAAAACAGAGCTTCCGCTACAACACAGTGGGGCAAGTATGCTGTTGAAAATTACGACAGCTGGGGTCAGGAAGATTTTGTTGACAAGCAGATGAAGAAGCTCAATGATAAGTTTATCAGCAAGGGTTATCCTGTAATCATCGGTGAAATGGGCGTTCAGGATAAGGATTTCATCAGCGGCGTCTGCAATGAATTCAGAAGATACTGGTGCGAATATGTGGTAAAATCCGCAAAGGCAAACGGCTGTATCCCTGTTTACTGGGACAACGGCTGGAACGGCGACAAGGGTTTCGGTCTTTTCAACAGAATAAGCTGTGAACAGACTCAGCCAGCAATTATTGAAGCTATGATCCGTGCAATAAATGCAGAGGAAGATTACGAAATAGCGGCTCCTGCAGTAGAAAATGCTGCTGACGCTGCTGCATAAACAAAAATAAACGTGCTGTTCCGTAAGGTTCAGCACGTTTCAGATTGTCGATAAATGTAGCCCGTCGCGCAAAACGCAAAAAAATGACACGCAAAACGCAAAAATCCCCTTGACTCCGTGATGAATCAAGGGGATTTTTGGACTTTAATGGCTACCTCTTTGGCTTGATTTAATTATACTATATATACAGTGCAACGTACATTATCATATGAAAAAGAATTATGATTATTAATATTCATAAATCAAATCCGCAAGCAGGCATCCTAAAGCAATAGCAATATCGGCCGCAGTGTTCGCAGATAAATCCTCTATGATAAAACCCGGAGATTCAATTTCGATAATCTTTTCAACAGGCACACCGCTTTTCTCTGAAAGCCGTTCAATGCTTATGTTTCTCTTTTCTCGCTGTTCTTTAAATCTGTTTACCATAAATAAAAGCTCCTTTCTTTATACCAAGACATACTTATTGAAATAATAATCGGTTTAAATGTCAATATAAATCCGACAAAAGGTATAAAAATCGTAATAAAATGCATTTTATGCAAAAGAGCAGGAAGCCTGAGAACTTCCTACTCTTCCCTTTAGAACATATAAAAAAACGCATTTTAACGCTCTTAAAACAGCATTTAAACTGTAAATTTTAATGTATATCCTTAAAAATCGGGGAGCAGGTGTTTCTGCTCCCCATAAATTTTATTCGTCCTTATTTTCAATAGCCGCCTTGTCTGTACTGCCTTCTGCAAGTATGTACGTTGCAAGTGTGCCTGCCGCAGTAATAGCGCCTGTAATGCGCTCCTGAGAGGTTGCGTCAGCGTCAAAAATAATCATAACCGACACAACGAATCCTGCAACAGCCGCCCAAAATTTACGGCTTGAAAGCTTCTGTTTCCAATTGATTTTCATAATTAAACCTCCTCCGTCACAACCGTCATACCCAGCTCCGAACAAGCCTTAGCAATTTTATCTGCATTAAGCTTGTCAACACCCGAAACATGAGCCGTGACCTTGTATTTCTTTACGTCGCCGTACCCGTTAAGCTTGGCATTTACGATGATAGACGGGAAATCCTTGTAGCAGTTGTTTACATCCGTTTCACCGTTTATGCCCTTGATTTTTTCTTTCCAGGAGTACTGCCACATATCGTGCTTGTTTTTCGGCTTACCGCCTATTCTCGCAACCCAGCAGGTGTACTTTTTCGATACGTCAGCGTAAAGATTTGTTGTAAAAAAGCTGTCGAAGCTGTAAACACCCGTGAAATACCCTGCCTTTTCAACGGTAGAGCAGAACGCTTCTGTCATAGCGGTACACATCGTTCTTCCTGCCTTAACGTGCTTCTGCTCCTCGATGTCGAAATAAACAGGCAGGTCAAACTTTTTACCCTTTATTGCTTCAAGGAAAACTTCAGCTTCTGACTTTGCATCAGCAGGGCTGTCAGCATAGGAATACCAATACGCCCCTACGTGCAGACCTGCCGCAAGTGCGCCGCTGTAATTTGCTTCAAAACGGCTGTCCTTCTGGGAAATGTGTCTGCCGTAGCCTGCACGGATAATTACACCCTCCACGCCTGCCGCTTTGACATAGTTCCAGTTGATTATGCCGTTATGTTTTGAAACGTCTATAACCTTCATCGTCCCACCTCCGCATTAAAACGCTCACGTTCAGCAATTTCAGCGGAGCAATTGCGCTTTATGTCTTCAACAACGTCAACTGTTACCTCTTCAATCTCGGCAACCTCTTCAACCGACATACCGTATGATAAAGATTTGATAATTTCGCATTTCTGTTCGCTCGTCATAATTTCAACCTCCTAAAACAATCTATCTAAAACAATCTATAATGCGGACGTTCTTCATCAAACACCGCATACCTGATGAAATCGTCAAGTAAAATAGCTATTAACGACAAGAAAAACCAATACAACGAGAATTTAGGGCATATCTGCCCCAAGATATTCCCCCACTCGTCCGAGTAGTCCCACACGTTCCACCCCATCACGATATTGACAAAGCACCCTGTCACAAACTCCAGTGCCGTAATTACGATAGATCCGATAAGCATTTGTACTGTCAACGGCATTTCCCAAGGTATAACTTCGTTAATCAGACCGATTAAAACAAAGCAAACGCCGCCCAGTAACATCATCGACCAGTGAGAATACCCACGGCAAAATAATTCAATGCCTGCATACAGCATACCGCCGAAAGCGAACAAGATGCAGTGTTTATATAATTTATCCGTTGTCATAATCAATCACCACTTTTTCAAGCTGCTCCGCCGTTTCACATGCCTTGATTTCAAGCTCAACCGCCTGCTGCGCCGCAACCTTAGGCGCAACATAAGCCGCAATTGCAAGTGACAGCCCCACAAGTGCTTCATACGTCCATTCCGTACACTCCGCACCCGTGCTGTTCCATTTCAGAGGGTACGGAATTCCTGCGCTTGTGGCACGCTCATAGCTTGTAAGGTTGCTGTTTAAAAGGGTCTGCTTTTCCTCGGTTACGCTGTAATAATTGCCGTCCGAATAAAGCATAGGGTTAGCGTTCAACCATTCCGCAAGCTTGGTTTTACTCTCGGCGATTCTGGAAGTTTTCGCATTTTCAAGAATAATTTTCATCTGCTCAGTGGATGAATACTTTTCGTAGTATTCATCAACATCTGCTGTAATGCCGTCATTGGAATACATTATCGCCGCACCGATGTCAGTGTTATTGTATTTTGTGGCAAATGCCAAAAAATCGTCAAGAACCTCTCCGTTTGCATCAACGATTTTAAAACCGCTGTTGTTTTCGGGAATTTTGTCCTTTGTCTGAATTGTGACGACATTTTCCCTTGTTGAATACCCACGGATTGCGTATTTTTCATCTGTGTTATTGTAAATGAGATACATATTAACCTCCGTAATTTACATAAAATAAAATACATGTACAGTATAATCGTGATTAGTAGCAGGATTAGTAAATGTTAATGTTCTTCCCGATTGGGAAATTGTTTCAGTAAAAGCAGTGTTTGTAAATCCTTCAATTGATTTTACACCCATAGAATACCATGCACATTGGCACCCTCCCGTTGTATCATCAAAAGCAACAAGTAGTTTTAATGCGGCAGATACTGGGTGATTGGATGTAGAATATAAAGTTACAGTTTCGCTAGCCGCAACCGTCACACTTTTACAACAAGCCGCTTGTATCTGTGATGTTTTATTTTTATTGTCGGTAAGTTTTATAATTGTGTAGCTGTTCGATATGGTATAAGTTGTGTCGGTAAATACAGCCCCCGAAGGTACGTTTGTTTTTACCGTATGCTCCCCAAGATTTTCTTCAACCTCTGCAACCCTGTTTGATATGCTGGTATCGTCATACTTTGTGTCTGTAAACACCGCATTTTCTGGTACATCCGCTTCAATAGTGTGCGAAATGGCAACAGGTCTGCCGTCTGCGTCAAAGTAGACAGGCTGTGTTGCTGAGCCTGCCGCTGAAAATTCCGAGGTGCCGCCGCCGTCACCCCCTTTCGCTCCTACTCTAAAAGGGCAGAAAGCCGAATATGTACCGATAATCTGCACCTTACCGCTTCCGTTAAGACAAATCTTGTCAGCACCGTAGCCGTGCATAGTTCCAGCGGCGGTACCGCTTAAGACGGTAATAACACCGTCCTTGTCGGCGGTGACATCAGGCTTCATCGAAGCGTAAACGGCAGAATCACCGATGTTGTTGACCCAAAAATAAGTGTAGTTTTTATCAAACTCTACCGTCACTTCCGATCCTGTGAGGGTAACTGTTGTTGCATTTTCTTTTACCATAAAAAATTCCTCCTTGTATTTTAAGCTGAGCCGTCAGGCTTGGGATAAAGTGCGTAACAATAATCAAAGCTTTTTTCACCGAATGTACAGCTCTCGGAAAATTCTGTTTCCATTAATCTGTAACAGTAACGAAATGCAGAATCTCCGACCTGTGTACAAAGCGGTGCCTGTGCTTTTTCAAGGCTATAACAATATCCAAATGCATAGTTGCCTATGGACGTGCATTTGCTTAAATCAAATTCTTTAAGATTTGCGCAGTTGTAAAAGCAGTAACCCGGTACAGCTGATAAAGTGCCGTTGAATTCGATTTTTCTTAAGCTATAGTCACTTGAAAAGAAATTTTCGGAAAAGTCCGTATCGGGTGAAAGTCTGACGTACCGCAGATATTTTTCACTGCTGAGCTTCTGACCGCTTGTTCCGCCGATTACTTTATCAACATAAACATTGTCGCCGTATTTCGCCATTATCCATTGTGTGCCACTGGAAACGGCGTATGTATTGTCACCGCAAATGTTTGTGAATGTGACTGTGTATTCTCCTGCCGTGGCGTAAGTGTGAGAAGCGGAAGTACGCCAGTTTATAAAGGTTTCAATCGTTCCGTCACCCCAGTCAACCGACCATCCCTCTGCTTGTTCAACGTAGTCGTAGGGCAAGCCTGCATTAATTGAGCAACTCATATATCCCTCAACTGCACGCACTAAAAACACCGCCTGATTGTCCGCAGGCTCGGGCAGGGACAGCCACTTTTCGTAGTCGCTGTCGGCAGGTGTTTCACCCGAACCGCCTTGAAAAAGCTCATTTATCGCACCTGCAAGGTCCTGAGCAGTAGTCAGAAGCGGAGTTTTAACAAGCACCTTGTCAGCGTTGAGCTTGACTACGTTTTTGCCCTTGATTTCAATGCCGTATTCCTCGTTGTCGTCGTCCTCGTATGTAACAATGTTGCCTGTTTCGTTTTCAGAATCTATCACATTAATCACCTCACTTGTTTAAATTACGGAAGAAGGTCAGACCCTTTGATTCCGTAACAGCTAAATTTCCCACAAGTTCGTTTTTGGCAATGGTGTTTTTAATACCACGCTCCAGCGAGTTTAAATAGTCGAATTCTTCCTCAGTGACCGCATTACAGCCGCAGGAGATGAACAATCCCTGTCCCGTTGGATAAAGGGTCACATCGTTTACATACCGTCTTGAACCGTCACCGAAGCTGACGTATGACATTGCAGGTATGTACATTGACGCAACACCCTTTTCACAGGAAAATGCGCTGTAAAGCTTATCGTAAATGTTATAGTAAACATAATCCGCAAGCTTCTGCGAGGCGTAAGGCGTGTCACCCCGGACGATAAAGTTTGTATCGCTGACCGCATCGCCGGTTACAAAGGTTTCGTAACCGTCTGTGAGTTCAACCCGTATAAACCGCCGTGAGCCTTTGTTCACAATTGCTGTGTGCTGTGGGATTTCGTAAATTCCGCCCACGTCAGGCGGCATAAACGGAACGAAAGTCAGCACATCCTTGTCGCAGATCCAGCACCCTTTAAGAATATCCGCAAAGGCGTCAAGTATCTGTCGGCAGGAACGCTTGTAGACATCATCCTTTTTTAACTCAATTTTTGGGTCGGGAACACCTGTGTTTATACGCATTGTCCAGCCGCCCGTAAATCCGCATTGACTTGCAATATGTGCAAGGACGTTTGCGGATTTTATGCTGTAATTTTTCTCGCCGTCAGCCGTTTCAGTTTCGGTAAAATCCTGTACCGTAAGTGAGCACGTCTGCTGTGTGTTCATCATACGGTCAAAGCAATGGAGGATTATGCGGTCGCCGTCCACGGAACGTGTGGAGATGTAGAAAAGCGGTGGATTCATAAGCTCGTCATCGGGACAGATAAGCTTTACCTCCGCATTTCTCGGCGCAGGCTCCGCTATTTTTACATCCTCGCCATAGATTTCAACATCGAACGCCGCAGAAATACAGCCGCTTGTGCCGTAACCTCCGCACTGGTGTTTGATAGACATTTCACCGAAGTTTATCACCTGTAAGTTGTTTACATACAGCTCCCAGCTAAAGATGGGAGCCGCTGTCGGCTGAACTGCAGCCTACCGATTCAAGCGTGATGTCTATATCCCACTCAATGTCTTCGGTCACGGTGCAGTCCGTTTCATCTGGGTCGGAGTCTGAGCATACAGCAGCATAGCTTGTCTTTTTAAATTTGCTTACAGCAGGTGCAGGAGTTGTATATTCTACGTCAAAGCTTTCGTCCTGTACCGCCTCGGCAAGCTGCATAGCCACGGGATGAGGAACGCCCTCAAGGTTTAAGCTTAAAGTGATTTTATCGCCAAGCCTGTTCTGAACCTCGTTTCCGTTTACATTTGTAAAGCTGTGGCTTCCGTAAACAGGCGCAATGCTTATTTTATAGCCCGAATCAACTATCCAAGCCTGCACCTCAATTCCGTTTATTACTGTCCTGACCATTTATTTACCCCTCCTTGCATTTATCGTTTCGGTGTAGGAAACGACCTTTTCA
>JAFQUQ010000054.1 GCA_017408395.1 Oscillospiraceae bacterium
AGCAAACTGCGTTTGCTTAGGTCAAAGGGCAGACCCTCGTCGTATGTCATCGAAGATGACATTTAGCAGAAGGGCGAAATTCCTTGCCTTAGAGGCGCTCCGCAAGGGGTGAATTCAAAAACAGTCCAGTGGACTGTTTTTTAAGAGGGGACGCCCTGCAAGAGAGGGCGTCCCCTAAAGTTTCTGCATTATTACATATAGCTATATCTTTTTCGACAAACTGAAACGGGCGGCAGTATGCCGCCCGTACAGGTTTATTTTATTTAATAAGCTCGGATGCAATACAATTAAGCTTTTCAATGACATCCGTAACATCACGGATGCTTTCGCTGATATGTGCAGAACTTTCGTTGAGCACATCTACCGCCTGTTCGGTATTGCTTACGTTTGCCTGGGTCTTTCTTACCTCTCCTGCAATAAGATTGGTGGAGTCGCTGATTTCATTTACGCAGGAAAGAATTGCGTTGGTATGATTTTCAGCTTCTCTTAAAGTTTCCGCAGACTTTACAGCAAGAGTTCTTACCTCTTCCGCAACAACGGCAAATCCACGTCCGTGCTGACCTGCTCTTGCGGCTTCGATGGAAGCGTTGATAGCAAGGATGTTGGTCTGTGTGGAAATTTCGTTGATCTGTTCAAGCATAGCGTTGTAAGCTTCAACAGCACCGTTGATCTTTACGACAGACTCGGAAATTCCGTCTGTACGGCTATGAATGTTGCTGATGTCATTTTTAATGATACCCATATCATTCTTAATGACCTCGTTCTGCTCGGCATTGTTTTCGGTATGCTGAGTGATAGGCTGAAGCTTTCCCAGAAGAACGCTGAGTGAAGAATGAATATCGTTAACGGAATTCTGGAGTGCAGCGTGCTGCTGTTCAATTCTCTCCTTCATTTCGTTGGTCTGCTGCTTTTCAAAGATTATGCAGTTGTTAGGTGTGTTGTTGCCTGCAAAAATAGTGGTAGCCATATGTTTACAGCTCTTGAAGCCGCAGGCATGGCAGTCGATATGACGGTCTGCTTCGGTAAACTTGCCCATGCTGTTGAACACCTGGTCAAGCTGTTTTTCGGTAGGCAGAGTATATGTGTTGCGGTTTTCGTAGCCACGCACGAAATCCTCCAGCCTCAGATCCTTGAAAATACCCTTGTGAAAGCGTTTGGTCTTGGAATTTCTGCTTGCCCAGCCCTTTGCGTTTATCATAATATCATAGGCGTTGAAGGTGTCGAAATTTTCTCTTGCGCCTATGCCTGAGTTGCATCCGAACTCACAGGAAAGCACGTCAAAAACAGCAGGCAGGGTGGATTTATCAGATTCAAGATATGTATTGAAATCTTCGTAAACCTTCTGCACGCCCTCCGAAGTTGTAACCGACAGGTCGGGATTGAACACCTTGAGACATTCCTTAAGACCGCCCGGAATAGGATAGAATGCACCGTCAAAGCCTCTTACAGCGGAAAATTCAAATGAGCTGTAACCCGTAGGCATTGTGACGTTGTTCTTTTTGAGATACTCACCCAGTCTCTTGAAGGTCACGTTATAGCTGATAAGACCCGTATTCTTGAACTCGTCCTCCTTTGCGATACAAGGAGTAAGTCCGACGAGAATATCGTCATTTTTAAGATACTTTCTTACATAAACCGCCGTACACATCAGAGGAGAATGAATGGGAGAAAGATACGGCAGCATATCGGGCTTATGCTTTTCGGCATAGTTCACGATCGCCGCACATGGCTGTGAAATAAGCTTCTTATCGGGGTTATGCTTAAGATATTCAAGGTGGAGATATGTGCATATATCCGCACCGAAGGAAGCGTCATAAACCTCGTGGACACCCTGCTTTTTAAGCCAGTTGAGCACGTGACGCCACTTTCCGTCCATAGCGGTCTTGATTGCAGGCGCAACAATTACCGACACCTTTTTTGTTCTTATAAGTGACAGCACCTCTTCGAGGTCATCATCGTAATAACGGGCGTAGTGAGTACAGCCTTTTATGCACTCGCCGCACTTTATGCACTGATCGGGGTTGATATGAACGACCTTACCGTCGTATCTGTTTGCGTTAGGAACGGGGCAGCTTCTTATGCAGGCATTACAGCCTATACATTTTTCTTCTTTAATATGTATCATGGAGTTGCTTTCCTTTCACTTTTCATAATACCCATCCAGCCGTAGCTTTATGTGTTATTTTATTCTAGCATATTTACATTAAAATGTCAATCAAATTGACAAGAAACCACATTCTTATGTTTAGTTTGCACAATTACATATCTTTTGCTTTGTAAACAAAAACACAGTACGTCATCATAGAGCGTACTGTGCTGATTTTTATTATTCCTTTATTCTGCCCTTGCAGAAGGTATCGATATATCGGTCGATACAGCGTTCAACGATTGCAACGGCTTCTTCCCTGCCCTTTACTTCGTCGATTACCGTTTCCTTTGCTTCAAGAGCCTTGTAAACGGTAAAGAAGTGTGACATTTCCTCAAAAACGTGCTTAGGCAGTTCGGAAACATCCTTGTATGAATTATAGGTAGGGTCGTTGAATGGGATAGCGATGATCTTATCGTCGTTTGCGCCGTTGTCAAGCATTGAGATTACACCGATAGGATAGCAGTTTACCAGTGCAAGAGGCTCAATGGACTCCGAACAGAGCACCAGTACATCGAGTGGGTCTCCGTCAGCGGCGTAAGTTCTTGGAATAAAGCCGTAATTTGCAGGATAGTGGGTAGAAGTATAAAGCACACGGTCAAGCATAAGGAAGCCTGTTTTCTTGTCCAGTTCGTACTTCATCTTGCTGCCCTTTTCAATTTCGATTACAGCGTAGAAATTTTCTTTTGTTATACGGTTAGGCGATATATCGTGCCATATGTTCATAAATTTTACCCTCCTGTCATTTTACACGCTTTTTATATGTTTCTTCGGTTTCAGCGGCAACATATTTCGGTCTTGCCTTTGACTCCATATATGTCTTGGAAAGGTACATACCGTTTATGCCTGTGCATAAAAGAATGAGTCCTCCGGTAATAAGCACCGTTCCGATAATTGCCGCAGTACCGCCGCCCACACCTGTCACAGCACAGACTATTGCGATTACGTACATAACCACCGCCGCAATGCACATAAGCAGTGCAAGCACAAATGAAAATGCCAGCGGTGCAGTTGAAAATGCACAGATACCCTCCAGAGAATATTTAAACAGCTTCCAGAAGTTGAAGGTGGATTTTCCTGCGGCACGCTCGGTATTTTCTACCTCGATGTATTTTGTTTCAAAGCCTACCCAGCTGAAAATTCCCTTTGAGAAGCGGTTGTATTCGGGCATTTCAAGGATAGCGTCCACCATCTGACGTGTCATAAAGCGGAAGTCCTGAGCACCTTCGACGATGTGGGTCTGAGAAATGCTGTTTATGACCTTGTAGAAGCTGCCCGAAAAGAAGGAAAGCAGTGCAGGCTCGCCCTTTCGTGAGATACGGCGTGTTCCTGCGCAGTGGTACTCGCCTGAGCTGACATATTCATACATCTGCGGAATAAGCTTCGGCGGATGCTGTAAATCAGCGTCAAGGGTAACAACGTAGTCACCCTTTGCGTTTTCCAGTCCCGCAAACAGACCTGCTTCCTTGCCGAAATTGCGTGAAAAGGAAACATACCGCACTCTTTCATCCTTAAGCGCAAGCTGACGCAGAACTTTCAATGTACCGTCCTTTGAGCCGTCGTTTACGAAAAGAAACTCAAATTCAAGGTGGCTGTGTTCCTTCTGCATTTCAGCGGCAACCTTTGTGATTTCATCGTAAAAAAGCGGAAGCACCTCTTCCTCGTTATAACAGGGCACAACAACCGAAATAAGCTCTGAATTCATTTTAAACAATCCTTTTTATTTATTCTACCGTAACGGATTTTGCCAGATTTCTCGGCTGGTCAACGTCACAGCCTCTTGAAACAGCGGTGTAATAAGCTATCATCTGAAGAGGGACTACCGTAACCAGCGGCATAAGCAGGTCGCTTACAGTAGGAAGTCCTACCTTATAGTTTACGCTTGCCTTGTCGATTTCAACGTCCTCTCTGCAGACCATAACCACCTTTGCACCTCTTGCCTTGACCTCTCGGACATTGGAGACAGTCTTTTCAAAAAGGTCACGCTGGGTTGCAATTGCAATAACGGGGACATCCTCTGTGATAAGTGAGATAGTACCGTGCTTAAGTTCACCTGCGGCATAAGCTTCGCTGTGGATATATGAAATTTCCTTGAGTTTGAGAGAGCCTTCCATACTTAATGCATGGTCAAGACCTCTTCCGATATACATCAGACTGTCGGCATTCATAATCTTAGAAGCGATATACTGATATTTTTCCTCGCTGTCAATACAGGTCTGGATGATTTCAGGCATCCCCATAAGCTCAGCCGTAAGCTCACGGCATTCCTTTTCATTTATCTTTTCCATTGCATAAGCAACCTGGAAAGCAAACAGGTACATAAATGCAACCTGCACGGCATAAGCCTTTGTTGAGCAGACGGAAATTTCGGGACCTGCGTTTGTGTACATAACCATATCCGCTTCACGGGCAATTGAAGACCCGACCACATTTACAACTGCAAAGGTATCAGCACCGATTGACTTTGAAAGCTTAAGTGCCGCAAGGGTATCTGCAGTTTCGCCCGACTGTGAGATTATTACAACAAGGTCGTCCGCAGTAACGATAGGGTCTTTGTACCTGAATTCTGAGGCAATATCCACCACAACGGGAACTCTTGCAAGCTTTTCAATAAGAGCCTTGCCCACAAGGCCTGCGTGCATTGCAGAACCACAGCCTACTATATAAATACTGCGGTAGCTCTTTATCCTGTCTATGGTAAGACCGCACTCTGTAAAATCAGGCAAACCGTCCTTTACTCTGGGAGAAACAGTATTTCTGATAGCAGCGGGCTGTTCATGGATCTCCTTTATCATAAAATGCTTGTAGCCGCCCTTCTGCGCAGCGGAAATATCCCAGTCGGCAGTCTGTAATTCCTTTTCAAAATCATTGCCGTGGAGATCGTAGAATTTTACGCCTTTTTCGCTTAAAACAGCGATCTCGTTCTGTTCGAGAAGATAATATTCTCTTGTATATTCAAGTATAGCCGTAACGTCGGAAGCTATGTAGCTTTCATTTTCGCCCTTGCCTACGATAAGAGGACTTTCCTTTCTTACGGCGTAAATTTTATTCTTATGCTGTCTGAACATAATGCCCAGAGCGTAAGCGCCCTGTATATCCTTAAGCGCCTTTGAAATAGCTTCAAGAGGGTCGCCGTCGTAATAATAGTCCAGCAGCTTTGCAACGGTTTCCGTGTCGGTTTCGCTTTCAAAGCCGTAGCCTTTGGAAATAAGGAAATTTTTAAGCTCACGGTAATTTTCGATGATACCGTTATGAACGATGGAAACTCTGCCGTTTCCGATAGGGTGTGAATTGATGTCGGAAGGCTCGCCGTGGGTAGCCCATCTTGTGTGGCCGATACCTGCCGTTGCTTCAAGCTCGCCTGTTTCTTCAAGCTTTAACGCAAGACCCTCGTTGATCTTGCCCTTTGCCTTTACGGTCTTTATCTTTTCACCCTCAAAAACAGCAATACCCGCAGAGTCGTAACCTCTGTACTCCAGTCTGCGAAGAGAGTCAACCAGCACGTCCCTGCATTTATTCTTGCCAACATAACCAACTATTCCGCACATAACAAAGACTCCTGTCTGCGCCCTTATATTTAAGAAAGCGGCTCAGGACGCACAGAGAGCCGCTTTATGCTTAATTATACAAAACCAGGGGTACAGATATTACTTTGTACCGAAAATTCTGTCGCCTGCGTCGCCGAGACCCGGAACGATGTAGTTGTGGTCGTTGAGCTTTTCATCAACGGAGCCGCAGTAAATATCAACGTCAGGACAAGCCTTGTTTACGTTCTCGATACCCTCTGGGGATGCGATGATGCACATAAGCTTGATGTTCTTGACGCCTGCCTTCTTTAAAATATCAACTGTCTTTACAGCTGTACCGCCTGTTGCAAGCATAATATCCGTAATTATAACATCTCTGTCTGCAATGTCGGTAGGCAGCTTGCAGTAATATTCAACAGCGTTTGCTGTTTCGGGGTCACGGAAGATACCAACGTGGCCGATCTTTGCAGCAGGAAGCAGTTCAATGATACCGTCTGTCATTGCAAGACCTGCTCTGAGAACAGGAACGAATGCAAGCTTCTTGCCTGATACTACCTTGCACTTTGCCATTGCAACGGGAGTCTGTATCTCAACTGTCTTAAGAGGAAGATCTCTTGTAGCTTCATAGCACATAAGCATAGCTGTTTCGGAAGCAAGCTCCCTGAATTCCTTTGAGCCTGTGTTTACATCTCTCATAAGCGAGATCTTGTGCTGAACAAGCGGGTGGTCGATAATTTTAACATTCTGCATAATAATACCTCCAAAAGCAATTACTTTTCAATATCTGTTATAAGGTCAACTCTGCGCTGATGACGTCCGCCCTCGAATTCGGTTTCAAGGAAAACATCAACCATTTCAAGCGCAACGCCTGCGCCTGTCACACGTCCGCCCATACAGAGCACGTTTGCGTCGTTGTGCAGACGGGTATACTTTGCTGTGTAAGCGTCTGTACAGAGAGCAGCCCTGATGCCCTTGACCTTGTTTGCGGCAATGGAAATGCCGATACCCGTACCGCAGATAAGGATAGCCTTTTCAACAGTACCGTCAGTGATCTTTTCACATACTTCCTTTGCAACAACAGGGTAATCACAGCTTGTGCCGTCCATACAGCCCATTTCTATAAGCTCATAGCCCTTTTCCTTAAGATAATCAACGACCTCACGCTTAAGACCGTAGCCTGCGTGGTCGCTTCCTATTGCAATTTTCATACTCATATCTAAAATTCCCTTCAGATAAAAAATCTATACATTATATTTTAACACACTTTATTTTTCAAATCAAGTATTTTGAAAAATATAATTAAGAAATATTGGTGACAAAACGGAGAAAATGTGATATACTTACAGCAGATATACTGATTTTTTTGAAAGGAAACACTAAAATGGCACTTGACGGTATGTTTCTGAACTGCGTAAAAAAAGAACTTGACTTTCTCATCGGGGGCAGAGTGGACAAAATTGCACAGCCCTCCCGTGAGGAAATAATCATAACCTTCCGTACCCACGGCGGAAACGCAAAGCTGATGATGTCTGCCTCCGCAGGCTCCGCAAGAGTACACATCACAAAGGAAAACGTGGAAAACCCCAAAGTACCGCCTATGTTCTGTATGCTGCTGAGAAAGCATTTCGGCAACGGCAGGCTTCTTGACATCCGACAGGACGGGCTTGAACGTATTCTGTACTTTGATTTTGAAGCAATGAATGAGCTGGGAGATATGGTAAAAATCACCCTTGCCTGCGAAATAATGGGACGATGCTCAAACATTGTAATAATCAGTCAGGAGGGCAGAATCGTTGACAGTATCAAGCGTGTTGACGAGGAGATGTCCCGTGAGAGAATGGTGCTCCCGGGAATGACCTACACCCTTCCTCCAAGAAGCAGCAGACTCGATTTCCGCACCTGCTCAAAGGAGGATATTGCCGACGCACTTGCTGTTCTTCCCGACGGCGATTTAGCAAAGTCACTCATTAAAATTTTCGAGGGACTCTCTCCCCTTATAACCAGAGAATGGGTATTTTATGCCGCAAAGGGCAATTCTCCCCTTAAAACAGAGCTTACCCCCGATATGCTTGACCGTCTGCATTTTATTATTAAAAAGACAGCCGACGAGCTTGAAAAGGGTGAAAATGTCTACACCGCAATAAAGGACAAGGACGGTCTGCTTAAGGATTTTGCGTTTATGCAGATAAATCAGTACGGTGCTCTTATGGTGACGAAGCAGCTTGAAACCGCCTGCGAGGTGCTTGATTATTTCTACGCAGAGCGTGACAGGGTGTCACGAATGAAACAGCGTTCACAGGATTTATACAAGCTTCTGCTTAACACAACCGACCGTATCGCAAGACGTACCGAGGCTCAGCGTCAGGAGCTTAAGCTCTCCGAAAACCGTGAGGAATACAAGCTTAAGGGCGACCTTATCTCTGCAAATATGTACCGCATTGAAAAGGGTATGAACTCCGTTACCGTAGAAAATTTCTACGACCCCGAATGTAAGGAAATAACCATTCCTCTCGACGTAAGGCTCACCCCTGCGCAGAATATGCAGAAATATTATGCCGAGTACCGCAAGGCAGACACCGCTGAAAAAATCCTCACCGCACAGATTAAACAGGGCGAAGAAGAGCTTGTCTACATCGACAGCGTTTTCGACGCACTAACCAGAACAAACAGCGAGGATGAAGTGAATGAACTGCGTCTTGAACTTTCGGAACAGGGCTATCTTAAAGCGGTTCGTCTTAAAGGCAAACCGCCTAAATCACGTCCTCCCCTTGAGTTTACATCACCTGACGGCTACACAATTTTAATCGGCAGAAACAACGTCCAGAACGATAAGCTTACCACAAAGCTTGCCGACAAAACCGACATCTGGCTCCACACAAAAAATATCACAGGCTCACACGTTATCATAAGAACAAACGGCACCGTGCCGCCTGATGAAACCATCGTCTATGCCGCACGTCTTGCCGCTTTCCACAGCAAGGCTAAAAATTCCTCACAGGTGCCTGTCGATTACGTCAGCGTTAAATTTGTCAAGAAGCCCGCAGGCTCAAAGCCGGGAATGGTCATCTTCACAAACAACCGTACCCTTTATGTAACTCCCCTTGACCCCAACGGCGAGGAATAAGCCTGACGTGTGCAGAACTGCATTAATTTTCATAAACCTTGACCATCAGCAGAAAATGGTTTATAATTGTTATAAAGGCGGCTGATTAAGCTGCGGAAGAAAGCCGCTGTGAAAATTCACGGCGGCTTTTTGCATAAAGGGGGACTTATTATGTATGACAGCGACGGTTTCAGAGACGGCTTTTCCGATGAACTTACCACCCTTGAAAAGAATCAGGCAGCAAAAACCATACTTGCAATACAGGACAAGGAAGCCAAAAGATGTACTGAAATGATAGTTTTCTTCATTATTGTGGGTGTGCTTATGCTTGCAATTCTTGCTTTTTCAATATTCACAATTTTTGCCGACCCTGAGGAGTACCTTGAAGAAATCGCAAGAGAACAGGAACTTTACGGCTACCATGAGTCCAAAGGATACAGCACCCTGAAAAATGTGGTATGGTATATAGCTTTCGTGCCTTTTGTCGTGCTTCTGACAATAAAGAATATACACGGCGCAATCGAAAACAAGCGCATATGGGACACATACCGCGTCGTAAAGGCAAGGGTTGCGGAAATTGTAAACTACAGGGCAGTTTTTGAACTTTCCGAAAGCAATGAGCGTATCAGCCTTGTTATCTCCGCAGAGGAAAAAAGAAAGCTTGAATATACCGACAGCATAGTGCTTGTAAACTTCAACGGTTATTTTGTAAAAACCGAAAAAAGCGAGGACGGAACCATCATTTACAAGGACAACGGCAGGACGAAATATCACATCATCTTTGCCGACATTAATTCAATTTAAACAAAAGGAGCATTGAAAATGAGCAGGACAACCAGAGCGGGATATGACTTTTTTCACCGCGACTGTCTTGAAGCCGCACCCGATTTAGTGGGAAAAATCATTGCACGTCGCACCGAGGACGGTGAGATAATCCGTCTGCGCATAACGGAAACGGAAGCTTACAGGGGTGAGGAAGACACCGCCTGCCACGCTTCAAAAGGCCGCACAAAACGAACGGAGCTCCTTTACGGCGAAGCAGGAATTATCTACGTTTACCTTTGTTACGGAATGCACTGGCTGATGAATGTTATCACAGGCGAAAAGGAGCAGCCGCAAGGGGTGCTTTTTCGTGCCTGTGAAATTTACGACGGGCCTGCAAAGCTTACAAAGCACCTTGGCATAAACGGCAGCTTCAACGGTAAGAAGCTCTACTCAAACGATGAGGTGTGGATAGAGGACGACGGCTATCGTCCCGAAATAATCACCCTCCCACGTGTGGGAATAAACTACGCCACCCCCGAATACAGGGACATTCTCTGGCGTTTCAAGGACAGAAATTTATAATGCTTAATTCTTAATGCGTAATTATTTTAATATGATCTTATGGGCGGATTTTATATCCGCCCGTTTATTTTGCAATTGTCCCTTAAACGATACACCAAAACAAGTGACAAATGACAGAAAATGTGCTATAATAAGCGTATCTGAGAAAAGGAGTGGGGTTTATGCTTAATCTTATAACGGGCGGCGCAGGCACGGGCAAGTCACGGGAAATGATGAGTAGAATTGCCGATGCTGTTTCACAGGGCAGAAAAGTCTACGCTGTCGTGCCCGACCAGTTCAACTTTGAATATAACCGTCTGCTTTACAATTTTATGGGTATGAAAAGCTTCAACCGTATGGAAGTCGTAAGCTTTTCACGCCTTGCGTCATACATCTTCATAAACCACGGCGGCCTTAAGGGAAAGTACGCCGATGATACTGTCAAAACCATCATAATGTCACGTGCTTTGTCTAAGCTTAAAGAGCAGAAGTCACTTAACTTTTATGCAAATCAGGCTGAAAGGCAGGGCTTTGTAAACGACGCTCTTGAATTCGTAAAGACCTTTGTCACAAACGGCATCACTCCCGAAGCTCTCATATCCGCAAAACCTCATCTGAGCGAAAATATGCAGGATAAGACAGGTGACATCGCCCTCATCTGCGAAGAATACTTCCGTCTGCTTGGCAAACAGGGGTACAAGGACGGCGAAAGCGACATACTTACCGCATCCGCAAAGGCTGCCGAACACGGCTTTTTCAGCGGCACCGATGTTTTTATAGACGAGTTCAAAAGCTTCACCCCCGATGAATACGAAATGCTCCGTGTGATGATAGAGGACTGCGACTCCTGCACCGTATGCATTACAACCGAGGACGAACGTCCTGCTGAATATACCGTTTTCGAGTCGGCGGACCGCACCTTCTCTAAACTGACTTATTATGCAAAGGAATGCAGAACACAGATAAACCGTATCACACTCACCGAATACCACAGATTTGCCGCAGAGGAGCTTGAATTTTTAAGCAGGAACATCCTTCGTCATAACCGTGAGAAGTACAGCGGAGAATGTGAAGCTGTCAAAGTTTACACAGCCGCCGACCCTTACAGCGAAGCGGATTTTGTCTGTGCGGAAATAAAGCATCTGGTGATGGAAAATGGGTACAGCTACTCCGACATTGCCGTTACCGCACGTCAGAAGGAGACCTACTCCTCCGCCCTTGACGCCGCATTCAGAAGAAGCGGCATTCCATTTTACACCGATGAAAAAATCAGCGTTTCACATAAAGCACCCGTAATTTTTATAAAGACTGCGCTTAAAATAATTTCATCACGCCGCATTTCAACCGAGGACATCCTGCGCTACATAAAAACGGGGTGTCTTGCCCTTGATGAGGACAGTATCGGCACGCTTGAAGACTACTGCTATATGTGGAGCGTTGACGGCGATATGTGGCTGGAGCCGTTTGTTTCCGACGGTGAAAATTCTCCCGAAGAAACAAGGCAGAAAATCATCGCCCCTCTGCTTAAGCTTAAAAAAGACTGTGAAGGTAAAAATGCGGCTGAAATATGCCTTGCCCTTACCGATTTCCTGACGCTTACGGGGATACGGGAGCATCTGACCGAAACTATGTCCGAAACTGCCGACGACGACAGCGGGATACTTATGATAAGGCGTGAGCTTAAACAGCTGTGGGAGACCCTTTGCAGACTTCTTGAAACTATGTACCGCACCCTCGGTGAAGCTGAAATCTCGCTTGCGGAATTCACCGATATTTTCACCTCCGCCGCTTCGGGGATAACTCTTTCCTCACCGCCGAGGACCCTCGATTCCGTACACTTCACCGCCGCACACACCGCACGTTTTTCAAACCCAAAGGTACTGTTCGTTATCGGTGCAAACGAAGGCATTTTCCCCTTCTCCGCCAAATCCTCCTCCCTGCTTACGGACAGGGATATTTCCGAGCTTAAAAAGGGCGGCATAGAGCTCAGCGGCAGCGTCCCAGAAAAGACTGCCGACGAACGTTTCGTTGTTTACAACACCCTTTCCTCACCATCGGAAAGGCTCTACATTTCCTACCCCTGCGCCGAAGTTTCGGGCAAGCCGCTGTACCCGTCCTCTGCGGTAAAGCAGACCCTTGAAATCTTTGAAAACAGCGACATAAGCCTTAATGCGGAAAAGCTTGGTCTTCTCTATTTCTGCACCTGTGAGAAAACCGCCTACTATCAGTATGTGCAGAGCTTCCGCCGCCGCAGTCACAACATCAGAAGCATAAAAAAAGCCCTTGAAAGCTTTGACCCTCTCAACAAGGAACGCTTCCGCTACCTTGACAGTTTAAAGAAGCAGTATGTCCATAATCTCTCCCCCGAAACCTCGGAAAAGCTTTTCGGCAGAAATATCACCCTTTCCGCTTCACGCTTCGAGGACTACCGCAACTGTCCGTTTATGTTCTTCTGCAAAATGGGTCTTAAAATTTACCCCAGAAGCAAGATACAGTACGACCCCAGAAGCCGCGGAAACATTGTCCACTACTGTTTAAGCGAGGTCATAAAGCAGTTCGGAAGCGACATAATCAGAGCAAACCGCACCGACATTTCCTGCGCTGTCGAAAAAGCTCTCGACGATTATTACGCAGGAGAACAAATCGGCGGCAGTTACGGCAAATCCGCACGCTTCAACGCCGCCTACAAGCGTCTTAAATCAACGGTTATGGGACTCGTTATGCGTATAAAGGAAGAGTTTGCGAACTCGGATTTCCGACCCGTTGAATTTGAATATGAGCTTTCCCACAAGCCAACCGCCGCAGAACCGCCAATGACGATTTTATCCGACGGCGACCACCCCTACAAGATTTTCTTTATCGGCACCGTTGACCGCATTGACGCCTGCGAAAAGGACGGTCAGAACTACATCAGGGTCATCGACTACAAGACAGGCAGAAAGGTTTTTGAGCTTAAAGACCTCCTTGACGGTCTGAATATGCAGATGCTCCTCTATCTTTTTGCCGTGACCGACATTGATGTGCCTGCAAACTCAGGTGCTTACCACGCTTCAAAGCCTGCGGGCATACTTTATATGCCTGCCCGTGACCCGTCACTTACGCTGTCCCGTGACGCTGACGAAAGCGAGATACGCAAGGCTGTCTGCAACGCTCTGCGAATGAACGGACTTCTGCTTAACGACGATAATTTTAAAATTATCAAAGCAATGGACAAGTCCGTCAACACCGACGAGTTTGAAGGCAGGACACGCAAGGCGGATTTTCTGCCCGTTACAATGAAGAACGCCACAAAGGCAATGCCCTTTGTCACCATAAACGACAGCGGCACCGTCACTGAGGACGAGTTCGGTCTTATAAAGGATTTCTGCACGGGTATGATCAGACAGACGGCTTCCTCCATTAAACAGGGGGATTTCAGAGCTGAGCCTCTCGCACGGAACATAGGCGGTCAGACCGCCCCCTGCTGTTACTGCGACTATAAATCCGTATGCGGAAACTACCCTGAGCTTATTGTTAAAAAGACACCTCTTTCCGAAATGGGTAGTGAGTACGCAGAACAGGAAATTCTTCAGCGTTATCCCGACAACGACAGCAATGATGAAAGCAAAGGAGATGAATGAAAATGTCCGAAGTAAAATGGAACAAGGGACAGCTTGACGCTATAAACGCACGGAACACCTCCCTTATGGTTTCCGCCGCCGCAGGAAGCGGAAAGACCGCCGTTCTGGTAGAACGTCTGCTGCGTATACTTTCCGATAACGACAACAAGGTTTCTGCCGACAGGATAGTTGTGGTTACATTCACAAACGATGCCGCCGCACAGATGAAGCAGCGCCTTTCCGAAGCTCTGTCCGAAGCTGTCGCAAAGCATCCTTCAAACAACTGGCTTGCACATCAGCAGTCCCTTATCAATTCAGCCAAAATTTCCACCATCCACACCTTCTGCTTTGATATGATAAGAGAAAATCTTCAGACCCTTGACATCTCCGCAGGCTTTAAAATCCTTGACGATGCAGACGAGGAGATCCTTATTTCAAAAGCTATGGAAAATGTCTTTGAAAGCTTTTATGCAGACCCCGAAAAGGCTGAAATTTTAAACTTTCTTACGGATTTCACCTGTATTTCCGAGCGAAGCGACTCCGAACTTGCGGAGCTTATCGCAAAAATACACCGCTTCCTTATGGCAATACCGTTCCCGATGGAATGGCTTGACAATGCGGCTGAACGTTACAGCGCCTTTGACCCTGCCACAGACCCCTTTGCGGATTTTTACATTTCCGATGCGGTATCACGGCTTGAAAGCCTGGTCAAAAAGGAAATCCACGTCACTACTCTTTTTGCAAGTATCGGCGAGGATGCAAATATGGAAAACGCCAACTTCCTGCGTTACCTTATTGAGGACACGGTAAAACGTCTTTCCGACAGAAGTCTCGGCTGGGATAAAATGACCGACATTCCTGCTCCCGAAATAAGCGCCGTAACACGTACAAAATTCAAGGCAGGCACTCCTCAGAGAAACATCGGACAGCGTGCCCGTGACCTTCACAAAGAGGTGCTTTCCGAGTATAAAAACATCATCTCCTCCTTTGATTTCACAGAGCAGATGATCTGTGACGACTACGAAAAAACTTACGCCGTAATCAAAAAGCTTTCCGTCGTTTTAAGAGCGCTTATTGACGAAATAAACCGCCTTAAATCGGAGAAAAACGCACTGAGCTTCTCTGACGCCGAACAGCTTGCGGTACAGCTTCTCTGCCGCAGGGAAAACGGTGCTGTTCTCCCGACAAAGCTTGCGGAGGATCTGTCGGAATATTACAGCCTCATTATGATCGACGAGTTCCAGGACGCAAACGAGACCCAGAACCTCATCTTTCGTATGCTTTCCCACGGCGGCACAGCTGAAAAGAACGGTGACAACCTTTTTGTTGTAGGTGACGTTAAACAATCCATTTACGGCTTCCGTCTTGCAAACCCTGCTATCTTCCGCAATGCGCTTAAATCCGCCGATGATTACAGCGATGAATACGAGGGCACAAACGCCCGTATCCTTTTAAACAGAAACTACCGAAGCAGTCCCGACGTCATAAACTTTGCAAACGATGTTTTTTCCTGCATAATGACCGAGACTATGGGCGGTGTTGACTACACGGACGGCGAGAAGCTTGTCTGCGGTGCGGTCTATCCCGAAAAGGACAGAAGTACAGAAGTGATTTTTGTTGACACGCTCCCAAATTCCGACGACGAGGAAGCGGAAGACCTCTCCTGCGACGAAGCAGAAGCAAGAGCCGCCGCAGAAAAGATACGCTCAATGCTTGGAATCGTGACCGTTACCGACCACGGTGCGGAACGTCCCTGCCGTGAGGGGGATTTCTGTATCCTTATGCGTGACAGAAAAAGAGGTCAGCTTTATGCGGACGCTCTGCGCAAGGTCGGCATAAGAGCCTCCTGTGACGAAACCGCAGGCTATCTCCAGTCAAAGGAAATAGCAGTTCTTGCAAACCTTCTCAGGGTTATCGACGACCCTCTCAAGGATATTCCGCTGGTATCTGTACTTATGTCGGCAATGTTTATGCTTACCGCAGAAGAAATTGCACGCATCCGCACACTTTCCGACAAGAAAATGTACCACTGCGTTCTTGAAGCAATGAAGGGTACTGACAATACCGCAAAAAAACTGTGCGAATTCAAGAAGCTTTATGACAAAATGCGTTTATGTGCTTCATCACAGAGCCTTGAAAATCTGATACGTACAATTTACGACAGCACTGACTTCCTTTCATCTGTACAGGTATGGGCAGACGGCGAGCAGAAGCGTGCAAACCTGCGCCTGCTCCTTGAATACGCTAAAAATTACGAGCAGAATTACGAAGGTGGTCTGTCGGGCTTCATCCGTTATCTGGGCGACATCTCCGACAGCGGCAACGACCTTGTAAGAGCTTCCGTAACTCCGCCCTCGGACAACGTTGTTTCCATCAAGACCATCCATAAATCCAAGGGTCTGGAGTACCCCTTCGTTTTTCTCTGCGGTACACACAAGGGCTTCAATGTAATGGATGAACGCTCCGTTATGCAGCTTGACCTTGACTACGGCATATCCTTCCGCATACAGGACCGTGAGACCCTGCGTTCCTACGACTCCTTCCCACGCAGCGTAATGCGGCTCATAAGTCACCGCAGCACTTTAAGCGAGGAAATGCGTCTGCTTTACGTTGCCCTTACAAGAGCAAAGGAACAGCTTTTTATTACCATGATAAACAACCTTAAAACAACAAAGCTTATGTACGCTTTAAACTCGGCGGTAACTGCCGAAAACGGCATTTCTCCGCAGATTGTTTCCCGTGCAGGGTCAATGCGTGACTGGCTCATTTCCGTGCTTATCACACACCCCGACGGCTGTGAGCTTATTGACGACGAGGACGAGCGCTGTCCCACACGAAAAAGCAATGCTTCGGTAAAGCTTGAATTTGTAAGCGGCTCGCAGGTCGGCATTGAAAATGAGGACGAAGCCGAAAACCAGCCATCTTCCGACGAAGATGTAAAAATGCTGACGGAACGCTTTTCCTACGCTTATGACGGAAACCTTACTGAAACCGCCGCAAAGCTCACTATTACAGAAATCGCAAAAAGCACAGAGGAAGCCACTCTGCGTATGCCTGATTTTACGCAGAGCGTATCGGGACTTACAGCCGCAGAAAGAGGTACGGCAATGCACACGTTTATGCAGTATGCGGATTTTGAAAGGGCGGAAAAGGATACCCGTACCGTTGCTGAAATTTTAGCGGAAAAGGGTATAATCTCCGACCCCGAAAAAAATGCGTTGCAGTACGAAAAGCTGGACCGTTTCTTTAAGTCGGAGCTTTACGCAAGAATGAAGAATTCTCCCGAAGTTTGCAGAGAAAAGAAATTTCTTATAGAAATTTCTCAGCTTGGTCTTGACGATGAACTCGGAGAGGAGTATAATAATACTAATGGTATGCTTCAGGGTATCGCAGACTGCCTGTTTAAAGAGGACGACGGCTATGTCCTTGTGGACTACAAGACCGACAGGGTAAAAACGGCGGAGGTTCTTGCCGACAGGTACCGTATGCAGCTTAAGCTTTACAGCGCCGCTATGGAAAAGATAACAGGCGTGAAGGTAAAGGAAGCCTACCTCTATTCATTCGGACTTGACTGCCAGGTGCAGATTATTTAAACTACGGAAGGACGGTCTATAAAATGGCTCAGAACAGAAACTCATCACAGCGTTCATCATCTCCGAGAGGCATAAACGGTGCATTTCTCGGAAGCATTGTCCTCGGCATCTGTATTCTTATTGCAGGCCTGAACATCGGCGGCGGTATCAGAAAGCTCAACAACACTCTCACCGAAAAGAATTTTTCCGATACAAACTCATTCAGTGCACCTTCTGATGTAAACTACAACACCAGCAAGTACCTCACCGAAGAGGAAGCCGCAGACTACCTCAACCTTTCTGCCGACGAATTCCTGAGCCTTATCAAATCAGGCGAAATCACCGAATACGTCAAGACAAGCACAGGTTACTCCATTTCAGTGACCGTTCTCGATTCCTGGTTCGATAACGAAGCTTATCAGAACAAGCTGGGCACTATCGAAACCAACGTAGATACAAGTTCGGATTAAAAATCCGAAAAAATTTCAAAAAAGGTATTGACAAACGGGAAAAGTAACTGTATAATAGTTATGTTGACTTTTAAAGTCGTATTCAATAAAGCAGAACTATTCCGTTCTCACCCTGCCGCAGACGGCGAGCAGAGGTCAATACTATTATAATAACAGCTTCGGGGGATTTTTCGGAGTCTGTATGATTATGTATTCAGTATGAGCGGAACTTTCTGTTTCGCTCATTTTTTATCGGGGGTGCTTACCATAAGCGTTAAAGAATTACAGATCAACGAAGAAATTAAAGACAAGGAAGTCCGCGTCATTGATTCCGACGGTTCTTCAATCGGCGTTATTTCCGCAAAGGAAGCTTTACAGCTTGCTGAAGAAAAAGAGCTTGATTTAGTTAAAATCGCACCTCAGGCTACACCGCCTGTCTGCAAGATTATGGACTACGGCAAGTATCTCTTTGAACAGGGCAAGCGTGAAAAGGAAGCCAAGAAAAACCAGAAGGTTGTTGATGTAAAGGAAATCAGAATGTTCTCCAACATCGACACAAATGACTTCAATACAAAGGTAAACCAGGCTATCAAGTTCCTCAAGTCAGGCGATAAGCTCAAGGTTTCCGTTCGTTTCCGCAAACGTGCAATCGCTCATCCTCATCTCGGCGAGGAGCTTCTCGACAAATTCAAGGAAGCCTGCGCTGAATACGGTACAGTTGAAAAGCCATCCAAAATGGAGGGACGTGCAATCGTAATGTTCGTTTCCCCTAAGGCTTCAAAATAAATCCTTACGGATTGATAAAACATCAATGACACGCCGCTGCATAACGGCAGGTCTAAAATTAAAGGAGGATATATCAATGCCTAAGCAGAAAACTCATTCAGGCGCTAAAAAGCGTTTTAAGCTCACAAAGAACGGTCTCGTAAAGTATCAGAAGACAAACAAGAGACACAGACTTACTCAGAAGGCTACAAAGCGTAAGAGAATTGCAAGAGCAGCAGGCTATGCAGGTTCCGCAAACGCACCAACTGTAAAGCAGCTCATCCCTTACAAGTAATAGGTAAGAAGCTGTAAATCAACAACAAATTTAACGGAGGTAAAGAATTATGGCTCGTGTTAAGGGAGCAATGGCTACTCGTAAGAGAAGAAATAAAACATTAAAGCTTGCAAAGGGTTACTGGGGCGCTAAGAGCAAGCACTTCAAGATGGCTAAGGAAGCCGTTATGAAGTCCGGCAACTATGCATACGTAAGCAGAAGACTCAAGAAGCGTGATTTCAGAAAGCTCTGGATCACAAGAATTTCCGCAGCTTGCAAGCTCAACGGAATGAACTATTCTACATTTATGAACGGTCTTAAGAAGGCTGGCATCACACTCAACAGAAAGATGCTTGCTGAAATCGCTGTAAATGACGCTGCAGGTTTTACTGCACTCACAGAAAAGGCAAAGGCTGCTCTTTAATTTAAAAATTGTACAGGGTCAGATGTAAGATTTTTTTACATCTGACTTTTGCAGTTTATTATGATATATGGAGGGAATGGTTTGCAGCAGATAATCACGTCAAAGGACAACGCTACAATCAAGCTTTATCAGAAGCTTTGCGCAAATAAAAAGTACCGTACCGAGCATAGAATGTTTACTCTTGAAGGGCTCAGACTCATTACGGACGCTGTAAACGAAAATGCAGAGCTTCACTGTGTTCTTGCAACGGAAACGTTTCTTAAAAAGCACGGTGAAGCATTGGATTTTCTTCCCGAAAAGGCAAGAAAAAAGACCCTGTTCATATCGGATGAGCTGGGAGAAAAGCTTGCACTTACAGAGGGTACCCAGGGTATATTTGCAATGTGCGGTATTCCTGAAAATCCTCCCCTTTCCGATGCAATAAAAAGCGAGGGACGATACATCGTCCTGCATACCATACAGGACCCCGGCAATATGGGTACGGTCATCAGAACAGCTGACGCAATGGGGGTTGACGCTGTGATTGCAGTAAACAGCTGCGATATTTACAGCCCCAAGGTCACACGCTCAACTATGGGCAGCCTGTTCAGAATGAAGATGTGTACCGCTGCTGCGGAGGATGTGTTTGAGGAGTTCAGAAAAAAGAACGTTACCTCTTATGCCGCTGTTATCGACAGCAACGCTTTATCCCTTGCAGACTGCCGCTTTGAAAAGGGTGCAGCCGTTCTTATCGGAAACGAGGGCAACGGTCTTCCTGCCGAAATTACAGCTATGTGCGACAAAAAACTGACCATCTGTATGCACGGCAACGTTAATTCACTCAATGCCGCAACGGCGGCTTCGATAATAATGTGGGAGCTGACAAAATGACAGACAGCCTTGTTTATAAACTGCTTTGCATTGTGTCCGTTTTCGGCGCAGGCAGGGAAAGAATATGGGAGCTTTACAGCAAATTAGGCTCCTTTGAAAATATCTATAACGCTCTGCGCTCAGGCCACAGGGAACAGCTTTTTTACCCTGCCGAGCTTATGCTTGCTTCAAGGATAAAAAGAGAGCAGATATTGTTCCTTATGGAGGAGTGCGGAAAAAGCGGTATCGGAATGATTTGCTGCGGTGATGAAAATTATCCCGAAAAGCTTAAAAATATACACAATCCGCCCGTTCTCCTGTTCTATAAGGGCAATGCGGAAATTTTAAAAAGCGACTACATATTCTCCATTGTGGGCGCAAGAAAAATTTCCGATTACAGCTTAAAGATAACCAAATACCTCTCAGGCACTCTTGCGGAAAATAATATGGTGATCGCAAGCGGCTTTGCTGAGGGTACCGATATAAACGCACACCTTGCCGCTGTAAGAAACGGCGGAAAAACCATTGCTGTACTGGGCTGCGGTATTGATTATAACTACCCTGCCCCCAACATACAATATAGAGATGAGCTTCTTGCAAACGGCGTGTTTGTTTCGGAATACTTCCCTAAAACTGCTGCAAAGCTTCAGAATTTTACCGACAGAAACCGTATCCTGACAGGACTTTCACTGGGTACGGCGGTAATCGAAGCAAGCGAAAAAAGCGGATCGCTCAACTCTGCACAGCACGCCCTTTCACAAGGCAGGGATTTATGGGTCGTTCCCGTTCACGACATAACCGACGGCCGCTACGGCGGAAACAGAAAGCTTCTCTGCGAGGGAGCTGCTGCGGTTTATTCGGCAGATGATGTTTTAAAGCAGTATTTTGAGAATGTACCTGTCCCACGGGCAAAGACAGACTCCTCTGCATCTTATAAAAAAGAAAAGAAACGCAGGGAAAAGACTGCACCTGTCCGTGAAGAAAAGCTTGTACAGGAAACATCGCCAAAGCCGCAGGAAAGCGAAAAAACCATCCCTGTACTGAATGACGATGAAAAAATCGTATATGATATTCTGAGAAAGGCAGAACAGCCATTGACCGCAGACGAAATCGTGGTGCGTTCAAAGAGCGACATCTTCAGCGTGCTTTCACTGCTGACAAATCTCGAAATCGCAGGTGCCGTTTCTTCTGATGACGGTCAGACTTATTACGTTAAATAAAAATATGCGGTACACCGCTTTACTATAAAGGAGCAATGAATCAAATGTCAAAACTTGTAATCGTGGAGTCGCCTGCAAAGGCTAAAACCATTAAGAAATATCTGGGCAAGGACTTTGAAGTTATGGCTTCAATGGGACATGTCCGTGACCTGCCCAAGTCCAAACTCAGCGTAGACGTCGAAAACGGCTTTACGCCTGTTTATACCGACATAAAAGGCAAGGAAGACCTTATCAAGGAGCTTAAATCCGAGGCTTCCAAGGCTGATTTCGTTTATCTCGCAACGGACCCCGACCGTGAGGGCGAAGCTATTTCCTGGCATCTTGCGCAGATGCTTGACCTTTCAATGGAGGAAAACAACCGTGTTACCTTCAACGAAATTACCAAGACAGGCGTTACAAACGGTATGGCAAATCCAAGAACCATCGACATCGACCTTGTAAACGCTCAGCAGGCAAGACGTATTCTTGACAGAATCGTTGGCTATAAGCTTTCTCCGTTCCTTTGGAAAAAGGTGCGCAGAGGTCTTTCAGCAGGCCGTGTGCAGAGCGTTGCTGTTTCCCTTGTTGTTGACAGGGAAAAGCAGATAAACAGCTTCAAGCCTGAGGAGTACTGGTCAATCGAAACAAAGATGACCGCACCATCCTCAAAGAAGCAGTTTACAGCTTCTTTCACAGGCATAGACGGCAAAAAGGTCGAGCTTCATTCCGAGGAAGAAACCAACGCTGTTCTCAAGCGTGTGGAAAATGCGGTTTATACCGTGACTGACGTTAAGAAATCCGTCAGAAAGAAGTCCCCTGCACCTCCGTTCACTACTTCCACAATGCAGCAGGAAGCTTCAAAGAAGCTTGGTTTTGCGGCTGCAAAGACAATGAAGAATGCACAGACCCTTTACGAAGGCGTTGAAATCGGCGATATGGGCGCTGTGGGTCTTATCACATATATGAGAACGGACAGCCTGCGTATTTCCGACGAGGCACGTGACGCTGCCTACAAGTACATCGAGGCAACATACGGCAAGAATTATGTCCCTTCCACACCGAAGGTTTACAAAACAAAGAACAATGCTCAGGACGCTCACGAAGCTATCCGTCCTTCAATGCCTGAGCTTACTCCCGATAAAGTCAAGGACAGCCTTACAACAGAGCAGTTCAAGCTTTACAAGCTTATCTGGGAACGCTTCATTGCAAGCCAGATGGCTAACGCTTCCCTTGACACCGTTTCCGCAAACATCGATGCAAACGGCTGTAATTTCAGAGCAACAGGCTTCTCTGTAAAATTCGACGGCTTCACAGTTCTTTACGAGGAATCAAAGGACGACGAGGAAAACAAGGTGCTCCCCGTTATCGAAAAGGGCGACGTGCTTAAGCTTAAATCAATTGCAGGAAGCCAGCATTTCACACAGCCTCCCGCACGTTACACGGAAGCTTCTCTTATCAAGGCGCTCGAAGAAAACGGCATAGGCCGTCCTTCCACATATGCGCCTACAATTTCAACCATCATAAACCGTCTTTACGTTGAGCGTGACGGCAAACAGCTTAAGCCTACGGGTCTCGGCGATGTTACAACACAGCTTATGAAGGACCACTTCAAGCACATCGTTGACGCTAAGTTTACAGCTTCTATGGAAAACAATCTTGACGAAATTGAGCTTGGAAAGAAGGAGTGGGGCGAAACTCTGGAGGAATTCTACTCCGACTTTGCCGCTACTCTTGAAAAGGCTGAAAAGAATATGGACGGCAAGCGTATCAAGGTGCCCGATGAGGAAACCGACGAGGTATGCGAGGTGTGCGGAAAGCCAATGGTAATCAGAATAGGCCGCTTCGGAAAATTCCTTGCCTGCTCAGGCTTCCCTGACTGTACAAACACAAAGAAAATCGTCAAGGACACAGGCGGCGTCTGCCCTAAGTGTCAGAAGAAGGTGCTTCAGAAGAAGTCCAAGAAGGGCAAGAAATATTTCGGCTGCGAGGATAATCCGAACTGCGATTTTATGACCTGGGACACTCCTGTTTCAGACAAATGCCCTAAGTGCAACGACGGCACCACACTGTTCAAGAAGGGCGGAAAAATGTTCTGCTTAAAGGACGGCTGCGGATACGAAGTGGCTGTACGCAAGGAAAAATAACCTTACCTTACAAGGATAATCATACTATGGATAAAGTAACCGTAATCGGTGCAGGTCTGGCAGGCTGTGAAGCGGCGTGGCAGCTTGCAAATGCAGGGATAAAGGTCGAGCTTCACGAAATGAAGCCGAAGAAATACTCCCCTGCCCACAAATACAGCGGCTTTGCTGAGCTTGTCTGCTCAAACTCCCTTAAAGCTTCAAGAGTAAACAGCGCCGCAGGTCTGCTTAAGGAAGAAATGCGCAGACTTGGCTCGCTGACTGTGCCCTGTGCAATGGAAACCGCAGTACCTGCGGGAGGGGCTTTAGCCGTTGACAGACAGCTTTTCTCCGACCTTGTCACCGAAAAAATAAATTCACATCCCGACATTACCGTCATCAGCGGAGAGGTTACGGAAATTCCCGACGGCAATGTCATCATCGCAACAGGACCTCTCACCTCAGACGGTCTTGCCGATAAGATAAGCGCACTCTGCGGCGGCTGTTTAAGCTTCTACGATGCGGCGGCGCCTATCGTTACCTACGATTCACTGGATAAAAGCAAGGTCTTCTTTGCCGCAAGATACGGCAAGGGTGACGATGACTACATCAACTGCCCCTTTACAAAAGAGGAGTACCTTGAATTCTACAACGAACTTATAAATGCGGAATCTGCTCCCCTCCACGATTTTGATACACCCCAGAAGCTTCACAACAAAAACGACAGCTTCACCGTTTACGAGGGCTGTATGCCAATAGAGGTGCTTGCAAAGCGTGGTGAGGAAACTATGCGCTACGGTGCAATGAAGCCTGTGGGGATCTACGACCCTGTTACAAACAAGCGTCCCTACGCCGTTGTACAGCTGAGAAAGGAAAACAGCGGCGGTACCCTTTACAACATCGTAGGCTTTCAGACCAACCTTAAATTCGGCGAGCAGAAACGTGTTTTCTCAATGATACCCGGACTTGCAAACGCAGAATTTGTCCGCTACGGCGTAATGTACCGCAACTCCTTCTTAAACTCTCCCAAGCTTCTTGACGGGGATTTCTCCTTAAGAAGCGACCCACGCATTTTCTTTGCCGGACAGATAACAGGCGTTGAGGGCTATATGGAATCCGCCGCAAGCGGAATTATGGCAGGTCTGAATATGGCGAGAAGGCTTAAAGGCAAAGAAAGTCTTGTTCTTCCTCACGATACGATGATCGGTGCGCTGTCACGTTATATTTCCGATGAAAGCGTGACTGATTTCCAGCCTATGGGTGCAAATATGGGCATACTCCCCTCCTGCCCCGAAAGAATAAAGGACAAGCAGGAGCGTTACCAGCGTGTTGCGGATGCGGCACTGGCTTCATTTGACAGGGCGCTTAAGGAGGCTGAATAAATGGACAAGCCACTTTTTACCTTCCCTGACGACGAGGGCAAGACTCCCCTTGTTGAAGCTGAGATCAGTATGAACGAAAGCGACTGGCACGACCTTATTCAGATAGGAAGCTTCCGTTCGATGGGAAATAAAATCGCATATATAATTTTTATGGTGCTGTGCACAACTTTTTCGCTTTATATTGCGTTTATAGCACTGCTTGCAAAAAATCTCCCTGCTTTTCTCGTTTATTTTGTTTCGGCTGCGGTGTTTCTTGCATTGCTGATTTATATGAAGCCTTATTCAAAATATGCGGCAAAGCTTTTCCCGAACAATTTCAAGCATCAGAAATACAGCTTCTATCTCCATCATTTCACCTGTACTGACGAAAACAGGGCGGCTTCGCTGGATTATGACCTGACTGCAAACGCTTACGAAAACTCCTGCGGCTTTGCAATGATAATGAAGGACGGCGGTCTGTTCTACATTCCCAAAAGGAATTTATCCGATGAACAGAAGCATATGCTTCACAGCGTAATGGTAAACAAGTTCGGCTCTAAATTTTCAGTTACCGCAATTTAAAGGAGGCAGACAGATGGACAATGAATTCATATGCCCCGTTGAAGTAAACTGCGGAGAAGAGCCTGCTTTTGAAGCTGTCAGCACAATGGACGGTGACGCTGTTTACCGCCTTGAAAAATTTGCAAATATTCACGTTAAAAAGCTTCGTCTTGCAGTAACGATACTGTCGGCGATTTTATCGGTGACAGCGTTTCTGACAGGATTTATCCTTACAGCACTTGTATGCTTCTGCGTTTTTTACAGCTGTGTTATGCACTATATCACAAGCAAAAAGAGAGCGTACAAATTTGCCGAAGCAGCAAGCAAGGCAGTAAAATTCAGCTTTTACGGCAATTTTATGATATACTGCACAGACATAAGTGCGCTCCGCATAAATTACAGTGAATTCAAGGCTGTTTACGGAACTGACTATGGCTTTGTTTTTTTACTGCCCACAGGAAAAAGCTTACTGCTAAAAAAGGAATGCTGCGGAAAGTTTATAAGCGAGCTTACGGCAATGCTTAAAGACAGGCTTAAAGAAAAATATACGGCTAAATGATAAAATGAAAGGACGATACATATATGAAAATTATCGTTGACGCATTCGGCGGAGACAACTCCCCCGACGAGGTTATAAAGGGTGCCGCAATGGCGGTTGAAAAGCTTGATGTGGACATCGTCCTCACAGGCGACGAAGAAAAGATAAAGAAGTTTGCTTCCGAAAACAACGTGTCCCTTGACAGAATTACAATTATGCACACAGAGTCCGTTATCGACATTCACGAGGAGCCTACAAGAATTATCAAGGAACGCTCCGACTGCTCAATGGCTATCGGTCTGAAGGCTCTTGCTGACGGCGAAGGCGACGCTTTCGTTTCCGCAGGCAGCACAGGTGCTCTCGTAGTCGGCGCAACATTTATTGCAAAGCGTTTAAAGGGTATAAAGCGTGCCGCACTTGCGCCTATCCTCCCTACCGACAAGGGACAGGTTATGCTTATTGACGCAGGCGCAAACGTTGACTGCCGTCCTGAAATGCTTGTACAGTTTGCAATTATGGGCAGCTGCTATATGGAAAAGGTCCTCGGCTACGAGAACCCTAACGTCGGTCTTATCAACGTAGGCGCAGAGGACACAAAGGGCAGAGAAATGGACGTTGAAGCCTACAAAATGCTTCAGAAGGCTCCTGTAAACTTCGGCGGCAACCTTGAAGCAAGAGAGCTCCCGTTCGGCGAATTCCAGGTTGCCGTTTCCGATGGTTTCACAGGAAACGTTGCGCTTAAGCTTTACGAGGGTATGGGAAAATTCTTCTCAAACTCCATCAAGGGTATCTTCAAAGGCAGCTTCGGCGGCAAAATTGCCGCACTCCTTGTTATGAAGGAAATCAAGGCTTTCAGAAAGAAGCTGGACACTTCCGAGGTAGGCGGCGCTGTTTTAATGGGTATTGCAAAGCCTGTTATCAAGGCTCACGGCAACTCCGATGCAAAGGCATTCTACAATGCGATACGTCAGGCTAAAAACTGCGTGGACGGCGATGTTATCGGTGAAATTTCACGTTCTCTCGAACAGCTTAAGGCTAAGGAAGCCGCAGGCTCAAAGTAACACAAGAAAGGATAGTTTATGGACTTTTCCGCGTTTGAAAAATTAATCGGATATACGTTTAAGAATAAGGAGCTTCTTCACGAGGCTCTGTCACATTCATCCTATGCAAACGAACATAAACACAGCAGAAATTCCAACGAGCGTCTGGAATTTCTGGGTGACAGCGTGCTTTCGATAGTGGTATCGGAGCACCTGTTCAGCCATTTCAAGCATCTCCCGGAGGGTGACCTTACAAAAATAAGAGCGTCCCTTGTGTGCGAAAAGGCACTGTACGAATTTTCACATAAAATCGAACTGGGCAAATTTATACTTCTTGGCAAGGGCGAGGAAAACAGCGGCGGCAGAGAGCGTCCGTCCATTATCGCAGACGCATTCGAAGCTGTCATAGCGGCGATTTTCCTTGACGGCGGAATGGAAGCCGCACGTGAATACGTTCTCGGTTTCATCCCCGACAACCTTGACAGGAACAGGTCGAAGGCACTCAACGACTACAAGACCGTACTCCAGGAAATCATCCAGCGAAACCCTGAGGAAAAGGTTGAGTATGTGCTTAAAGACCAGTCGGGTCCCGACCATAACAGAGTTTTCGTTGTGCAGGTAATGCTCAACTCAAACGTCATCGGCACAGGCGAAGGCAGAAGCAAGAAGCAGGCTGAACAGATGGCCGCAAAGGAAGCCCTTGAGCTTATGGGGTACAAGAACTGATGAAGCACAGCAACATCTCGGTTTTCATTCCCCATAAAGGCTGTCCCAACTGCTGTTCTTTCTGCAATCAGCGCACCATAAGCGGTACGGTAAATCCACCCTCCGCCGCAGAAATAACGGAGCTTCTGGAAAACGCCTGCTTAAAGCTCAGACACCCCGAAAATACGGAAATAGCCTTTTTCGGCGGAAGCTTTACGGCGATAGACAGGGAGTATATGCTCTCTCTCCTTGAAGCCGCACAGCCTTTTATGCTTAAGTATAAACTTGCGGGAATACGCATTTCAACACGTCCCGACTGCATTGACGGAGACGTACTGACCATACTTAAAAAGTACGGCGTAAGTTCAATCGAACTTGGTGCACAATCAATGCGTGACGATGTGCTTAAAGCAAACGACAGAGGACACACGGCGGAGGATGTAAGAAAAGCGTCTGTGCTGATTAAAGAATACGGCTTCTCGCTGGGCTTGCAGATGATGACGGGGCTTTATCTTTCCGAGCCTGCCGACGACATTTTTACGGCAGAAGAGATCATTGCCTTAAAGCCTGAAACGGTGCGTATCTACCCCGTTGTGATACTTGGCGGAACTAAGCTTGCCGACCTGTATCAGAGCGGCGTATACAGAACATATTCACTTGATGAAATGACGGAGCTGTGCGCAATGCTGCTGGAAAAATTCGAGGCGGCGGATATTAAAGTGATACGTCTGGGGCTTCACGCTTCGGAAGGCGTTGAGGGCGACGCTGTGGGCGGCTATTATCACCCTGCCTTCAAGGAACTCTGCCTCGGAGCAATATTCCGCAGGCAAATGGAAAATCTGCTTACAGAGCAGGGCAGCTTCACGGTCTACGTTTCCCCACGCTGTTTAAGTATGGCGTCGGGACAGAAAAAATGCAACATAGATTATTTCAAAGAAAAAGGCATAGATATAAAAATCAAGGCAGACCCGCGTCTTTGCGGACGTGAACTGCGGATTGAGAAATTTACACAGAATTAAGGAGCAAATCAGATGTATCTGGAATCATTGGAGCTTCAGGGGTTCAAATCCTTTCCCGATAAAATCAAACTGACCTTCGACAAGGGTCTTACAGCTGTTGTAGGACCTAACGGAAGCGGTAAATCAAACATCGGCGACGCTGTGCGCTGGGTGCTTGGCGAACAGTCCTCAAAGACTCTGCGAGGAGCAAAGATGGAGGACGTTATTTTCGCAGGTACACAGTTCAGAAAGCCCGTGGGCTTTGCACAGGTTACGCTCAATATCGTAAACAACAGAGGAATTTTACAGATACCCTCGGAACAGGTCTCCGTTACAAGAAAGCTTTACCGAAGCGGCGAAAGTGAGTACCTTATAAACGGTGCGCAGGTGCGCTTAAAGGACATCTACGAGCTTTTTATGGACACGGGTCTGGGACGTGACGGCTACTCCATCATCGGACAGGGCCGTGTTGCGGAAATCGTATCCGCAAAGTCAAACGAGCGCCGTGAGATCTTCGAGGAAGCGGCAGGGATTTCAAAATTCCGCTACAAAAAAGCAGAAGCGGAGCGTAAGCTTGCAGCCGCACAGGATAACATTTTACGCTTAAGGGACATCATCGGTGAGCTTGAAAGCCGTGTTGAACCTCTCCGTATACAATCGGAAAAAGCGGCAAAGTTTATCGAATATTCCGAAAAAAGAAAGTCGCTGGAAATTACCGTCTGGGTAAATCAGCTTGACGACCTTAAAAAAAATCTTGAGGAGCTTTCCGATAAGCTTCTCATCAGCACCAACGAATACAACGGAATTGAGGCGGACATCTCCCGTCTTGAAGATGAAATAACCGACCTGTCGGAAAAAATGCAGAACAATCTCATCCGCATTGAGGAAATGAGAAACGAGATACTTGAATCGGAACGCTCAAACACTCAGATTCACGCAGATATTGCCGTTTGCGAAAATGAGATCCGCCACTGCAACGAAACCATTGCTGAAATAAATGAGCAGATGGAACTTACCAAGAATTCAAATCAGGAAAACCGTAAGCTTATCGAAGAAAAGCTTGAACTTATCAGGGAAACTCAGCAGAGAGCTGCCGACTCAAAGAAAAGATACGGCGAAGTAAGCGAGCTTTTCAACAAGACCGTCAGCGAGCAGGACAGCTTCAACAGCCTGTTTTCAGAGGTACAGTCACAGCTTAACAGGCTCTACATCAGACAATCCGAATGCACCGTTTCAATCTCATCGGGCAAGCAGAGCATAGAGGATATTTCCGCACAGAACGACCTTGCAAAACAGCAGGACGAGGCTTTGCGTATTGCCGCAGAAGAGCTTGAAAGCGAGCGTAAGGAAACTGCCGACGGAGTTTTGATGCTTGAAGAAAGAAACGGCGAGCTTAACAACCGTATCGCAGGTCTTTCCAAGCTTTACAGCGGACGTGCGGAAAAGCTTAACGCCGCAAAAAAACAGCTTGACGACATAAATTTTGCTATCCGTGACAAGGAACAGCGTATCCGTATGCTGACCGACCTTGAAAACAGTATGGAGGGCTTTGCGCATTCCGTAAAGCAGATTCTTAAAGCTTCAAAAACAGGTCAGTTAAGCGGAATTTACGGCTCCGTTGCACAGCTTATAAAGGTTGAAGCGGAGTACAGCGTTGCAATCGAAACCGCACTGGGCGGTGCTTTGCAGAATATCGTGGTTGAAAACGAGGACATTGCAAAGCGTGGTATCAGACTTTTACAGGAAAATAAAGCAGGCCGTGCGACCTTCCTGCCCCTTACCTCCGTAAAGGGCACAAGACTTGCGGAAAAGGGCCTTGAGGACTGCGACGGCTTCGTTGCACTTGCGGTAGACCTTGCAGACTTTGATGAGAAGCTGACAGGGGTCTATAACTCTCTGCTGGGACGTATCGCAGTTGCCGAGGACATTGACAGCGCAACCCTTATCGCAAAGAAGTACGGCTATAAATTCCGCATCGTCACCCTTGACGGTCAGGTCATAAACGCAGGCGGTTCATTTACGGGCGGTTCTACTGCAAAATCAAGCGGCGTGCTTACCCGTAAGAACGACATCGAAAAGCTTACGGCAGAGAAAAATTCACTCTCAGCAAAGCTTGGAGAAGTAAAGCAGACCTGCGATAAAATGCAGGCGGAAGCCGACAAGCTGGGCTTTGATATTGAAGCCGCAAAGGACGAGCTTAACACTCTCAATTCAGATAAGATACGCTTTGAAGCCGAGCTTAAGCGTATTGACGCAATGCTTGCGCAGAATGCCGAGCAGCGTAAAACTGCCGCTGAAAATTCAGAAAAGGCAGATGAACGTCTTGAAGCTGCAAAGAAGCTTCTTGCGGAAACGGAAGCGGCTCTTGCGGAAACGGAAAAGGAAATTTCCGGAAAGGAAAGGACCGTTTCCGAAAACGAGGAACAGCGTAAGGAAATGCAGGAAAAGCGTGACGCTCTCACGGAAGAAATGTCTGCACTTCGCCTTGAAGAAGCAGAGCTTGCAAAGGACATTGAGGCTCTCCATGCCGAGGTCAAGCGTCTTGAAGAGCAGTGCCTTGAAATCGGTGACAGCTCCGCAAAGCTTACGCTTGAACTTGACAGACAGAACGCTCTCATTCAGGAAAAGCTTCACCGCATAGAGGAGCTGAACTCTCAGCTTAAAGGCTCAAAGGAAGCGGTAGAGGCAATAAACGAAAAAATCTCCGCCGCACAGTCTGAACAGCGTACAATGGAACAGCGCTCCAACGAAGCACGTGCGCAGGTGCGTCAGCTTTCGGACGGCAAGGAAAAATACAGCCGTGAAATGACCCGTCTTGAAGAAAGAAAGGTTTCCGTTCAGAACTCCTACGATAAAATCATCGCTGAAATGTCCGAACAGTACAACCTCTACCTTACCGAAGCAAGAGAGCTTGCACAGCCTGTTGACGACCTGCTTGTCTTACAGCGTGACCTTGCTGAGATAAAGCAGAAGATACGCTCACTTGGCAGTGTAAACGTAGCGGCTATCGAAGAATACAAGGAAGTTTCAGAACGATATAATTTTATGTCAGAACAGCTTCACGACGTTGAAAGCTCAAAGCGTGAGCTTGAAAAGCTTATCGACGAGCTTACGGACAATATGCGCCGTCAGTTTACGGAAAGCTTCAATCAGATAAACGAGAACTTCAAGAAAATTTTCGTTGAGCTTTTCGGCGGCGGACAGGGCGAGCTTACGCTGACAGACCCCGAAGATGTACTTGAATCGGGTATTGAGATCAGGGTCGCTCCTCCGGGCAAGGTAATCAAGAATCTTTCACTGCTTTCAGGCGGTGAGCAGGCTTTCGTTGCGATTGCAATCTACTTCTCCATCCTTAAGCTTAAGCCTGCGCCATTCTGTATCCTTGACGAAATCGAAGCTGCCCTTGACGATATAAATGTTGTAAAGTACGCACAGTATCTGCGTAATTTTACAGATACAACACAGTTTATTCTCGTAACCCACAGACGAGGCTCAATGGACGAAGCAGACGTTATGTACGGCGTAACAATGCAGGAAAAGGGTATCTCAAAGATACTCCGCCTTGAACAGCCTCCTGCGGAATTCAACACATAAACGAAAGGACGGTGCCACAATGAGCTTTTTCAGCAAAATTGCAGCCGGAATTAAAAAAACCAAGGACTCTATGATGGGCAAATTCGAGTCCCTTGTCAACTCCTTCACCAAAATCGACGAGGAGTTTTTCGAGGAGCTTGAAGAACTGCTTATTACCTGTGACATCGGCGTTGAAACCTCCCTTGCAATCTGTGAAAAGCTGAGGGGCAAGGTTAAGGAAAAAGGCCTGACCAACCCCGATGAAATAAAGGACTGCTTAAAGGACATCATTACGGAAATGCTGGGTGAGGACAAGCCTCTCGACCTTTCAACCACCCCTTCCGTTATACTTATTATCGGCGTAAACGGCGCAGGCAAGACCACTACCATCGGCAAGCTTGCGGCTAAGTATAAAAATCAGGGTAAAAAGGTGCTTGTTGCGGCGGCGGATACCTTCCGTGCGGCTGCAATCGACCAGCTTGAAGTATGGACCCAGCGTGCGGGCGTTGACATCGTTAAACACGCGGAAGGCTCCGACCCTGCTTCCGTTATTTTCGACGCTGTTACCGCCGCAAAGGCAAGAGGTACAGACGTGCTTATCTGCGACACGGCAGGACGTCTTCACAACAAGAAAAATCTTATGGACGAGCTGAAGAAAATCAGCCGTATCATTCACGAACAGGG
The DNA here is from genome assembly GCA_017408395.1 of Oscillospiraceae bacterium. Lineage (GTDB taxonomy): Bacteria > Bacillota > Clostridia > Oscillospirales > Ruminococcaceae > UMGS363. The sequence goes on from JAFQUQ010000054.1 coordinate 32,814, forward strand.
ACAGGGCTGTTCACTTGAAACCCTCCTTGTCCTTGACGCTACAACAGGTCAGAATGCCGTAAATCAGGCTAAGCTTTTCAGCGAGGTCGCTGATATTACGGGTATCGTCCTGACTAAACTTGACGGTACTGCAAAGGGCGGTATTATCATTTCCATCCACAACGAGCTTGGTATTCCCGTTAAGCTTGTGGGCGTAGGCGAAAAGCTTGACGACTTACAGGAATTCAACGCACGTGACTTTGCGGAAGCACTCTTTGCAACAGAAACAGACTTCGACTACAACTACGAGCGTCTTACCGACGATGAAGAAAAGGACGACGACGATTCCCTTATTGACGAAATCAAGGAAGAAGCCGCAGAGCTTGTTGAGGAAGTCAAGGAGGAAACTGCCGAGGCTGTTGAGGAAATCAAGGAAGAAGCTGCCGAGGCTGTTGAGGAAATCAAGGAATTTGCAGAAGACGTAAAGGAAAAGGCTGAGGACATCAAGGAAGAAATTGCGGAAACTGTCGAAGAAATCAAGGATAAGCTTGACGGCGACGATGAAGAAGCTTCCGAAGCTGAGGACGACGGCTCCGAAAAGAAGGAAAAGGGCGGCAAGTTCAGCTGGCTGTTCAAGGAAATTTCCTTCGGGAAGAAAAACAAAGACAATAAGGAGGACTGATTATGAAAATAATTTTAGCCTCCAACAATAAGAATAAACTCCGTGAGTTCAGCGAGATACTCAACCCTATGGGCTATGAGGTCATCACACAGGCTGAAGCAGGGGCAGACATTGAAGCCGAAGAAAACGGCACCACCTTTGAGGAAAATTCCTACATTAAAGCAAAGGCGGCTTACGATTTAACAAAGCTGCCCGTTATTGCAGACGACAGCGGTCTTGAGGTTGACACTCTCAACGGCGAGCCTGGAATTTATTCCGCAAGATACGCAGAGCCTGATAAGCTTTGCGAAACGGTGCTTGAAAAAATGAAGGACGTGCCCGATGAAAAGCGTACTGCACGTTTTGTATGCGTGGTATGCTACATCGGTGAAAATGGTGAGCATTTCACTGTAAGAGGTACCTGCGAGGGTAAGATAGGTTACGAAAAAAGAGGCACAAACGGCTTCGGCTACGACCCCATTTTTATGTACGGCGAAAAGTCCTTTGCCGAGCTTACGGCAGAAGAAAAGAACAGCGTGAGCCACCGTGCAGACGCTTTAAGAAAGTTTAAACAGACATTGCAGAAAGGAAAATGATTATGCTTACAAGCAAACAGAGAGCCGTTTTAAAGAGCATTGCCGCAAACGAGGACACTATCCTCCAGGTAGGCAAAAACGGCATTATAGATACACTGGTCTCTCAGGTAAACGACGCTTTGAAGGCAAGAGAGCTTATTAAAATGAAGGTTCTCGACAACTCAATGCTCTCCGCACAGGAGGCGGCTTTTGAGCTTGCAGAAAAAACAAAGTCCGAGGTCGTTCACGTTATCGGAAGCAAGTTCGTGCTCTTCAAGCGCAATCCTCAGGACCCTAAAATCGACCTTAAAACAAAGTAATGCGCAGGGCAATTTACGGCGGAAGCTTCAATCCCGTCCATAACGGTCATATCAATATGGCTAAACAGATGATGGAAAAGGCTGAGCTTGACGAAATTATTGTTATGCCTGCCTTTGTGTCACCCTTTAAAGCAAACGACAGCACCTTCTCCGCTGACGGTGCAGACCGTCTTGAAATGTGCCGTCTTGCGTTTGAGGACTGCCCCTTTGTTACGGTAAGCGGCTATGAGCTTGAACGTGCGCAGGTCAGCTACACGGTAAACACCGTTGAGCATTTCCGCAGGGTTTATCCCGATGATAAGCTTTTTCTCATAATCGGAAGCGATATGCTGCTATCTTTTGACAGATGGCACCGCTTTGAAGATATTCTTTCAATGTGCACCCTGCTTGTTGCGTCCCGTGAGGACGGCGAAAAGGATTTTTCACAGCTTGAAGCAAAGGCCGCACAGCTTTCACAGTACGGTGAAATCAAGCTTATCCGCACAGAAGTCTGCGAAATGTCCTCTACTTTAATTCGTGAAAAAATTATGAACAATCGTGATATATCTTGCTATATGCCCGAAAATGTAGTAAAATATATTGCAGAAAATAACGTCTATAACTAAGAAATCGCTGTTTAAATCGTTACTCGACACTCTCAGTGACGGACTTTCCGCCGTCGGAAACGATGCCTTCGGCTTTAATCAGCGTTTTTCCAAGTCTGAACAGGTGATAAAAATGTACTCCGTTGCGGAATTTAAAAATATACTGGAGCTTAAACTTTCCAAAAAGCGTTTTATCCACAGCCTTAACGTTGCCGACGAAGCAAGAAAGCTTGCTGAGATTTACGGCTACAATGACCCCGATAAAGCGTATCTTGCAGGACTTCTCCACGACGTCTGCAAGGAAATTCCTCAGGAAGCACAGCTTGAAATGGTGCTTAAATCCGACAGAAGCGTAAGCGACGCGGAAAAATGCACCCCTGCACTTTTCCACGCAATTGCGGGAGCATACTATGCGGAGACGGTGTTCGGGTTTACGGATGAGGATTTTCTCAATTCCATCCGCTACCATACAGTAGGCAGAGCAGGAATGTCCCGCCTTGAAGAGATAGTTTACATCGCCGACCTTACTTCGGCGGAGCGTGACTACAAGGACGTTGACAAAATGCGCAGATACTCCCGTCAGAGCATTGAAAAAGCAATGCTTGAAGCGCTGACATTTTCAATAGAAAGCGTAATGAAAAAAGGCTCCCTTATCCCCGTTAACACTACGGAAGCATACAATTTCTACCGTTCCGCTTTAAACGAAAAGAACGGTAAAAAATCAGATTAAAATAAAAATGGAGGTATCAGATGACTCAGATGGAAATTCTCGAGGCTGCCGTTAAGGCACTCGACCTTAAAAAAGCAGAAGATATACAGGTAATCGGCATTAAGGACCTTACCATTATCGCCGACTATTTCGTTATTGCCGACGGTACTTCAAACACACATACCCGTGCTCTTGCAGACGAGGTTGAATTCCAGATCGGCGAAAAGTGCGGAGGTCTTAAACCAAGACAGGTACAGGGCAACAACGGCTCAAACTGGATTATCCTTGACTACTCCGACATCGTTATCCACGTTTTCTCAAAGGAAATGAGAGATTTCTACAACCTTGAACGTTTATGGAGCGACGGTGACCAGCTTGACATTTCAGGCTGGATAAAACCCGACTGATTTTTGAAACGGAGGGATAACATTGAATCACGACAGCGATTTTACAGAAGACTTTATATTTGATTTAAACGATGTGCCCCCTGCAAAAAACAATACCGACAACAGCTTCTGCGGAGCAAACACGGAAGCTTCTCCCCAGAATTTCAGCGACGGCTACCTTTATGACGGTGATATTCCCAGAGCAAAGGAAAACAACCGTCCCATCGACCTGCTCTATGACGGTAAATATACACATTCCTCAGAGCTTATTGTGGAGGATATGGACAGCATTGACATACAGCCTCCGCCGCAGGTGGGCGATGAATACCGTCCCCGTGCTTACAGACCCGATTACAGCGAGGTTGACTACGAGGCGTCAATTGAATCTCTGGACGGCGAAACGGCAACCCCTGCCGATACTGCGGCAGAAGCAGAGCTTCGTGCAGAGCAGATATACAACAACAAGATAAAATATCAGCGTGAACAGGTTGATCTGTACAAGGACAGAGTTTACGACGACGACATCGGAAGAAGCGAGCAGGGCGAAAAAATCGCCCGTATCATCGGAATTGACCTTATTGCAATTGCCGCAATTGCAGTTGTATCATCCTTCTTCAACGGTACATTCGTGGATTTCCTTGCCCCCGTTATACGAATCATATTCTGCGTGCTGTTTATGAAAGGCTATAAAATCGGCAGGTATCTTACGATTTTTACGGCGGCGGTTTCAATGTACACACCCATCGTATTCCTGACAGTTTCTTCCGGACCTATGGAGCCCTGGAGAAAGGCAATGTACATTTTTCTGCTGATAATGTACGCCGTTATCCTCTATTTCCTTATCAGAAGCAAAGAAATAAAGGACTTCTGCACAAAGGAATGGTAAGCCCAAGAGAGTAAACAAGCGGTTTTTCCGCATTTAATATTTAATCTTAAACAAAGGACTGATTTAAAAATGGCTGAACGCTATGACTTTACTGCCGTTGAACAGAAATGGCAGAAATACTGGGACGAACACAACACCTTCGTTGCAACCGAGGACCGTTCCAAGAAGAAATTCTACGCACTGGTAGAATTCCCTTACCCATCAGGTGCAGGTATGCACGTTGGTCACATCAAGGCTTACTCAGGCCTTGAAGTTGTAAGCAGAAAAAGACGTCTTGAAGGCTACAACGTAATGTTCCCTATTGGCTTCGACGCTTACGGTCTTCCAACCGAAAACACCGCTATCAAGACAGGCGTGCACCCACGTCAGGTTACTGACAACAACATTGTAAAATTCAGCAGTCAGCTTAAAAGAGTAGGCTTCTCCTTTGACTGGACAAGAGTCGTTGATACAACACAGGAGGACTACTACAAGTGGACTCAGTGGATATTCCTTAAGCTTTACGAAAACGGCCTTGTTTTCAGAGATAAGACTCTCGTAAACTACTGCCCAAGCTGTAAGGTAGTTCTTTCAAACGAAGACTCTCAGGGCGGCAAGTGTGACATCTGCCACAGCGACATCGTTCAGAAGGATAAGGAAGTTTGGTATCTCCGTATTACAGAATACGCTGACAAGCTTCTGGAAGGTCTTAAGGACGTTGACTATCTCCCTAACATAAAGCTTCAGCAAGAAAACTGGATCGGCAAATCCACAGGTGCTTTCGTAAACTTCTCCCTTAAGGAAAACGATGAAAAGCTCCGTATCTATACAACACGTCCCGATACTCTCTACGGCGTTACATTTATGGTAATCGCTCCTGAGCACCCTATCATTGAAAAGTACAGGGACAGCATTGCAAACATTGACGCTCTCGACGCTTACAAGGAAGAATGTGCAAAGAAGAGCGAATTCGAAAGAACACAGCTTGTAAAGGACAAGACAGGCGTTAAGATCGAAGGTCTTACAGCTATCAATCCTATCACTGAAAAGGAGATCCCTGTTTACGTTGCTGACTATGTAATGATGGGCTACGGCACAGGCGCAATTATGGCTGTACCTGCACACGATACCCGTGACTACGACTTTGCCAAGAAGTTCGGTATCGACATTATCGAAGTAATCAAGGGCGGCGACATTTCCAAGGAAGCTTACACAGGCGACGGCGAAATGGTCAACTCAGGCGTTCTCAACGGTATCACAAACAAGAAGGATGCCATCGAGAAAATGCTTGAATTCCTCGGTGAAAAGGGTATCGGCGAAAAGGGCGTACAGTACAAGATGAAGGACTGGGCATTCAACCGTCAGAGATACTGGGGCGAGCCTATTCCTATCGTACATTGTCCTGAATGCGGCATAGTTCCCGTACCATACGACGAGCTTCCGCTTACACTCCCCCCTGTTGACAACTTCCAGCCCGGCTCAGACGGCGAAAGCCCTCTTGCAAAGATTGACTCATTCGTAAACTGCAAGTGCCCTAAGTGCGGTCACGACGCTAAGCGTGAAACCGATACAATGCCACAGTGGGCAGGTTCATCCTGGTACTTCCTCCGCTACTGCGATCCTAAGAATACAGAGGCTCTCGCTTCAAAGGAAGCTCTCGACTACTGGATGCCTGTTGACTGGTACAACGGCGGTATGGAACACGTTACACGTCACCTTATCTACTCCCGTTTCTGGCATAAGTTCCTTTACGACATCGGAGCTGTAAACACAGAAGAGCCTTACGCAAAGAGAACTGCACAGGGCCTTATTCTCGGACCTGACGGCGAAAAGATGAGTAAGTCCAGAGGCAACACTATTGACCCTAACGATGTTGTTGACAACTACGGCGCAGACGTTCTCCGTCTTTATGTACTGTTTATGGGCGATTACGAACAGGCTGCACCTTGGAACGACAGCAGCATGAAGGGCTGTAAGCGTTTCCTTGACAGAGTATGGAATTTACAGGACAAGGTAACAGACGGCGAGGGCTTCAGCAAGGAGCTTACATCCTTGATGCATCGCACAATCAAGAAGGTTACGGAAGACATTGAAGCAATGAAGTTCAACACAGCTATTGCCGCAATGATGGGGCTGCTTAACGAAATCGACAAGGCAGGCAAAATCACACGTGAGGAATACCGTGCACTTATTATGCTTCTCAACCCGTTTGCACCTCATATCACAGAAGAGCTTTACCAGGTAATGAACTACGGCGGCGTTCTCAACGAACAGAGCTGGCCGACTTATGAAGAAGCTCTCTGCGCAGAAAGCACAATCGAAATTGCTGTACAGGTAAACGGCAAGATCAAGGCTAAGCTTAACATTCCTGCGGCTGCTGAACAGGACGAGGTACTTAAGCTTGCAAAGGCTGACAGCGAGGTTGCAGCTGCAATTGACGGCAAGAATATCGTTAAGGAAATCTACGTTAAGGGCAGACTGGTAAACATTGTTGTAAAATAATTTCATTTTAAACAGAGAGTATATAAGTAAAAAAAGACGGATGATTTTTGTGCAAGTTTTTCTTGTAATCGCTTGACAATTTGCTTATTCTATTGTATAATTATGAAGTTATATCTTATATAATAATAACACTGTCCAAAGACGGTGTTATGCGGAGCGCCGCGCTCCGGTGGAATCCTCTGCCTCAGCGGCAAAGGGAGGGAATCAAATGGCAGAAATTCGTGTTGGCAAAAACGAATCTTTAGAAACAGCTCTTAAGCGTTTTAAGAGAAGCTGTGCTAAGGACGGCGTAATCGCTGAAGTTCGTAAGAGAGAACACTATGAGAAGCCTTCGGTAAAGCGTAAGAAGAAGTCCGAAGCTGCTCGTAAGCGTAAGTATTAATAGTAATCATAACGCTTAAAAAGCAAGTAAAAGCGGATAGCCTGTGCTGTCCGCTTTTCTATTTGATAAGGAGGAAAAAAGGTGCTGTTCAGACCTACTGAAGCGCTGAAAAGCGTGCTTGAAATAACCCCCGCAATGCTTAAGGAAATGGGCGTAGAAGCGCTTATACTTGACCTTGACAACACCCTGACCACACACAACAACCCACGTCCTGCGGACCACGTCTGCGAGTGGCTGGACGAAATGCGCTCGGCAGGAATAAAGCTTATCATCGTTTCAAACAACCACGCACCGAGAGTTACCCCGTTTGCGGAACAGCTTAAGCTGGAGTTCATTCCTGAGGGAGCAAAACCTCTGCCCGTTGGTTTCAATAAGGCACTTAAAAAGTTCGGACTGCCTAAAAATAAAGTGTGTGCCGTGGGAGATCAGATTTTTACTGATATTCTCGGCGCAAATCTTGCAGGGATAAAGTCTATTTTTGTTTACCCTATGGAATTTGAAAGCAGCTTTTTCTTTAAGCTGAAAAGGGGTATAGAAAAACCTTTCCTGCCTAAAAAATACGGCTACAATCAAAAATAAATGCAAAAACGACCGTGATTTCTCACGGCCGTTTTTATTTTATGCTTTTAAAATTACGTCATTTGTTATGCAACGGTCTTTACAACCAGCTTGCCCTTAACAAGTTCAACCTTGAAGCCAGGATGCTTTTCTGCGTTGAGAGTGATGTTTTCAGCGCCTGTACCCTTGAGAGTACCGATAGCCTCGCCATCCTTAAGAACCGCTGTTTCGCCTGTTGTCTTGTTGAGGATTGTTGCGGTGATACCAAGTGCATTTTCAGCAGGAGCAAGTTCAATATTGCCGCTTACTGCAAGCTTGCTGCCCTGATTCATAACCAGTTCAGCACCTGTTGCGTATGGACGTACATTTACTGCTGTAATACCGCCCTTAGCAACGATCTTGCCGCCCATTGTAAGATTGCGTGCCTTGACCTTTTCAGCAGTGATGTTGTAAAGGCCAACTTCTGCAGTACCGCTTACAGATGTAAGGAGACCTGTGCCGCAGTTAAAGAGGGATACATTATTCTTGCCAGCGTTGATAGTGTACTTAACAGGTGTACCGTTCTTAACAGCGCCGATGTTTACATCTTCAAATGTAGTATCAGCTGTAAGAGTAAGGTTGCCTGAGAAGTTGAAGTTCTTTGCTTCACCGTCAGATGTTATTCTTACGGACTTGTAAGTGCCAGTCTTAGGGAACTTAACAGCACCGTTTTCGGTATAATCATCGAGAAGTGTGATTGTGTACTCAGTAGAAGCATTGTTCATAACGGCAACTACTTCGCTCCAGAGAGCATAAGCTGTCGGTTCAGCTTCTGTACCTGCTGTTACTTCGAGAACCTTGCCCATGTAGCAGATATTCTTGCCGATCTTTACAAAGTCGTACTCAACATCTGCATTTTCAGGAATTACACCGTTAGCAAGATCTGTAACTGCAATCTTGTCAGTAGCAAGAACTGCCTGACCGTTTGCAACAGCACCTGTGATTGTGAGGCCGTCTCCAACTACGAAATCAGCTGGCTTACCTGTGAATGCGAGAGCGATCTTTGCACCCTCTGCATATTCGATAACACCGCCGTTTGCAGCGTCGAGAGCCTTGATGGAAGCCTTAGCCGCAACATCGGAAACAAGGAGAGTGGAAGCACCGTCGCTTGTACCGAGAATAAGCTTTGTTACGTTGAAGTTCTTGCCGATCTTAAGAGTATCAAGTACCTCGACTGTGCCGAAGCCTGTGATGTCAAATGGCTCTGTTTCTTCGTAACCGAACCATGTAAGACCAAACTTAGCACTGCCCTTGATAGCTGATACGTCACCGTAGATAGTGCCGACAGTAAGATTCTTCTTAGCGTTGAGTGTAAGGGACTTGCCTGTTGTTACAAATGTGATACCGCCGAGATTGAGGTCTGTGTTTGCTGTGATAGCAGTTGCCTTACCTACGTTTACGGTTACATTTTCACCTGAAAGTGTAATTGCTTCTGCAGCCTTAGGAAGCTCAAACTTAGCAGGAGCAATGTCCTTGTTGATTGTGATAGAGTAGTTTGCTGTGTTGTTCTTAGCTGCGTTGATAGCCGCTACTGCTGATTCGAAGTTAGGATAATCCTTTTCGAGATTAGCATTTTCAGCATCGCCTTCTGTACCAAGGTCATCAACTGTTACAGCGTCGCCGTATTCAGCCTTGATTTCCTTACCGTAGAGGTAAGCGTTCATTGAAGCATCATTGCCGATTGCAAGCTTGCCTGTAAAGTCATTTTTCTTAGTGTAAAGAATTGCTGTGCCGCTTTCGAGTTCAGCCATATCGCCTGCATCGAAGCTGTTGAGAACTGTTACTGTGATTTCATCTTCATTTTCTCCGCCAACGCCTTCAAGTGTTACCTTAGGAAGAACGTTGTTAACCTTAACGAGAAGAATTTCAGAATCAGGAGCAACTGTTGTGATAGCAGCTGATGCCTTAGCGCCGCCGATCATAAGAACGCCGTCGAATGTTATAATACCTGTTACCTTGCCGCCGTTTACAGTAATTTCACCGTCAACAAGTTCAAATGTAGCAAGGTTTGCAGCTGTGTAGTCACCAACGAGAGCAGATGTCTTTGTACCTGAGAGCTTGTTGATGCCGTTGATTGTGCCTTCGTTTGTAAGCTTAGCGTCCTTAGCAACTGCAATGTCAAATGTACCCTTCTTGTTGGATACGTCGATTGTAATACCGTCGCCGATTGTTACATCGTAAGGTACTGTAAGCTTTGTGCCTGTGAATGTAAGTGTGCCTGCACCGTCAAAAGTAATGCTGCCTGCCTTCTTAGGAAGTGCAAACTTTTCATCAAGTGTCAGGTCTGTTTTTACTTCGATTGTGTAATCAACTGTTTCGTCTGTGATTTCTTCAAGAAGAAGTTCAAAGTTAGGATAGTGGCCTATTTCAGTTTCACCGTTGTAAAGGTAAAGTGCTTCGCCGTATTCTGCCTTGATTTCCTTTGTCTTCTTGTAGTAGTATGCTGTGAGTTCTTCGCCGTTTTCTGTTGTGTTCTCGATAATAATGCTGTCATCACCTGTTGGAACAGGATTTTTGGAGGAGAGAATTGTTGTACCGCTTGGAAGAGCAGTCATATGTTTGTCTTCATCATATACCCATACCCCAACAGCCTTACCGAACTTGTCGATAGTAACCTTAGGAATTACTGTGTTGTTGATTTCAAGTATAATTTCTGCTCCGTCAGCAACTTCTGTGATAGCAGCTGTTGCCTTGTCGCCTATGATAGCAAATGTACCGCCGAGTTTAACAATACCTGTTGCCTTGCCGCCGTTTACTTCAAGGTAACCTTCCTCAAAAGCAACGTTAACTTCACCAAATGTTGCAATGTTGTTTACCAGTACCAAACCAAAGAGCTTGGATGTCTTTGTACCTGTAATCTTGTTTATGAACTGAACAGGCTTGGAATTCTCATATGGAGTAGCGTCACTTGTTAATTCAAGTGTGCAATCCTTAGCAACGGAAATGTCGATAAGGTTTGTCTTGTTGCTTACTGCAACCTTTGCATCAAATGTTGTATCAACAGGGACAGCAAACTTTGTGCCTGTGAATGTGAGAGTTCCTTCACCTGTGAATGTGAGGGACTGTGCGTTCTTAGGAAGTGCAAACTTTGTACCGAATTCGTAATCCTTGTTTACAACGATTGTGTATTCACCGTCTTCGATAAGCTCTGCAATTTCTTCCCATGTATCAGCAAAGCCGATAGCCTCATCGTCTTCAATGAGAACAAATACATATTCACCGAATACTACTGAGATTGTAACATCTGCAGCAGGCATTGTGAATGCGTAAACACCAGTAGAGTCCTTTGCGGTTTTAACTTCAATTGTTTCATCGCCCCTGGTGTAAGTAACCTTGACTGATCTTACAACATATATGCTTTCGCTTGTGTCAGGTGTAGCTGTAAATGTTACTGTGTTGCCGATATTAGCAATATCTGTATCAGCTTCAACAACACCTTCACCCTTTGTTTCAACTGAAACTTTATAGTCGATAGCTTCAAATTCAGCTGTGATTGTTACATCGGATGCAGGCATTTCAAATGAATATGTGCCGTCATCGTTAGCTTCAAAATCAACGTCGATATCGTTGCCGTCTAAAACTTCAATTGAATTTTCAACAAGCTTATAGCCTTCAACAGGCTCAATTGTGATTGTAATAACATCGCCTATGTTAGCAAGGTTGTCTTCTGCGTCAGTTTTAACTGTACCGTTATCAGACTTTGTAACTGTTACCTTATAGTCGATAGCCTTGTAAGAAACGCTGATTATTACGTCAGCAGCAGGCATTGTAAATGTGTAGCTGCCGTCATCAGGGTCAGCTTCAAGAGTATCTGCGTATACGCCGCCTGATGTCTTGTTGTATGAGTAAGTTACCTGGTCGATTTCATAACCTTCATCAGCGTTAACTGTGAATGTTACTTCAGCATCTTCCTTTGCTGATTCAACAACATTAACTGTGCCGTTTTCATTTTCAGCAATATCGATTTCATAAGAACCGAGTTCTCTGAATACAGCTTCGATTTCAACATTGCCTGCCGGCATTGTGAAGCTTGCATCAAATTCGCCCTCAGCATCTTCAATCTTAACATTGCCTTCAATAACGTTCCATTCAACGAATTTGTAGTTGTCGTTTACGTCATAATCAAGATAAACTGTATCGCCGAACTGAGCAGTGTCTAAAACAAATCCGTCTGCGTCAACTACTGAAACAGAACCCATTTCATCGTCGTTTGCGTATACATTTAAAGTATAGTCTTCCTTAACGAATACAGCTCTGATTTCTACTGCAGCTGACGGCATTTCAAATTCATAGCCGCTGAGGCCTGTCTCAGCTTCAATTTCCTGCTCTTCGCCGATTTCGTCTGTATAAACAGCGTATACCCTGTCAAGCTTGTAGCCTTCATCAGGTTTAACTGTAATTACTACTGTTTCCCCTGCTTCAGCTGCATCAACAGCAGTTTCTACTGTGCCGCCTTCGATAGCTTTATCAATTGTAATTTCATGCTTGATATACTCGAGCTGGATATTGCTGATTGTGAGAGATGTATCAGCCTCAGCCCACCACATCAGGAACAGAAGGTTTGATTCATCGCTTACACCGTATGGCGTTTCAAGCGAGAATGTGCCTGATTTCTCAACCGTAAACTCTGTCCAGCCATCTTCTGCACCCTCTGCCGATTCATTTGCAGCAATGCAGAAGCCGCCGCCGATTCCATCGTCTACAACAAAATCAGCAGTAAGCTTGGCAATATCCTGACGTGTCTTGCCATCTTCAAGATATTCATCGAGGTCGATAACTAAAACTGTTGCTTCTTCGGTGTTAGGGTCTCTTTCTGTGCCTTCTGCGTCATCTTCATTTGGTAAGCCGAGAACGGATGTGTATGTGTAAGTGCCCTCTCCGTCGCCAGCCCAGCCTGCAGGAATAATTTCCATATATTCAAGCTGGATATTGCTTACTGTAAGGGATGTATCCGGTGAAGCAAACCACATCATAAACAGGAGATCAGCGTCACTATATACGCCATTAGGTGTTTCAAGTGTAAATGTACCTGTTTCCTTAACTTCAGCCTGCTTCCAGCCGTCATCGGCACCCTCTGCGGAATTCTTCGCACTGATGCAGAGTCCGCCGCCGAGATCACCGTTTACTTCAATATCAGCAGTAATCTTGGAAATGTATTTGCGAGCCGCACCCTCTTGAATGTATTCATCGAGGTCGATAACTAAGACAGTTGCGTCCTGAGTTGAAGGGTCTTTTCCTTCGCCTGATTCACCTTCAGCAGGTAAACCGAGAACGGATGTGTATGTGTAAGAGCCGTCTTCATTGTCAACCCAGCCTGCTGTCTTTTCCGGTTCAGAGCCGCTTTCCTTGTATTCAATGGAAACTGTAGCTGTGATTGTACCAGCACCGATCCACCAGATCTGGAATTCAGCCTTAGCATCGTCATTAGTTCCAAAACCGTTTGCAGGTTCAAGTGTTACAGTACCGCATGTTTCGCCGTCAGGTGTAGACCAGCCAACCTGTTCCCAGCTTGCTTCACCAACACCGTTAGCGCCGAGACCGCCGCCGGCCCAGTTGCCTTCTGATACTTCAAAATCAACCTTGATAGACTTAACATCAGCAAATGTCTTGCCTTCTGCCAATTCAATATCAAGAGCAGGAACTGTATCGCCCATATACTTTTCACGTGTTGTTTCAAGTGTGTACACACCGTCTTCAACCTTAGTCCATGAGCAAACCATTGCTTCATAATATGTACCAGTAACTGTTACATCAGAAGCAGGCATAAGGAAGTAATAAACATCATTGTTATTAGCATCCTTTTCAATGGAAACAGTAACCGCACTTCCGTTTGCATCTGTTACGGTATACTCGTTGTTGAAAGCATAGCCGCTTGTAAGTTCAACGCTAAGTGTAACCTTTGCGCCTTCTACAACCTTGCCTTCATTGTCGGTATCAGCATATGTAGCTGTGATTGTACCGCCTGTAACATCATTGATAGATACTGTATATGCCGATTCTTCGCCTTCAACAAATGCAGCTGTAACTGTTACATCATTTGCAGGCATCTTGAATGTGTATGTTTTGCTGTTTACCTTTGTTGTTTCAACTTCTTCTTCGCCGTTCATTACTGTAACTGTTTCTACAATGTAGCCTTCGTCAGGTGTAAGTGTAAGTGTTACAGTTCTACCTATAGGAGCAGCCTCAAAGTCTGATGTTACTGTACCGTTGGCAGCTGCGCTGCAGTTTACAGCATATTCTGTAAGCACCGGCTGTTCGATTTCTTCGCTGAATGTGCCGTCATAAGAAGCAAGAAGCGCTGCGCTTGTTACTGTAAATCCAGGAGCAAAAGTATCGCCGATCTCTGCATCTGCAGGAGCAACAGGACCTACGTAGATATTATAGAATATCTTATCCTTAAGGTCAGCAGCAGAAAGATCAACTACAATAGAGCCGCTTTCTTCAATTGCATAGAATTTTGACCACCATTCTGTGCTGTTATCGCCCCAGCCTTGAATTATTAAATTGATACCCCTTGCAGCTTCAGGGTTTGTAGCGGTATAATCGATCTTAAGAGCTTCATAGCCGTTAAGAGTCACCGCTGCGTCAGGAGTTGACCAGATTGCAAATGTAGGATATATCTCCGGTATGCCTATATTGACAGGTGAGTTGGTTTCATTATCCCACTCACTTGCTTCTCCGATAGTACCGCTGATATAACTGCCTGTACCGAGAGTCATGTCAGGCTTTGATTCGAGAAGCTCATATGTCATTGAGCTGATACCGTCTGTTAAAATTACATATTTGTCGCCTTCTTCAAGTTCACCAACAGCATCTATAATACCAGCAATAGGATAAAGGTATACCGCAGTAGATTTATCCTCAGAATATGTTACTACATTATTAGTAAAACCCCAATGATTATAGTAAGCGTCAGACCATTCGTCGTCAGCGTTGATTTTGTGTATGTTGACACCGTTCCAAGGACAATATGTTGCACCTATTGCATCGTCCACGCCGTAATTTTCATCATAGTGGCTTTCGTGTTCACATTCTGTCAGTAATTTAATATTTGCAGTTACCCGGAGATAATTCTTGCCAGCTATGTCTTCAGCAAAAAGATACACGTTGCTGTCAACTTCAGGTTCGAGCTCTTCGCTGAATTCGCCGTCGTAGGAAGTAACGATTGACGCACTTGTTACTGCAAATCCGGGAGCAAGTGTATCGCCGACCTGTGCGCCGTCAGGAGCAAGAGGTCCTATATGAATATTGTTGAAGCTCTTGCCTTCAAACATATCAGAAGTAAGGTCAATTGCAATAGTACCGTTTTCTTCCATTGCAAAGTCTTTTTCAACCCAACCTATACCGTTTTCATCCCAACCTTCAAAAAGTATACCGATACCTCTTGCAGCTGTAGGATTTGTTGCAGTATAGTCAATCTTGAGTGCAGCATAACCTTCAAAATCTACCGCATTCGGATTTTCGGAAATCACAAATCTTGGGAACAGTTCAGGATAGTCCTGCTGAACAGGTCCCTGAGCTTCATCATCCCACAGATAAGCATATTCGATAGTGCCGCTTAAATAGCTGCCTGTGCGGAGAACCATATCAGGCTTTGAAGTGTAGATCTCATAAGAAACATCACTAACACCGCCTGTTGAAATTACATACTGCTCGCCGCTTGAAAGTGCACCTAAAGCATCAACAACGCTGCTTACAGGAACAAGAACTGTAAAGCTGCTTCCGTCCTCAGCAAATGATATTGAATTATCTTCTGCCCACATATCGTAGTTGTTTTCGCTCCAGCTGTCGTTAACGTCAACCTTATTTATGCTGAAGCCGCTCCAAGGGCAATATGTTTTACCTTCAGCATCATCGTTGCCGGAGTCCTCATTAATGTGACTGTCATGTTCACAGTCTTCCAGTAAACGAACATTTGCAGCTACTTCAATATACTGAGCGCCCTGCATTTCTTCGTAGGAAATATACTCTTCAACAGGAGGCTTTTCAATAGTATACTCAACATCAAGAGTAATGCTTGTTACGCTTACAGTAAGTTCGTCATCAGGGTCGTCTGAATACATACCGCCGTTGAGGTCCACACAATGAATATCTTCAACAGTTATATTCGTTGCATTAAATAAATCAGTTGAAGTAAAAGTGCCCGTACCTGTTTTTTCGGTTGTGATTTCTTTATAGCTCTTTCCATGAACAACCCCGTAATCACATGTAACCCATGTATCGGTACCTGCGGGAGTATTACCCATCATAACAGGATTAATGTCGATCATGAAATCAGTTCTGTCTGTTGTAAGATTCCAGCTGTAATCTACGGACATACCTGTAATCTTTACAGCCCAGTGCTGAGTATCATCGCCTGTTTCTTCCTTGATAGCTGCAACAATGTCAGCTGAACGGTCTCCGTCGTCCTCATCCGGAGAATGAGCCGTAAAGTGCCAGTGGCCTGATTGTGCTTCATCATCGTATAAACCGATGTAAGCGCCGTGCTCGCCCTCAAGATAAGTTACATCAAGCTTAATTTCTGTTACATTGAATTCAAATGTATCATTCGGATTCTTGCCTAATGCGCCTACATTGATCCACAAAAATCTTGGATTAACGATAGCACCCTTATTTGTCAGTTGGCTGAAGGAAATTGTTTCGCTGCCTTTATTGCTTTCAAAAGTATATGTATTGCTATAATCGCCAACATATTTACCCGACTCGTCATCACCGCTTGGATTTATGGTAACTTCAACATTAGTGACAGATTCGCCGTCAGCAGGAGTAAAATTCCAGTTGTAGCTTACGGTAATATCATTAATGTAAATTGTCGGGTACTCAGGCAGATCCACACCTGCAGCTGTTTCAATAGCCGCAATGATTTCAGCTGTCGGAGTTGATTCATCATCCCACGATTGGAACTCATATGGCTCTGTTATGTAATTGAGAGTGTCATTATCCTCCGCAACACCTGTAAAGTCAATGCTTCCGCTCCAATCAGAAGCAAGTGTTGCGGTAGCTGTTTTTTCCACACCCTGCGGAATCTCGCTATAATCAAGCGTTCTGCTCCAATTATCGGTAAGGGTAATCGTAGCAGTTTTCACGCCGCTGTCTTCCGCACTTGCAGGAATAAGCATTACAGTTGAGGTAAGCGTCAGGCCTACTGCTGTAATAAAGCTGACTATTCTTTTAGTCAGACTCTTTTTCTTCATAATATATCCCTCCGTCTTCATTATTTGCATATGGCATATAATGTAAAATGTGTCCAAATTTTCTTCACTGTACCGCTGACCAATACAAGCCAAAGCAATTTTAACACGTTTCCCATTTATACACATTTATGCATATAGTAATTATACCACCAATGGTATCAATTGTCAACTCGTTATTAGCAAAATTAACACATTTCACCTAAACCTGTTGCAAAATTTCAGCACAATAACCAAAAACGACCGTGATTTCTCACGGTCGTTTAATTTTATGCCTATAAAATTATGTCGGGAATTATTGGTCGTTCAATGCTGTTTTAACAATAAGCTTACCATTGACATTTTCAATCATAAGATTTGGATGTGCCTCTGCGTTGAGAACGATATTTTCAGCGTCTTCGCCCTTTACAGAGCCGATAACATATCCTTCATTAAGTGAAGCAGGTTCGCCTGTCTTCTTGTCAAGAATTGTTACTGCAAGCTGGTAATCATCTTCATAAACTTTTACCTTATCTGTAACAGTAAACTTGCTGCCCTGATTCATAACAAGGTTAGTGTTGCCACAAATATGTAACTCCTTAGCTGTAACGCCGCCGATAACTTTTATATCACCGTCAAGGTAAAGGACATCAGTTGCCTTTACCTTATCAGCGGTTATAGCAACTTCATCATCGCGGAGAGAAACACAATCTCCTGTGATAGATGTAAGTAAGCCTGTGTTGCAATCTTCAATTTGCAAATAGTCCTTGCCTTTGATTGTGTACTTGGCAGGTTCACCGTTCTTAACTGCCCCAAGGTTCACAAAGTCAAAGAATGCTTGGCTTGTAAGTGTAAGGTTGCCTGTGAAGTTGAAGTTGTACATTTCTCTTTCTTCAACATTTTCAGACATGACAAATACCTGTTTGTAAGTACCAGCCTTAGGGAACTTGATTGCACCGTTAGCGTTGTAGTTATCGAGAAGTTCTATTGTATAAACAGCTTCAGCGTTATTTACTGTTTCGATAGCATTAACAATATCGTCCCAGGTAGAATATTTTTCATACTCATTTGAGAATTCATTACCAACTTCTGATTTTACAGAGAGCACCTTGCCCATATAACGGATTTCCTTGCCGAAACGCTTGAATTCATATTCAATTTCGAAATCAGGGTCTATAATACAGTCTGTAAGCTTGTTTACGTCAACCTTATCAGAAATGAGAACTGTCTGACCATTTGCAACAGCGCCTCTGATTTCGAGTGGACCTATAAAATCTTCATCCTTGCCTGTGAAGGTAAGAGCTGTCTTTGCGCCCTCTTTATACTCGATAGCACCGCTGTTTAAAACTTCGATAGCCTTTACGGAAGCCTTTGTTGTTACATTGGAAATTTCAAAGATACAATTGTTAAGAACAAGCTTGTTTACATTGAATACCTTACCTGTTCTGAACGTATATTCCGCCTTGACCGTGCCGAAGCCTGTGATGTCAGGAGTGAATTCAGGATCTGTCATACACGTAAATGTATACTTAGCGCTGCCCTTGATAGCAGTTACATTACCGCCTACGCTATACGCATTGAGATTTTTCTTGGCATTGAGTGTAAGGGACTTGCCTGTTGTTACAAAATTAATTTCATAAAGCCCAAGGCTTGTATTTGCTGTGATGGAAGTTGCCTTGCCTACGTTGATTGTACAGAGTCTTCCTGTTTCAGCGTTGCTGGTAATTTCAACACTCTTTGCATACTTAGGAAGTGCAAACTTTTCAACAGTAACATCTCTGTTGAGCGTAATGACATAATCAACTTCGGAATTTCTTTCTGCGTCGATAGCCGCAACTGCCGCTTCAAAGCTTGAATATGTCACATCTCCGAAATCAATATATTCCTCTGTTTCAGCGTTCCAGATCTGAACCTTTACAGCGTCGGCATATTCAGCCTTGATAGTTTTGCCGTAAGCATAAGCCTTCATTTCGCCGCCGTTGTTTTCGATTGTGATTTTATCTGTGAAATCAGGGTTTGCCTTCTTTGAGTAAAGGATAGGTGTGCCGCTTGCAATTTCAACAGGTTCGTTTGTTTCATAATCAAATATATCAACTGAAACTGTCGTAATGCCTCTTTCAACAGGTTCGCCGATTTCTCCCAGTGTTACCTTAGGAATAACGCCGTTTTTACTTGCAAGTCCAATCATAGAGTTGTTGGCAATTTCTGTAATATCAACTGTTGCCTCGGGAGAAACTATAAGCCAGCCGCCGAATTTATTGATTCCCGTTGCCTTGCCGATTACTCCTATTATACCTTCAATTGTGTCAAATGTTGAAATGTTATTGGCAGAAACAAAACCACTAATATGTGATGTTTTTGTGCCTGTAATCTTGTTTATAGATACTTCTCCGTCTGGATTAATAAACTGGCCTCTCTCACCGCAACCGAATGTTGCACCCTTTGCAACGGAAATATCAATAAGATTATTCTTGTTGGATACCACATTATCTATACCGTCGAAAAATACATTATACGGAATAACAAGCTTTGTGCTTGTATGTATAAGTGCAGGATATTCCTGTTCTACAGCAACGCCTTTTAATACAATGGATTTTGCCTTCTTAGGGAATGCAAAATTTGTACCGAGGGTGATGTCTGTGTTTACTTCGATTGTGTAATCAACTGTGCTGTCTGTGATTTCAGCAAAGAGTTCATCAAAGTTCTTGTAGCTTCCTACCAGTTCCTTTTCTTCTTCTTCTACACCCTTGTAAAGTGTAAGAGCGAAGCCGTTTTCTGCTTTGATTTCCTTTGTCTTTGGATAATAGTATGCTGTGAGTTCTTCTCCGTCTGATGTTGTGTTAGTGATTTTAACATTTTCTGCAATGTCGTTCTTGGAGTAAAGAACTGTTGTGCCGCTTGAAAGTTCAGCAAATCCAGTTTCGCCCAAAACTATAACAGTGATTGTAGGAGTTGATGTTTCATAACCTGAACCAACAACATTGTCAATTGTTACCTTAGGAAGAACGCCGTTTTCTTCAAAAAGACCAATTATGGAACCTCCGGCAACGTTTGTAATAGCAACAGTTGCCTTAGCGCCATTGATTACGAGCTGACCCACAAAATTGGTAATACCTGTTACCTTGCCGCCGTTTACCATTACTACACCAGAAATCACTTCAAATGTAGCAATATTGTTTACTGTTACATCCCCACTAATGAGTTTGGATGTCTTTGTACCTGTAATCTTATTAATGAACTGAACAGGACCGTTTTCATCTTCTATACAAGCATTGGTTGTGATTTCAAGTGTAACATCCTTTGCAACGGAAACGTCAATAAGGTTTGTCTTGTTGCTTGCGGAAATTCCAACATCAAGTGTTGTGTTTACAGGGATGATAAGCTTTGTGCCTGTGAATGTGAGTGAGCCGTCAGCGTCTTCTGCTGTACCCTCTGTGAATGTAAGGGATTTTGCTGTCTTTGGAAGAGCAAACTTTGCGTCGAGGGTAATAGGTGCGTTTACTTCAATGATGTAATCAGCAGTGCTGTCTGTGATTTCAGCAAAGAGTAACTCAAAGTTAGGATAGCTGCCGACCTTTGTTGAATCGGAAGCTTCTGTGCCCTTGTAAAGTGTAAGAGCAGTGCCGTCCTCTGCCTTGATTTCCTTTGTCTTTGGATAGTAGTATGCTGTGAGCGGCTTGTTATCTTCTGTTGAGTTTGAAATTTCAACATTATCGGCAATGTCGTTCTTGGAATAAAGAACCGTTGTGCCGCTTGCGAGTTCAGCTAATTCAGTTTCGCCCAAAACTACAACATCGATTGTCGGAGTTGATATATATTTACCTAAACCAACAACATTGTCAATTGTTACCTTAGGAAGAACGCCGTTTTCTTCAACAAGACCAATTGAAGAACCATCGACAACGTCTGTAATAGCAGCAGTTGCCTTAGTGCCATTGATTTTGAGCTGACCGTTAAACGTTGCAATGCCTGTTGCCTTGCCGCCGTTTACAGTTATGTTACCAAGAACTTCTCCAAATGTAGCAATGTTGTTTACTTTTACACTTGCACCACCACTTGCAAAGCTGGATGTCTTTGTACCAGTAATCTTATTGATAAACTGAACAGGTTCTTCATATGCTTTAGGTATTTGCGTCAGAATAAGAATCTTATCCTTAGCAACTGTGATGTCGATAAGGTTATTTTTGCTGTTGCTTACTGCGATTTCAGTCTGGAACACTGTATCAACAGGAATAACAAGCTTTGTGCCTGTGAATGTGAGCTTGCCGTCACCAACGAAGTTTAAGTCATAAGCTGTCTTTGGAAGAGCAAACTTTGTATCGAATTCGTACTCCTTGTTTACTTTGATCATATATTTGCCGTCTTCGATAAGTTCTGCGATTTCTTCCCACGTATCAGCAAAGCCGAGATCTACCATACCTTCTTCGGTATCTTCATAGAGCTCAAATACATATGTAGCAAATTCAACTACGATATATACATCTGCGGCAGGCATTTTGAATGAATATTTGCCGTCCTCGCCCTTTGTCGGGGTGATAGTTTCCTCAACGCCGTTCTTAGTGTAAGTAACCTTAACATCCTTGATAACATAGTTGTATTCACTTGTATCAGGTTTAGCTGTAAATGTTACAGTTTCGCCGATGATAGCCTTTGTCTTGTCACGTGTAACCATACCGCCTTCATAACCTTCAGAAGCCTTTACACTATATTCAATAGCCTTGAATGTTACTGTGATTACTACGTTATAAGCAGGCATTTCAAATGAATAATTGCCTTCTTCATCAGGAGTAAGTGTAATTACCGTATCCTCTGCTGCATCATATACAAGATAAGAATACTTGACCTCAGTAATTTCATAGCCCTCATCAGGTACAGCTGTAAATGTTACAGTATCCTGATAGTTAGCTGTTTCCTTATCAGCAGTAACCGTACCGTTTCCAGCCTTTACGGTTTCAATTGTGTAATTAACAGCCTTGATTTCAGCTGTGATTATAACGTCAGCGGCAGGCATTGTAAAGGAGTAATTTCCGTTTTCGCCTTCAAGCTCTTCGCTGATTGCACTGCATCCCAGGAAATAGGAAATGCTTACCTTGCTTATTTCATAGCCAATATCAGGTACAGCTGTAAATTCAACAGTATCCCCCTCCTTAGCGGAGCCTGAAACTGTTACTGTACCGTGTTCTGTTTCTGCAGCATCAATAAGATAAGAGCCGACAGGCTTGAATACAGCCTTGATTTCAACATCCTCGGCAGACATTGTGAAGTAATAATTTACTTGTATGCCGTCAGGGGTCTCGGTTTCCTGGCTTTCAATTTCAATGTCGCCCTTGACAATTCTCCATTCAGCCAATTCGTAATCCTCGGAAGCAGGTTCTGAATAGATATTAACTTTATCGCCAATCTGAGCTGTTTCAACGCTTGCAGAAGCAGTACCCATTGTTTCATCATTGGATGTAACTGTTACGTTATAGTCTTCCTTAACAAATTCAGCTGTGATTGTTACATCAGCATCTGGCATAGAGAAGTAATAATAACCACCTGAATCATACCTGTTTAAATTAGCTTTATATGTTTCGCCATCTTTTACATAAGAATAACATAAACCGCTAAGCTTATAACCTTTATCAGGATTAGCCGTTACATCAGAATCATAAATGTACATGTAAATGTAACTATAATCGGCCGCTTTAGCTTCTTCAGGGAGGTTTGCGATTGTAATTGAACCGTTTTCGCTTTCGCCAACTTTGATTGAGTACAAAGGAATAAATTCCGCTGTGATTGTTACATCAGCGGCTGGCATAGTGAAGTAATAATCTCCATCACAACCTTCATTAGCTGTAACTACAATCACTTCGCCGTCTTCAGCGGTAAAAGAAATATTTAAACCGTCAAACACATAGCCTTTATCAGGATTAGCCGTTATATCGGGTTTATAGATGAAAATTCTATCGTCCGCTTTAGCTTTTGCAGGGAGGTTTGCGATTGTAATTGAACCGTTTTCGCTTTCGCCGACTTTGATTGAGTACAAAGGAACAAATTCCGCTGTGATTGTTACATCTGCAGCCGGCATAGTGAAGTAATAATAACCAACATAATCAGGCTCGTTTAATTTCTCTTTATATGCTTCGCCGTCTTTTTCATAAGAATAATATAAACCGTCAAGCATATAGCCTTCATCAGGATCAGCCGTTACATCGGATTTATTAATTTGAATTTCATCGCCCTCTTTAGCTTTTGCAGGGAGGTTTGCGATTGTAATTGAACCGTTTTCGATTTCGCCAATTGTGATTGAGTACGCAGGAACAAATTCCGCTGTGATTGTTACATCTGCGGCTGGCATATACATGCCATATTCATATGATTCAATATCAAAATTGTAATTCAAAGATACTGGAGCTTTAACCACTTCTCCGTTTTCATCGGTATAAGAATAATATAAATCGCCAAGCGCATAGCCTTCATCAGGATCAGCCGTTACATCGGATTCATTAACGCAAATATAATCTCCCGCTTTAGCTTTTGCAGGGAGGTTTGCGATTGTAATTGAACCGTTTTCGCTTTCGCCGACTTTGATATTGTAATCAATAGCTTCAAACACAGCTTCGATGTTAACATTCTTTTCAGGCATTGCAAAATAATGTGTGATTGATGGACCATTGCCTGTCGGTTCTGCTCCTTCTAGTGCATTAACAGTAACATCGTCGCTTCTCCACTCAACGAATTTATAACCGGAACCACTGCTGCAACCAAGACCAACATTTGAATTTGCTTCAGCTTCGGTGACTGTAGCGCTGTTAATCGTTGCCCAAGCTTCGCCCGCACCCTCAGGAGTGATGGTGAGGTTTATGCCATACTTTATAGCAGTGTATGTTACGGAGATTGTTACATCATAAGCAGGCATTTCAAATGAATAGCTGCCGTCTTCATCGGAAGTAAGTGTTATTACTGTTTCCTCTTCTGCAGCATTCTCAAGATAAGAATATTTAACCTCACCGATTCCATAACCGCTATTAGGTGTAACTGTAAATTTTACAGTATCGCCCACATTAGCTGTTGTAATATCGCCGTCAATTTCGACTGTGCCGTTTCCATTTCCTGCAACTATAATTCTGTAATCAATAGCTTCAAACACAGCTTCGATGTTAACATTCTTTTCAGGCATTGCAAAATAATGTGTGAATGATGGACCACCGTCTGTCGGATCTACTTCTTGTGTATTAACAGTAACATCGTCGCTTCTCCACTCAACGAATTTATAACCGGAACCATTGCTGTAACCAAGACCAACCTTTGAATTTGCTTCAGCTTCGGTGACTGTATCGCCGTCAAACGCTGCCCAGGCTTCGCCCGCACCCTCAGGAGTGATGGTGAGGTTTATGCTGTACGCATCGGAAGTTTCCGCTGTGAATACAGCAGAAACAGTTGCAGCTTCATTAACAGTGATTGTTGTTGAAGTATCTGCCGCACCTTCTTCATCATTAATAACCCAATTTGCAAAAACGAAGCCATCATCAGGTGAAGCTGTGAGCGTGATTTCTGTGCCATCTTCAACCTCTGCACTGCCGTTTTCAGCAATTGCAGTATCTCCATAAGCAGCAGTAATTATACCGCCCTCAACTGATGCAACCCTTACTGTGTAAACTTCGGTCTGTTCTTCACAAAGAGAACAAGTACCTATCAGTGTGTTTTCATCGTGAGCGTCACCGCTTACAAGCGTACAGCCCGTACCCTTGCATACAAGCTGGTGCTGTGTACCGTTTACTACTGTCCACTGATAATCGGCAGTATGGCTTTCGCCTTCGGTATAATCACAGCCGTCACCATTACAAGCAAGCTGGTGGTTTGTATCGGTTTCTGTCCACACTACTGTACCTGCACCTGGGCAGTCGGCGTGAGCTTCATCAACAGCCGCACTTGCAGGAATGAGCATTACAGTTGAAGTCAGGGACAAGCCGACCGCTGTAATAAAGCTGACTAATCTTTTAGCCAGACTCTTTTTCTTCATAGTAAATTCCTCCGTTTTCTGTTATTTCACAAGGCATATAACGCAGAATGTGCTTAAACTGTCTCCGCCGCACCGCTGACCTGTACAATTCGGAGCAGATCGGACATATTTCTGCGTTTATACGCACTTATGCTTATACTGATTATACCATTTGCGTCTCTTCGTGTCAATGTTTTTTTAAATAAAAGTTGCCCGAAATTCAAAAGTTTATTTATCAATCGTTCATAAACTGGATAAAAATAGAACCACCGCCTATGATTGTGTAAGCACATCATCAAAGACGGTGGTTCGTTGTATATAGGGGTCAGATTAACCGAAATATCTGTCTAAGAGACCCTTGAAGCCGCAGCCGTGTCTTGCTTCGTCCTTTGCCATTTCGTGAACGGTGTCTGTACTGTACACGAGAGCAAAAGCCTTGAACAGCTGTTGTTTACGGCATTGATTATAACATCTTTGATACATCTTTTGTAAACTATCTTACAAATTGGAATATGTTTTTCACAACTATATTACAATTTTGAGGTGTTTTTTATGGCAAAAGAGCAGAACGGTTTATTTCAGAACAGCGATAAAACCTGGGGATACAGGTTTACAGCATTAATTGACGGAAAACGTATTTCAAAACGCAGAACGACAGATGAAAACGG
This sequence comes from Oscillospiraceae bacterium, assembly GCA_017408395.1. Classification (GTDB taxonomy): domain Bacteria; phylum Bacillota; class Clostridia; order Oscillospirales; family Ruminococcaceae; genus UMGS363. The sequence goes on from JAFQUQ010000054.1 coordinate 58,196, forward strand.
AAACAAGTTTACTACAAGAAAAGCCGCCGCTAAAGCAAGAGATAAAGCAATTGCACAGGCTCACATTGAAGTAAAGCAAAAGCAGCCAATCAGCCGCCGTACTATGAAAGATGTTTATGAGGAATACTGTCAGCACGGCAGGACAGGAAAAGCGTTTCAGACTATCAGAAAACAGGACAGCTTATGGAACAATCATCTGTGTGAGCGTTTCGGCAAAAGATACGTTGATGATATAAGTGCAGCGGAAATCGTTGATTATCTTTCGGAACTTTATTATAATGACGGATATTCTTTTCAGTACACGGAAAGCTTTTTAAAGATGTTCTATCTTATTTTCGGGCAGGCTTACTCACGAAACTATCTTGATGTTGATACTTACAATAAGCTTTGCGTAAACAAAAGCACAAAAATTCATATGCCTAAAATAAAGGCAGAAGATGATACGGAAATTGTTGCGTTCAGCCGTGAAGAACTTTCCCTGTTAGACGATTATTTCAAGGGAACAAATGCGGAAACCGCTTATCTTTTAGGGCGGTACTGCGGCTTGCGTATCAATGAATGTTTCGGTCTTAAATGGTCTAACGTTGACATTGGAGCAGGTACTATTTTTATTGACAGGCAAATGCAATATCAAGACGGTTTGATTAAGCTTGTTGCACCAAAGACACACAATTCAAAAAGAACATTATATATGAACAGCGTGCTTAAAGAGCATTTTAAAATGCTTGCTGAAAAAAGACAGGCTGACATTGAAGCTTTTGCGGATTTGCGGCAACAGAATCAGCGTATTATTGAAGATTTGGATGGAAAGAAAATTCCGTCAACGGAACTTGTAAATTGTCTTTATGATGGGAAAATTCAAACTGTAAATTCTATGAAATACCCAACAAGAGAAATAAAGAAACAGTTTAATATTGATTTCAAATATCATTATCTGCGGCACACTTACGGCACGTTAATGGCGGAAATGAACACACCTGCTCACCTGCTCTGCAATCAGATGGGACACGGCAACATACACGTTACTCAACGTTATTATATAGCCATTTCAAAAACAGGTATTGATATGTTACAGAATAATATAGATAAGTTATAAGCACAACAGCCAGAAGCGAAAAACTTCTGGCTGTTTATTATTCGTATGCGCTTCTGATATTATCAAGATATTTCTTGAAATCATTAACAACAGGAGCAGGTGAAACAATTCGCGCTCTTTTGCCGAATGTACACAACCACGCGAAAAATGAGGGGCTGACGTTTATTTTTGTTGTAACTGTAAAATGTTCCTCGTCTGCTCTCTGGTAAATAGCACTCTTTTTGCCGAACTTGTCAACAATAGTATCAAGCAACTGATTTCTGAATCGTAGTGTTACATTTTCGGTCTTGCCGCCGAACATTGAGAACGTGCGCTGTGAATAGGATTCTATATCTATTGCTTCATAAGCTTCTGCGCCCTCGCGCTTCTCACCCATAAGCCTTACATCTTCCATTCGGTCAACACGGTATGTTCTCATATCCTGTGAACGTTCATCAAAAGCAAGCAGATAATAATAACCGTCATTTATAAGCAATTTATAGGGACTTACAATATATCTTTCGCCGTTTCTGCGTTCAGCATTTTGATTAAGGTTATTGATTGAACATTTCAGATATTTGAAACTCACTTTCTCTGGGGTATGTCCTTTTGATTTGTGCATTGCATTGTTAAGGGCGGTGATGTTGTTCAGAACGCTTTTACTGTTGGTTTTTACTCTGTCTGTGACAACAGCTTCATAGTTGATTTCTTTCGCCTGTGCTTTGCTGACAAGTGCGCTGATAGCTTTAATCAAACGTTTTGTTTGTCCGTCATTCAGAAATTTTGATGAATAGATACATTCCGCCAAAAGTCTGATATCTGTATAGTCAAACTGGCGCTGTTGTACATAAAATCCTCGTCTGCTCTTGTCATAGACAACGGCTCTGTTTCCCTCATATTCAACAGCTTCTTCCGCTTCATATATATCACAACCATTTTCAAGTATATACAGAACTTTGTTTATTTCCTCAATATCCTTGTAAATCGCGCGGCGCTCCGCTTCTATACCACAGGTTTCAGTTAAGTATGCCACTATATCTTCAGCATTAACAACATTTTCTTCGTCTGTATGCTTCAAAAGGTACTGTAAAACAAGATAGGGTTTAAGCCTTTGGTTTGCTTTTCTTCCGCTGTTTTCCTTTTTTCCCATTCAAATTCACTCCAGACTTTTTTCTGTATTATATCAAAAATATGAGCAGGTTGTCAATTGTAATAAATGATGTGTCGCTTTGCGACACATCAAAAGGGCGGCTTTGCCGCCTGTCAGGAGTATAAAAGTTTAACCCCATATTCCGCAAATAATATGGGGTTTTATGCGTGTGGTCGGATATTTAACATAGTAATATATATAATATTATTGTGTTATGTGTTTGGTGTGAAGATTACAGACCGAGAAGCTGTTTTTTCTTTGCTTCAAATTCTTCCTGTGTAATAACTCCGCTGTCGAGCAGGTCTTTATATTTTTTCAGTTCGTCGGCGTTGCTATTGGCTTGTACAACATTTGTTTTAATAGTAACAGGGGCATTTTTTACCCTTGAAGTGCGTTTGTAAAAGTCAATTACAACAATTGCAACTAAAAGAATAAGGACAAGCCAATACAAAAATGTTGGGTCATAACGATAATAGTATTCAGCACCATAATCTACTGGTATTATCAACTGAATAAAATGAATTCCAAACATAAATAAAAGCATACAACAAGAAATTGCTGTTGTAAATTTATTTTCCGTAAGCACACGAGCAATAACATTATTTTCTGTACATATTGCTATAACTATCCCAATGATACTTACAAGCAAAGCAAGAATAAACATAAAAGCAAATATTTTAAGTATAGTATCATTTGAATTAACTAATATATCAAATAAAGAAAAAGGTGTACCCCATTTCTTTTTGCTATATCCCGCATAGACGACTTCCCATCTTTCGTATTCAAACATTCCAGAAATAAACATCAATATTGCTACTACTCCCGAAACAATCAATTGAATAATGTTTAACGTCTTTTTCATAAATCATCTCTCCTTTTGATTATTCTTTTTCACCAACATATTCTGCTGTTAAAGTTATCATTTCTGTTGACTTATTTACAACTAATGAATATTTCCAACCATTACTTTCCTTCTTACCATTTTTTAAACCAAGAATAAATGATACATATTTTTCTATATCACTTTTACCATTAGCACCATCATTCATAACTGGTATCAACTCCGAAGCATAAAAAACAAATCCTAATGTACAAAATTCCGCTTCTGTAACGTGTTCGGGATTTTCAAGCAAATCCTCTGAAAATTGTTCAAATGTAAGCGTTTCAAAATAATTAATATCAACACATTCTGAAATTGTCATTTCAATATTTGCAATATTCTTTTCTGAATTTGCCATTCCTTTAATGCGTATTTTTGAACTTATATAATCTGCCGTGCCTTCAAATTCATACCCATTATCTATTTCTGTTTCAGACAAACTTGCCTTGTCAATATTATTGATAAATTCAGATTTGAGCGTAGATATGTTTAAATCTGATACCAACATTTCTTTTCCGCACCCTACAAGCATTACTGTAATTAACAGCATTACCATTAACTGATTTGCTATTTTTTTCATAATTTATTTCTCCTTTTACTTCTTATTTCTTGGCTTGTAATCTGGTCTTTCCGTGTTAATAGGTATTCTCCACGGACTTTTAGGTTTATCCTGTTCTGCTCCTTTAATTTTACCTGCTCTGCACATCTGCGATATACTATTTTGAGGTATATTCCATCTTTCAGAAGCTTCTTTTGTTCCCATAAACTCCAATTTCATCACCCCCAAAAACAATATAGGAACTTTTCTTCCTGTTATTATACATCTTTCCTCCCTTTTTGTCAATGCTTATAGGAAGTATAATTCTTATAACAGATGATTAGGAGGAATTAAAATGCTTATCAATAATAATCAAAAAATAGGAAATAAACTGTTTTCTATACGCAAAAAAGCAGGTCTGACACAAGCGGAAGTTGCCGAAAAAGCAAATATTTCCGACAGAACCTACGCTGACATAGAACGTGGTGATTCAAATATGCGTGCCGAATCTATGATAAACATTTGCAATGCACTCCAAATTACTCCTAATGACATTTTTGTTGATAATGATACACCGCAAAATTTACAAAAGGAAGAAATCCTCAACAGGCTGAATGAATGTACTCCTAAAGAACTTGAAACCGCCCTTGAATTTCTTGACGTTTATTTGCGGTCTTTGAATAAGTAACCCCAAACACTTAACACAGAAATATACTATGTTAAACGTTTTGTACAGGGGCATAATTCGGGATAAATTCTCTGAAAAATAAAAAAGACGAGCAGGTCAGACCTGCTCACTTTCCAAAAAGCTGAACGATTCGGATTTACGGTTGTTTACGTTACAATAAAACAAAAAAGCGGCAAGCCGCGCGTTCCTCTGGGGATTCCGCAATGGCTTGCCGCTGTTATTATAGCTTGAATGATTTTTCTATTGATTTCTCTATGGTTTTTCCAAGCTTTTCAAAATGCTTATCTATATAGGCTCTATATTCTCTGTCCTCTTGCTCCTGCTGAATTTCTGCCATAAATTCTCTTATCTCATCACAAACTTCCGCATAGTTTTCATATGCTGATTTTCCGTTTGTAGCACGTCTTATACCTGCCATATGCCTTTTCATTACATTATTGTAATTACGCATATTTTTTCCTCCTTTCTTTTGAACTTCGGTTGTGGGATAGTTGCTAAAGCCACGCGTAGCGAGGCTTTGCAACTCCCCACAACCCATCTGTTTTATTTGAAAAATTCAGTTTATAATTTAATCTGAATTGATTTCCTGTTCTATACTTTCTAAAGCATATTCAGTAAGCTTCTTTATTTTATCGTTGTAAAATCCGTTGATGTTAATGAGCGGTCTTTTAACAGCTTTGCCGCCGATTACACTATACATCTTTATGATTGCTTCATAATGGTTATAATCTTCATCATCAAAATGTAAATTTACATACTTCCAATAAACATTCCAAGCTTTTTTGTATTCTTCGTGAGATATCTCCTTATAACTTTCTTTATCTACTGAAAAATATCTGTATTCGCAAATATCTTCTATAAATAGATTTTGTCCTCTTAATTTTTTTACCCATTTATCTATTGTTTCTCTGCTGGGTGCTTCACCGAAGACCTCCTTTAATTTTTTCATCATCAACTTATGTGATAAAAGATTAAAATCATTATCATTGAAAAAGTAGTAAACAAAATACTTTAGCTTTGAAAAATTTGTTTGCGCTGGAAATTTTAATTCTAAAATACAAAACACTTTAAACTTGTCATTTATTCTATGTATATCAAACACATAACTTTCTTCAACTTTTGTCGCTGTAAAATCAACATTGTACCTTTTTAATTTGGCTTTTATATTCTTCACTTCTATTGTTCCTAATATTTCAGACAGTTCTTCTTGTGTATAGACTCTTTCTTCAAGCATATTTTTCACCTCCTTTTATTGTTTCTGACTATTACCACATTAAGCCGCAGTTTCCGTATTAACTGTGTCTGTTGTCTTTTCCTCTGTTGTCTTTTCCTCTGTTGTAGTTTCAGTGTTTTCAAGTTCTTCAACATCATATGTTCCGAACTTTTCAACCTCTGGGAATGTTTTAAGAAACCATTTCTTGATTGTTGCGTAGCTGAATCCTCTTGTGTGGCATTCGCCTATCAGGCGCATACCGTTAAGTTCCTCCAACTGTTCATCGTTTCCGCAAAGTTCAATATATTTTTCCATATAAGCGTATGTAAGACCGTGATATGTTTTCTTATCAGAATTTCTTCTGATTGTGCGAGCAACAACCTCATAGTTTGGATAATCGCGGCGCGCCGTCTGTAAAAGCTGATATTCCTCACTTCTGATATCCATTGAAAGCTTTGCGAATGTTCTTGTCATCAATAACTGCTTGTTTACATCATCTCTAATAATTGTGTTTCTCATATTCTACCACCCTTTCTATTACGCTGATTTCTTTTCATCAAGTGTGATTTCTGTTGATTCATTTTCGCTGTTGTTATTTGCTTTTGACTTCTTTTTGCCAAAAGCCTCAATTTCTGGATACTTTTCAAGAAACCAATCCTTGATTATTCCATAAGCAATTACAGAAGTATAACACTCTCCCCTTTCTCTCTGTTCTTTATAGTCATCATAATTTTTAGCAATTTCTTCTTTTGTTCCGTGGCTCTTGATATACTTTTCCATAAAAGCATATGTAAGCCCACTCAAACGATTACCAGACTTTGAATTATTCTTTACTACAACCTTGTAGTTTGGATAGTCACGGCGCGCCGCCTGCAAATCCGCATATTCTGGTGTGCCGAACTGTGAAGCCGCTTTTGCAAATTCCTTACCCATAAGTACGATTGAACGATTCTTTTCATTGATTGTGATTGCCATAATAATAATCTCCTTTAAAATTAATTCTTTGCGGTAAGGTTTGTGTTCCTTACCTTTACTGTACTTATATTATAGCACATACAAGCCTTGTAAGTGTCATTATAATGGTACGGTAAAAATTTACACAAAGAAAAAGAGCAATGATTTTATTAACCATTGCTCTCTTGATATTCAAGGTTATAACAGGGTTTGAAGCTTTTCGTCAAAAAATTTTCGGAAGTTGAATAAAAGATGTAAAAAAGTTGTTTGTTTTTGCTTTAACTCTTGTAAAATGATGTTTTATAGTGTATAATAAGGTAGAAAGACATTTACAATTTTATAATTTACAATCGGGTGCAAAAAGCTGTTATTTTTTATGGTGATTTACAACATTTTTACAAGCGGCAAGCCGTGAAACCCTTATTTTATCACGGTTTAAAGCCTGCAAAAAAAGAGAACCACCGCCTATGATTGTGTAAGCACATCATTATAGACGGTGGTTCGTTGTATATAGGGGTCAGATTAACCGAAATATCTGTCTAAGAGACCCTTGAAGCCGCAGCCGTGTCTTGCTTCGTCCTTTGCCATTTCGTGAACGGTGTCGTGGATAGCGTCAAGACCGAGTTCCTTAGCCTTTGCAGCAAGCTTGAGCTTGCCTTCGCAAGCGCCGCTTTCAGCCATATAGCGCATTTCAAGGTTTTTCTTTGTGGATGGTGAAACTACATCGCCGAGAAGCTCTGCAAACTTAGCAGCGTGTTCAGCTTCTTCCCATGCAGCCTTTTCGTAGTAAAGGCCGATTTCAGGATAGCCTTCTCTGTGAGCGGCTCTTGCCATTGCAAGGTACATACCTACTTCTGTACATTCGCCGATGAAGTTCTGATTGAGACCCTCGATGATTTCAGGATCAACGTCCTTAGCTACACCGATAACGTGCTCACAAGCCCAGAGAGCCTTGTCTCCTGCTGATTCTGTAAACTTTGAAGCAGGTGCCTTACACTGTGGACAAGCTTCGGGAGCCTTTTCACCTTCATAAACGTAACCGCAGATTGAACAAACCCATTTTTTCATAATTAATTTCCTCCTGTTTTTTAATTTAATATTCCTATATACATTGGCTTGGTTTTGTGTCATCCCCTTGCCTTGATTAAACTATACCACATTCGTATACTTTTGTCAACACCTGTTGTTTAATATTTTGTTACATTTTTATTTAGTTTCTGTAAATTACACTAAAACGGTATATTTACTCCTGTAACTGTACCGTTTTAAAGCAGAGAGCGTCATTTTCAAGCATAAGCAGTACGCTGTCGCCTTTTTTGACTGTACCGTCTATAATCTGCCTTGAAAGCATATTTTCCACCGAAGCCGTAATGTCACGGCGGAGATTTCTTGCACCGCTTTCACCTGCTCCCTTTTCCGACAGCATTTTTACCGCCTCACCGCTGAATTCCACGGAAATTTCCAGCGCAAATGCCCTCTTACGCAGATTTTCCAGCATTTTCACCGTTATATCTTTAAGCTGACAGTCGGTAAGCTGCTCAAAAACGATTATTTCGTCAAGTCTGCCCAGCAGTTCGGGAGTAAAATAACCCCGTATGTCCTTTAAAACGTCTCCCGAAGTGCCTGAACTGTTTACAAAGCCTACTGAATTCTGCGGAGAAAGCTTGTCTGCACCTACATTTGATGTCATAATTATGACCGTGTTGCGGAAGCTTACCGTTCTGCCTGAGCTGTCCGTGAGAACGCCCTCCTCGAAAATCTGAAGCAGCAGATTGCATATGTCGCTGTGAGCCTTCTCGATTTCATCAAACAGCACCACACAATACGGTTTACGGCGTACCTTTTCCGTCAGCAGACCACCCTCATCATAACCCACGTACCCCGGCGGCGAGCCTATCAGCTTAGATACGCTGTGCTTTTCCATATATTCCGACATATCAAACCTTATCAGCGAATTCTCGTCACCGAAAAGGCACTCCGCCAGAGCCTTTGAAAGCTCCGTCTTTCCCGACCCGGTAGGTCCCGAAAACAGAAAGCACCCCATAGGTCTGTCAGGCTCCTTCAGACCTGAACGGCTCCGTCTTACAGCGTCCGCAACGGCGTGAACAGCCTTCTCCTGCCCTATGACACGCTTATGAAGCTCCTCTTCAAGCTTAAGCAGGCGGCGGCTTTCGTCCGTTGTAAGCTTTTTAAGCGGTATGCCTGTCACATCGGAAACCACCTCTGCAATCTCCTCCCTGCCGATTTTCACACGCTTCTCCTCGCTTCCGCTGTACCAGCTGGGAAGTCCCTCTTTTTTAATAGTACGCTTTTCCGAAGGAAATTTCCTGCCGCTTTGCTTTTCAAGCATAAGCTTTAAACTGTCTGCAAGCTGTGCAAGGGTCTGGGGCGACTCAGCCGCCTTTATCCTTGCCCTCGAAGCCGCCTCGTCAATAAGATCCACCGCCTTGTCGGGAAGAAATCTCTCAGGCTGATACCGTACCGAAAGTTCTACCGCCGCTTTTACGGCTTCATCGGAAATCTCCGCATTGTGGAAGCTCTCGTAACACCCTTTCAGACCACCTATGATTTTTACAGCGTCCTCTTCACTGGGCTCCTTGATAAGCACCTGCTGAAAACGCCGTTCAAGGGCACTGTCCTTTTCGATGTAGCGGCGGTATTCGTTGACGGTGGTTGCACCGATGACCTGAAGCTCCCCACGTGCAAGCTGGGGTTTGAGAATGTTTGCGGCGTCAATTGCACCTTCTGCCGCACCTGCCCCCACGATGGAATGAAGCTCATCTATAAACAGGATAACGCTGCCGTTGTCGATGACTTCTTCAATGCATTGCCTTATACGCTCCTCAAAATCCCCTCTGTACTTTGCCCCTGCTATCATTGAAGTAAGATTAATGGAGAAGATATGCTTGTTTCTTAAATTATCAGGCACCTTTCCTTCTGCAAGAAGTGCGGCAACACCCTCGACGATGGCAGTTTTGCCGACTCCTGCTTCACCGATAAGGCAGGGGTTGTTTTTTGTGCGCCTTGACAGAATTTGCAGCACACGTCCTATTTCCGCATCACGCGCAATTACGGGGTCGCATTTTTTCTCCGCCGCTTCTGCCGTCAGATCCCTTGCATATTTATATAGTACATTAAGCCGTGAGCGTCCGGGAAAATCATTTCCGCCGCAGGCTGAGGCACAGGCTCCCGAAATTCTTGAAATGTCACCGCCCAGAGCATTTATGACGGAAACCGCCGTGCAGTTCTCCTGATTTAAAACCGCCGCAAGTATATGCTCCGTGCCTGCAAGATTTTCCCCTGCCGATTTTGCAATTGTCAGCGCCCTTTCAAGAGAACGTCTTGCCGCAGGAGTTACCGCGTCCGCCGAAACAACGCAAGGCTCTCCCTTTCCCACTATTGCCGTAATCCTCGAAAGCACAGCCTCCTGTCCGATACCGCAGGCTTTAAGCAGACGGTACGCCGTACATTCACGCTCCCCTGTCATCGCCAGCAGCAGATGTTCACTGCCGACGTAAGTGTGCCCAAGACTTCCCGACTGCATAAAAGCACCGTTTATGACAGAATTTGCTTTTTTTGTAAAACCCTCCGCATTAAACATCATTTTATACCTTTTGAATTATCCTTTCAGATTTAATCTTTCAGCTTTATTATTGCACCTGTTTTATGAAATATTTGTCGCTTGAAGAAAAGTACGGCAATAATTTTAACGACGATATTTTTACGCAGAGTTAATAAAAAAAAGTTGACAATGAAAAATGGGGAGTGTATAATTGAAAAGGTCAGGTTAATAATCTTAACTGTATCTTAATTTTGAATGCAAAAAGGAGTGAAACAGATGGACACGGGAAATAACGGTATAAAACCCCGAAGTTGCAGCTTAGAAGCGGAAAATTTCCTTTGTCCGTTTCATATGCCTTATTGAGTTTTATACCCTCCCACTCTTTAAAAAGAAGGAGGAATATAAATGGAAAAAGAACTTGCTGTCGAGCTTCTTCACAGCAAGAAGTTCGTTCAGCTGAGAACCGAGCTGGCAGAGATGAACCCTGCCGATATTGCCGCATTTGTTGAGGAAATGGCAGAGCTTGAGGATTTCGGGGACCGTGACCTTACTTTGCTTTACCGTATCCTGCCAAAGGAGCTTGCCGCCGAGGTTTTTACCTATATGGACAGCGAATTCCAGATGGTGCTTATCAACGCATTTTCCGATAAGGAGCTCCGTGATGTCATTGACGAGCTTTATATCGACGATACCGTAGACATTATCGAGGAAATGCCTGCAAATGTAGTGTCACGTATTTTAAAGAACACCGACTCCGATACACGCAAGGAGATCAATCAGCTCCTTAATTACCCCAAAGACAGCGCAGGTTCGGTAATGACAACCGAGTTTGTTTACTTCCAGAAGGACTGTACGGTAAGGGAAGCCTTTGAAAGAATACGCTGTATCGGTCTTGTAAAGGAAACGGTTTACACCTGCTACGTTACGGAAAACCGTAAGCTTTTAGGCGTAATCACACTTCTCGATATGCTTGTTGCGGATTATGACACACGTATCGAGGATATTATGGAAACCAACGTCATCAGCGTAAACACCCACGATGACCAGGAAACCGCCGCACAGATGCTTTCCAGATACGACTTTGCCGCAATTCCCGTTGTGGACAGCGAAAACCGTATCGTGGGAATTCTCACCTTCGACGATGCTATGGACGTCATCGTAGAAGAAAACGCAGAGGACGTTGCAATGATGAGCGCCGTTCTCCCAAGCGAAAAGACCTATCTTAAAACAAGCGTCTGGACTCACGCAAGAAACAGAGTCGTATGGCTGCTTATACTTATGCTTTCCGCAACTCTGACGGGCGCAATAACAAACCACTTTGAAGCGCAGATAGCGGCAATTCCCCTGCTGGTTTCGTTTATGCCTATGATAATGGGTACGGGCGGTAACAGCGGCTCACAGGCTTCAACAATGATAATCCAGGGTATGGCAATGGACGAGGTACACCTCCGTGACTTCTTTAAAGTAGTGTTCAAGGAGTTCAGGATTGCCCTGCTGTGCAGTACCATTCTTGCGGCCGTAAACTTTGTGAGAATTTACATCACCTATAAAGATCTTACCATAGCGGCAGTTGTTTCGATAACGCTTATCGGAACGGTCATTCTTGCAAAGCTGCTGGGCTGTATGCTTCCTATGCTTGCAAAGAAGCTTAAAATTGACCCTGCTCTTATGTCAGCACCGCTGCTGAGTACGCTTGTTGACAGCTGCTCGATGCTTCTGTATTTTACAATCGCACTTAATCTGCTTGATTTTTAAAAATAATCGGCTCTGTTTTAAAACAGGGCCGCTTTTTATGCTATTGACAAATCGGGACAGTTCTGCTATAATATGAAATGATGTAAAACACACGTTTCAGAAAGAAGGATACTATGCCGCCGAAGCCTAAATTCACAAGAGAAGAAATAATCGAAGCCGCACTTAAAATCGCCGCAGACAAGGGTATCAGAGCACTCACTTCAAGAGAGCTTGGTGCCGCACTGGGAAGCTCCGCAAGACCGATTTTCACCGTGTTCAAAAATATGGAGGAGGTCTGCTCGGAGGTGCGTAAGGCAGCACTGGACAAGTTCAATGCCTATGCTGAAAAAGCTGCGGTTTACACCCCTGTTTTCAAGCAGATAGGTCTTCAGATGATATTTTTTGCAACGGAACAGCCTAAGCTGTACCGTCTGCTTTTTATGAGCGAAAAGCCTGAGGCCTCCACATTTGACGACGTATTTGAAAATCTCGGCGAAATAGCGACCCTCTGCGTTGAAGTCATTCAGCAGGAATACGGTCTTTCACAGGATGACGCTATGCTGCTTTTCCGACACGTCTGGATATACACCTACGCAATAGGCTCCCTTATCGCAACAAAGGTGTGCAGTTTTACAGCAGACGAAATTCAGGATATGCTCAGCCGTGAATTTGTGGCAATGCTTACTCTCATAAAATCGGGTAAGGCCCACAGCTGCACAACAATTCCGCAGAAAAATTAAAAATGAAATCCTTGCCGTATTGACAAGGATTTTTTTGTATGTTATAATAAAACAAACGTTGCAAAACATTGGATTTATTTTACAGACATACACCTTTTTTAGGTAAGGAGGCATATTATGGAACTGCTTAAGGAAAACGAAAGAAGCGCCAACAAAGCGGCGGCGAAGGTTATGAGAATAACAATACTGGTCTATGCGCTGGTGCTGGTGCTTGATATTGTGGGGATTTTTACAATAGAACTGAGTACGATGATCTCAGCTTTCATCAAGGGCGTAATTATGCTGGTTATCCCTACAATAATAGTTGATATTGCAAAAAAAGACGCACCCTGGGTAAAGATTGTCATAACAGCCTGTGCGGTAGTATTTACGATGATAGTGTCGGTATATCTTTCCTGGCACGCCGTATTGCTTTTCGTTTACCCTATCGCAATCGCAAGTCTCTACTTTTCGGGTAAGCTTAATATTTTTGCAACTATCGCAACAATAGTAGGCGTTTCCCTCGGACAGCTGACCGCTTTCAGTTCAAATCACGTTGTTGACCATAACTTTGACGATGTTATGGACGTAGTGCTGTTTGGTATAATCCCACGAGGACTCGTGCTTTTTGCAATTTCCGCAATCTTTACTATGCTCTGCAAGCGTACCACAGCTATGCTTGGAAGCCTTATGGGTGCGGAACAGCAGAGGATTATGCGTGAAAAATCCCTTGAAATGTCCCATAAGCTCCTTGAAACCGTAAACGAGCTTGACAGCATTTCAACTGCCGCTGCCGAAGCAAACCGCAGTATTGCGGAAGAGTCCTCCAACGTTATGCGTGACAGCGAAGCAAACTCAGAGTACATAAAATCGGTTGAGGAAAATATGAACGCTATTTCCGTAAATCTCCGTGAGCTTTCAGAAATGAGCAGCAGTATCGCTGAGCTTACAAGCCGTGCTGACGAGATCACCGCCGACAACGACGCTAAAATGTCTGCCGCTTCCGCAAGTATGGACGAAATCTGCAAGGGCACCGACGAAAGCAAGGAGATCATTTCCCGTCTTTCACAGCAGTCGGAAAAAATCGTTGAAATTGCAGACGTTATCACCGATATTTCACTCCAGACCAACATCCTCGCACTCAATGCCGCAGTTGAAGCTGCCCACGCAGGCGAAAAGGGCAAGGGCTTTGCGGTAGTTGCTGATGAAATAAAGAAGCTTTCCGAACAGACAAAGACCGCCGCTGCCGAAATCGGCGACATCATCAAGGAAGTTACCGAAAACATCAGGGGTACAGTAGAGTCAATGGAAAAGAACGCCGTTCTTACACGTGACGGTATGGAAAGTATGGAGCAGATGAGAATTTCCGCTGAACAGATAAGCGCTTCAAACAGCGAAATCTCACGTCATATCGCCGATATGAACAAGGTCATCGGAAACGTTGCGGAAAACGGCGAAACGGTAAGCGGCAAGCTTGTTACCGTAAGTACAAACATCGAAAACAACTGCGGTGCAGTCCAGCACGTTGCCGCAGCAATTGAAGAAAACAGCGCAGGTACGGAAAATCTCGGATTTATGGTAAGAAACATCAAAACTATGTCCGAAGAGCTTGAACGTCTTGCACAATAAAAGCACAGGGCAGCGTCTTCGTTATGAAGGCTCTGCCCTGTTTTAAAGGAGGAAATATGGAACACATCAAGCTTCAGGCAGGCTGTCTGCTTATATTGCTGTACATAGCCCTTATTTACCGCAGAGAAAGCAAAAAATACGGACATGATGCAAAAATGCCGCTTTTTGGCAAAATCCTCTCTTTAAGCATCTTAAACGTGCTCCTTGACGGCATAACCGCCTTTACGGTAAACAACCGTAGTCTTGTGCCTGACCTGCTCAATACTGTCCTTCACGCACTTTTCCTTATAAGCATAGACTCGGTAATTTTTGCACTTTTTCTTTATATGCTCCACATCACGGGTGCTTTTCCCGAAAGCAGAAGCAAGCGTATTCTTGTTTTCCTGCCATTCGGCATAAACGTCGCAGTTGTGGTCTTCACTATGAACAAACTTGAATATATAAACGGCACTGCCACCGCTTATTCAATGGGACTCCCTGCCTACACCTGCTTTGTTATGGCGGCATTTTACATCATCACTTCACTTTTTACCTTCTTAAAGCGATGGCATTATATCGAAAGTCATAAGCGTGCAAGCATACTTACCTACCTGCTGGCACTTTCCGCAATAACAGGCATACAGATGATTTTCCCCGAAACGCTTATTTCCTGCCTTGCGGCAACTGTGCTTATTATCGGGATTTATATGAACACCGAGGACCCGTCCCTTAATGAGCTTGCACATTTCCATACGGAAACCGTAATGAGCTTTGCAAACCTTATTGAAAACCGTGACAACAACACGGGCGGCCACATCAAGCGTACAAGCAGATATGTTGAAATTATAGCAAACGAGCTTCTCAGCAAGGGACACCATTCGGAAATCCTCACCAAGGATTATGTGACAAACCTGCTTAAAGCGGCTCCTATGCACGACATAGGCAAAATTTCCGTCCCCGACGCTGTGCTCCGTAAACCGGGCAGGCTTACAGACGAGGAGTTTACGCAGATGAAGAAGCACGCAGAAAACGGCGGTGATATTATTCGTGAGACCTTCCGCAATTTAGGCGACGAGGATTTCCGCCGTATGGCGTTTGAAGTCGCACGCTATCATCACGAAAAATGGAACGGCAGAGGCTATCCCGACGGTCTTGAACAGGAGGAAATTCCGCTTTGTGCACGAATAATGGCGGTTGCGGACGTTTTTGACGCAGTATCGGAAAAAAGATGCTACCGTGACGCAATGCCCCTTGAACAGTGCTTTGAAATAATCAGACAGGGCAGCGGTCAGGACTTCGACCCTCTTATTGCGGAAATTTTCCTTGAGAGCCGTGAAAAGGTCGAAAAGGTGCACGCCGAATTTGCAGCGGCGCAGAACAGCCCCCCGACAGCTTAAAGCATAAAAAGTCGGGCAGGATTTTTAAAAATACGCTACAATGTAAATACAGTCAGAGAGGAGAGGTTAAAATGAACAGCTGGGCAGAAGGTATTCAGAGTGCTATACAGTACATTGAGGACAATCTTACAGAGGAGCTCAACATTGAGGACATAGCCGCTAGGACTTATGTTTCCCCGTTCTATTTCCAGAAAATTTTCAGCGTACTGTGCGGCTTTACCGTAGGCGAGTATGTGCGTAACCGCAGGCTTAGTCTGGCGGCGCAGGAGCTTTCACGTTCCGATGCAAAGGTTATCGACATCGCTCTTAAATACGGCTACGACTCCCCGGACAGCTTCACCCGTGCGTTCACAAAATTCCACGGCGTTTCCCCCTCGGCTGCAAAGGAAAAAGGTGCACAGCTTAAATCCTATGCACCACTTCATATCAAGCTTACATTGGAGGGCGGTACTATGACAGAGTACAAAATCGTTGAAAAGGAAGCATTCACAATAATGGGCAGAGCAAGAAGCTTTAATATGGAAACATCCTACACCGAGATACCTGAGTTCTGGAAGGAACACTTTCAGACAGGCGGCGGTGAGATAGTAAGAGGAATGTTCGGAGCCTGCCTTGACGGAAACGGTAAAAGCTTTGAATATCTCATTGCGGATATGTATTTCCCGTGGAACCCAATTCCTGAGGGTTACACAACGAGAGTAATCCCCGCGGGAACATGGGCGGTATTCCCTTATCACGGAGAATGCCCCAAGGCGCTTCAGGACGTAAACACAAAAATCTGGAACGAGTGGCTTCCTAACTGTAAAGAGTATAAACTCAGCGGAAACTACAACCTTGAATTTTATTTCAAGGAGGACCACGGCGAAATATGGGTGCCTGTTGAAAAGGCATAACAAAAGGCAGGTCGGGCAAAAGCCTGACCTGCCGATTTTATTTGCGTAAAAAGGGCGGATACAAAATCCGCCCCATAAAATAATTACGCATTAAGCATTACGAATTACGCATTAATCGCTTATCCGTTCCAGCTGTTGAGATATTTTTCCTGCTCGTCGGTAAGCTTGTCAATTTCCATATTCCAGAACTTAAGCTTGCGCTCAGCAACCTCGTTGTCGATATACTTAGGCACGTCGATAACCTTATCCTCGCTGATACCGATGGTATCCTTGTTCTTTACAAGGTGGAGTGCGGAAAGTGCCTGGATTGCAAAGCTCATATCCATAATTTCAGCAGGGTGTCCGTCACCTGCCGCAAGGTTTACAAGTCTTCCCTCTGCGATTACGTTTATCCATCTTCCGTTTGCAAGCTTATAGCCCATAATGTTCTTTCTTGCAACCTTTGTTTCAACTGCAATTCTACGGAGTGCGGCAACGTCAACCTCAACGTCGAAATGACCTGCATTACAGCAGATAGTGCCGTCCTTCATAACGTTGAAGGATTTTTCCGTAATAACGTCACGGCAGCCTGTAACCGTTACAAAGAAGTCACCAACCTTAGCGGCTTCCTCCATCTTCATAACCTTAAAGCCGTCCATTACAGCTTCCATAGCCTTGATAGGGTCGATCTCGGTTACGATTACTTCTGCACCAAGACCCTTTGCTCTCATTGCAACACCCTTGCCGCACCAGCCGTAGCCTGCAACAACAACGTTCTTTCCAGCGACGATAAGGTTTGTTGTACGGTTTATGCCGTCCCATACGGACTGGCCTGTACCGTAGCGGTTATCGAAAAGATGCTTGCAGTCGGCATTGTTTACAAGCACCATAGGGAATTTAAGCTCCTTGGCAGTGTTCATTGCAATAAGACGGATAATGCCTGTGGTTGTTTCCTCACAGCCGCCGATCACGTCCTTGATTTTTTCGGGATATTCGTTGTGGATAAGGTGCACAAGGTCGCCGCCGTCGTCGATGATAATGTTAGGACCTGCCTCGATTACCTTTGATGTGTGACGGTGATATTCTTCGGGAGTTGCATCATACCACGCATAAACGTTAAGACCGTCGTGCACAAGTGCAGCGGCAACGTCATCCTGTGTGGAAAGGGGATTACTGCCTGTAACGTACATTTCAGCGCCGCCTGCCGCAAGGACCTTGCAGAGATAAGCGGTCTTTGCTTCAAGATGTACGGAAAGGGCAATTTTAATATTCTTAAAGGGTTTGGTTTCGGTAAATTCCTCCTCAATGCTTCTTAAGAGGGGCATATTTGCCTTTACCCAGTCAATTTTAATTTCTCCGTCCTGCCAGAGATTGATGTCACGGATTTCACTGCTCACAAAAATCATTCCTTTCAGATTAAACAAACTACTTTTATTTTAACATATCCGCCCTTCAATTGCAACGGTATTTTGCAAAACAAAAGGACTTTTTGCACATGGGCAGAAAGTCCTTTTTAAACTGATTAATCTCTGAGCTGGAATTCGGATACAAGCTCTCTGAGCATTGCAGCCTGACTTGAAAGTTCTTCTGCGGAAGCAGCAGATTCTTCGGATGTAGCGGAATTGTTCTGTACAACCGACGAGATCTGTTCGATACCCATAGTAACCTGTGCGATAGCGTCTGCGGCATCCTGTGCGGATTTTGCAATTCTGCTGTTGATTTCAGCAACACTTCCCGCAGAGTCGGAAACGGTATCCATATTCTTTGCAACGTCATTCACAAGCACGCTGCCCTTTTCGATAGCTTCAACGGTTTCAGCAATAAGCACGCCCGTATTGTGAGCCGCCTCGCTGCTCTTTGTAGCAAGATTTCTTACTTCATCGGCAACAACTGCAAAGCCCTTGCCTGCCGCACCTGCTCTTGCAGCTTCAACAGCGGCATTGAGAGCAAGGATATTTGTCTGGAATGCAATATCCTCGATAGTCTTGTTGATCTCCTCGATTTTTGCAGAGGATGTCTTGATTTCGTCCATAGCGGAAACAAGCTGGTCCATTTTTGCATTTGCATCGGTAAGCTCAGCACCTGCAAGTGCAGTCTTGTCGTTTGCGTCGGAAGCGTCAGCGGCGTTTGCTGTGATCATATCGGAGATGATATTGATGGAAGCGGAAAGCTCCTGAATTGAGGATGCCTGTTCGGTAGCACCCTGAGAAAGGGTCTGAGCGCCTGCGGAAACCTGATCGGAGCCTGAAGCAACCTGATCGGAAGCGTTATTGATGTTGTGCATTGTATCGCTGAACTGTCTTACGAATTTTCTGATTGAAACGAGAATATTGTCATACGAGCCTACGTAAAGATTTTCGTTTCTTGTATGTACGTTGAGATTACCCTGTGCAACCTCGCCCATAATATGGTCGATGTCATCTATTACACCGTTTGTATTGAGTGCAAGCTCTTCCATAGCTTCGGCAAGAACACCGATCTCATCCTTTGAACGGTAGCTTATGTTTACGTCAAAATTACCTCTGGACATTTCAATTGCAGCATCACGCACTTCGTTTATACCCTTGGAAAGAAGCTTTGTAATGTAAATGGACATTGCATTTGAAGAAGCGATTGCAACTACAACAAGTACAAGCAGAATGATACCGATAGAAGTGATACCGCCTGCAATACCGTCGTAAATTTCATTTGCCAGATCATTTTCGTATGCAACGATTTCCTCTGCAAGCTCAACTACTGCAACTCGTTCAGGCATTATCTCATCATCATAAATTGCAAATGCGGCAGCCGTGTCTGTGCCTGTGATAACGTCAGCCTTGTCCTTGATTATCTTTTCGATAGCCCCTGTCTTTGCGTCGATTTCGTCTATTGCAGCGGCATTTTCGCCTGTATAGACCTCTCTGAGCTGTGCTGTGGTTTCATAAATGTTGCTGATATACCCCTGTGCTCTGTCGAGCTTGGACTGTGAATCCGCTGTGTCAAGGGAAGCCGCCGCATAAAGAATATCTCTTGCGGCTTCATTTATGTCAAGTTCAATTGTGTCAGCAAGCTGTACTCCGTCAAAAGCCTTGTTCTTGAATTTGCTTATGCTCTGTTCAAACGAGCGCAGAGCCAGAAAAGTAACAGCCATCAGAATTACGATCATAACAATGCCTATTCCGAAGCCAAACAGCAGCTTTTTCTGAAGTTTCATATTTTTCATAGGATCCTCTCCTTTTTCGGAGCGCTGCAATTTTTCTTACAATTGCCAGTACGCCAAGATATATAAATATTATACAAAATTCCGCTTATCCCGTCAATATTTCTGTTTAAATATAACATCTTTTTAATATTTTTTTCACTATTGTTCAAAAGCACAGGGCATTTTTTGATACAACTGAATAAAAAATTTTAAACATCTATTTACAGAACAAAAGTTCTGTGTTATAATAACATAAGAACATTTGTGCGATAAGGTGATTTTATGGAAATGATTGACAAGCTTAAAATTCTTGCAGACTCGGCAAAATACGACGCCGCCTGCACCTCAAGCGGTGTTGACAGAAAAGGCGGTCACACGGCAGGAATAGGAAATGCGGCTGCCTGCGGAATATGCCACAGCTTTGCCGCAGACGGCAGATGTATCTCCCTGCTGAAAATACTTATGACAAACTACTGCCTTTTCGACTGCAAATACTGCATAAACCGCCGCAGCAACGATGTCCCCAGAGCAAGGTTTACTCCCGAAGAAATTGCGGAGCTGACATATAATTTCTACCGCCGCAATTACATCGAGGGGCTGTTTTTAAGCTCAGGTATAATTCAAAGCCCCGACTACACCTGCGAACAGATGATAGAAGCAGTATCACTCCTGCGTACAAAATACGGCTTTTCGGGCTATATCCACGCCAAAGCCATCCCAGGCGCCGATAAGGAGCTTATAAACCGCCTTGGTATGCTATGCGACAGAATAAGCGTAAACATTGAGCTGCCCTCACAGACAAGCCTTGAAGCTCTCTGCCCCGATAAATCCAGAAGCTCGATTTTTCTGCCTATGGGACAGATAACAAACCGTATAAAGGAAAATTCCTACGAGATCGTAAAATATAAAAGTGCCCCGAAATTCGCTCCTGCAGGACAAAGCACACAGATGATAATCGGCGCTACCCCCGACACGGATTTTCAGATACTCCGCCTTTCACAGGCTATGTACCGCAAATACAGCCTTAAACGTGTTTTTTACTCTGCCTATGTACCCGTAGGAGACCAGAAGCTTCTTCCCTCCGCCGACACCAAGCCGCCCCTTCTCCGTGAGCACAGGCTTTATCAGGCAGACTGGCTCCTGCGTTTCTACGGCTTTGAAGCGGAAGAAATACTTGATGAAAAGCACTGCGATTTTGACCCACTGCTTGACCCAAAATGCAACTGGGCTCTTCACCATCCCGAATATTTCCCCGTTGAAATAAACCGTACACCCTACGAAATGCTGCTGAGAGTCCCCGGAATAGGCGTAAAATCAGCGCAGAAAATAATCGCCGCAAGACGTTACACAAAGCTTGATTACAGCGACCTTAAACGTATGGGTGTGGTGCTTAAGCGTGCGGTTTATTTTATACTGTGCAAAGGGAAGCGTGCCGACGGTCTTATCATAACGGAAGAAGGTATGATGAGACAGCTCATATCGGCAAGCATAGTAAAAGAACTTGAAGAAAACTCCTGCGGTGAACAGCTCTCCCTTTTCGACACGCCGCAGCCCACACCGGAGGATAGATTGAAATGCTTGACAGGACAAATGTGATTTACTGTTACGACGGCACCTTCAACGGCCTTATGTGCTGTGTGTTTGAAGCGTATGAAGCAAAGGAGCTGCCTGCGGAAATAAAGGCAGGAGAGCCTGACCAGATGACGTTTCTTGACGTAAAAAGCATCCCCACCATTCCCGAAAAATTCAACAGGGTGCTTGCGTCAATACCGAGGAAAATGGGACCTGACGCTTTGTTTTTTCTGCAGACTGCATTTTTAAGCTGTGATACACAGAAGGAACTGCGTATACTTGAATTTATGGAAACAGGCTACGATTACGGTACCCGTGTAATGAATATGCCCAATGAGCCTGTGTTCTGTGCACTTAATAAAATGGTGCTCCATTGTGAAAAGGAGGCTCATCATCTTAAAGGTTTCCTGAGATTTTCCGACAACGGCGGTGCACTTGCGGCTGTTATTGAGCCAAAAAACTGCGTTCTCCCCCTGATTGCAGAGCATTTTACCGACCGTTACCGCAACGAGAATTTCCTTATTTATGATAAAACGCACCGTATGGCGCTTGTTTACAGCAACTACGTCCCCCAGCTTATGACGGACGTGGATTTTGAACTGCCCGAAACCACCGACCAGGAGGAATATTACCGTGCCCTGTGGAAGGAATTCTACAACAGTATCGGAATAAAGGAACGCTTTAACCCACGGTGCCGTATGAATCTTATGCCAAAACGCTACTGGAGCAATATGCCCGAAATGAGCGAGGAGCTTTACAAGCCCCAGAATGCCCCGCGCCCCTCAGGTTTAAGCTCATTTTCAAACAGCAGAAAGAAGCTTCACTGACCTCTTTTTTCGAGCCATCTTACGGCGCAGTGTGCAAGACAGGCGGCACCGACAGGGAGCACGTCCTCATTGAAGCGCACCTTTGGATTGTGAGCCGTAAACTCTCCCCGTTCGTCCTCAAAGCCTGCGGAAAGATACATAAAAGCCGACGGCAGCTTTTCCGCAATCAATGCAAAATCCTCCGATGCCGACGCTTTTATCCCCTCCCTGAGATCAAGCTGTGAGAAACCGTCCTCCTGCAAATAGCCTGCAAATTCATCCGTAAGCTTTTTATCGCAGACAAGGGGCGGCACTCCTTTGTAAAAGGTCACTTTTGCAGTACCGCCGTAAACTTTTGCATAAGCTTCTGCAAGGTCGGCTATTCTTTTAACAAGCTTAATCTGAAGCTGCCTGTCGTCCGTTCTCACCATACCCTCCATTGCGGCAAAATCGGGAATAATGTTGGGAGCGTCGCCTCCGTGAAAGCTTCCTACGGTGATAGTGCATACTCTTTCGGGAGCGGTTTCCTTTGCGGCGGCAGTTTCAAAAGCAGAGTAAATTTTATTGCAGATACCTATGGGGTCAATTGTAAGATGAGGGTAAGCACCGTGACCGCCCTTTCCTTTTACCTCAATGCGGAAGCTGTCGGCAGAGGACATCATTACACCGCCGCTGTTGTATAGGACCGTACCCACGGGGATTTTTCCTGCGGCAACGTGAAACGCCAGCGCAGCTTCTGCCGCAGGAGCTTCAAGCACTCCGTTTTCAAGCATATCCCTGCACCCCTGCAAGGTTTCCTCGGCAGGCTGGAACATAAGCTTTACCCTGCCTTTAAGACGGTCTGCATTCTCCGCAAGCATTTCCGCCGCACCCAGCAGCATTGCGGCGTGAAGGTCGTGACCGCAGGTATGCGCCGCCCCGTTTTCGCAGGCAAATTTCTCTCCGCTTTCCTCCTTCATCGGCAGAGCGTCCATATCTGCCCTTAAAAGTATAACAGGACCTCCCTTTCCGATAACGGCAGTTATACCGTGACCGCACTTTTCCCCCTTTATTCCGTATTCATCCAGCTTTTGCAGAATGTATCCGCAGGCAATCGGCATTTCCAGCCCGATTTCCGCATTTTTATGGAAAAATCTGCGGTGTGCCGTGATTTTGTCCCTGATTTCAAGGGCTTTTCTGTAAAAATCCATTGTGCTGCCTCCTTTTTCATTTATTATGTGCAAAATATCCATATATATGAAATGTTCAGAAAAAATTCTCTGAATATTATAACAGTAAAGTGCAGTTTTACTATTGAATTAAACATTTTTATATGGTATAATATGTGTAATTATATAATCTGACTAAATTTTACTATGGAGGCTGTGAAATGTCTGCAAGATACAAAAAACACGTCCTTGTCGTTGACGATAATATAATTCTCCTCAGAACGGTAAAGGATATGCTTGAAGATCAGTATAGCGTGTCAATTTCAACTTCAGGCTATCAGGCGCTTGAAATGATAAAAAGAAAGAAACCCGATATTATCCTTCTTGACTATGAAATGCCCGAAATGAACGGCGCAGAGGTTCTGCAGAAGCTTCATTCGGAAGAAGAAACCAGGGATATACCTGTGGTATTCTTTACGGCAAGCGCAAGACGTGAAACCGTTACAATGCTTATTAAGCTCAATCCGTCAGGCTATGTGCTCAAACCGCCCAATAAGCAGAATCTTCTCAATCAGATCGAAAAGATTCTGAATCCTACGGAAGAATAAGCCGCTATCTGAGTTTAAAACAGGAGGTATGCTTCCGCAAGGAAGCATATTTGTATTTATGACACATATTTTTATTATTAACCCGTTTGCTGGAAAAATGACATTTGCAGATGACCTGAGAACTAAGCTTGAATCGGTAAAAAATCTCGACTACTTTGTCTTCAACACACGCTACGAAGGCTACGAAACGGAGCTTGTGAAAAAGATACTTAACATTTTCGAGGGAGAAAAGCTCCGTTTTTACTGCTGCGGCGGCTCGGGAACAATGCGTAATATCCTCAACGGCTTTGATGACCTTTCAAAGGCGGAGGTTGCGTTCTTCCCCTGCGGTCTTACAAACGACTTTCTTAAAATGTTCGGCAAGGATGAGGCTCGTTTCTATCAGATAGAGGAGCTTATAAACGGCGATGTAATCGAGGTTGACTATATCAAGACAAATTACGGTGTATCCCTTAACAGCCTGTCAACCGGTCTTGACAGCAACTGCCTGAAAAAAATGAGAGATTTCCGTTCTTTCCGTAATTTCAACAAGGAAATGCCCTATACTCTTGCAACGATTTATTCTATTTTTGTTTCCAAGACTATGGAATACGATGTTACCCTTGACGACGAAAAGCTCAACGGAAAATTTGCGGAAATTTTCATCGGAAACGGCTGTATCTTCGGCGGAAACCTTTATTTTGCAGAAAAAACCTGCGTAAACGACGGCGCCGCAATTTCAAGAATAGTAGGCAATCAGCGTGGTTTTTCAATGCTTTCCACAATGCTGCTGCTTACAGGAAGAAAGTATGACAAGCTGCCCGAGGCTATGCGCTGCGGAGAATGCAGGAAAATCAGCATCAGACGCACCGACGGCTCACCATTCAACATAAATCAGGACGGCGACCTTATCAGAAATGTAACCGAATGTAATGCTGAAATCGTTCATAAAGGTCTGCACCTTGTTGTTCCGAAGGGGGTTAGCTTATGAATCCGAACCAGTTTTTCAAAGCAAGCAAAATAAATCTTACCTTCTACATACTTCTCGGAATGAGTGCGGTTTTTGTTTCATATACCGTCACTCACCGACCGCTCTGGTTTATACTGGCAGCTATTGCGTATATATGCGCATCATCGGCCTGTCTCATAACATCACTGAAACGACCCACACTGAATAAGAATGTTTATTCCAAAATGCAGAGCATTGCTTTTGTGGTGCTCAACTCTTTCCTGTCGATAGCCTTTGACTCGGCACAGGTTTTTGTTTACGCAATGTGCTTCAGCTCCATCCTGAGCCTTATTTTCATCGACCCCAAGCTTTCAAAGTTCCAGTTTATCCTTTCCACGGTTGTAGCACTTGTTGTTGCGGGAATAGTAGGTATTTATACAGGCTCGTCTCAGACAATGCTTGCCTACACCTTCGGTACACTACTGCTGGTGGTTATGAATTTCAACATTCTGGTTATGACTACCAACGTTTCTTTCCAGTCACGTAAAGGTAGAGAGCAGGAACGAAGCCTTGACGATATGCTTAAGGTAGTTGAGGCAAAGTGTGAGGAGGCACAGTCCGCAACACGAAGCAAGACCCTTTTCCTTGCGCATATGTCCCACGAAATAAGAACTCCTATCAACGTTATCGTTGGTATGAACGAAATGATTCTCCGTGAAAGCAGCGAGCCTGAAATCACAGAGTACGCTTCCGAAACAAAGAATGCCGCAAAATCACTCCTGGGCATCATCAATGACATTCTTGACATAACCAAAATCGAAGCAGGCAAGCTTACCACGATTTCCGTAAAATATGACCCTAAAATCCTCATTACCGACATCTACAACCTTATCCGCTTCAAGGCGGAGGACAAGGGTCTGGAATTTAAGGTCATAGCGGATGAAAACATTCCTGCCCAGCTTATGGGCGACGACATCCGTCTTAAACAGATAGTAATCAACCTGCTGACAAACGCTGTAAAATACACCGCAAAGGGCAGCGTTGTCCTTGACATACACCCCGTTTCGGATGACGAGCTGATGTTCAGCGTAAAGGATACGGGTATGGGTATCAAGGAAGAGGATATGGACCGCCTTTTCAATGCATTTGACCGTATCGAAGAAAAGAAGAACCGAAGCATTGAAGGTACAGGGCTCGGACTCAACATCACTTCTTCACTTCTTAAACTGTTCGGCAGTGAGCTTAAGGTTAAGAGCGTCTACGGCAAAGGCTCCGAATTTTACTTTGTTATAAAGCAGAAGGTCATCGACCCTAACCCTATGGGAAAAATCGACCTTAACGCCAAAAATTACCACGAAATCAAGTGTCAGGCGCAGAACACAGCTCCCGACGCAAAGGTGCTTATCGTTGACGACAACGAAATGAACCGTAAGGTTTTCAAGAACCTGCTCAAAAATACGGGCGTTATGATTTCGGAGGCTTCAAGCGGCAGGGAGTGTCTTGAGCTTGTTGCACAGACAGCCTTTGATATGATTTTTATGGATTATATGATGCCCGAAATGGACGGCGTACAGACCCTTGAAGAAATGAAACGTATGGACGGAAATTTAAGCAAGGACGCTCCCGTTATCGTGCTTACGGCAAATGCTGTGGCAGGCGCAAAGGAATTTTACGAAAAGGCAGGCTTCAACGGCTTCCTTTCAAAGCCTGTGTCCCCTGCAAAGCTTGAAGCGGCGCTGTTTGCAGGACTCCCTAAAGAGCTTGTCAAGGAAACAGGGGAGCTTCCAAAGGAAGAAGAAGTCGTTCTGCCCGATGTTTACGGCGCAGACTGGGCGTTTGCAAGACTTCACTTCCCCGACGACAGACAGCTTAACGAAACGGTCAAAATGTTCCTTAAAGCGCTTAAAATGGACGCCGACGAGCTTGAACTCTACTTTGACGGCATAGACAACGAAGAGGCTGTAAAATCCTACCGCATAAAGGTGCACAGTATGAAAAGTTCAGCCGCACTGATAGGCATAGTCCGTCTTGCGGGTATGGCAATGGAGCTTGAAGATGCCGCCGCAAACGGTGATACCGACACGATAAAGGCGCTTCACCCTGTCTTCATCAAACGCTGGATTTCCTACAAGGAGCTGCTTAAGGAATTTTCCGACAGCACATCCGCCGCTAAGAACGCTGATGATTTCAAAGATGAAATTGCAGATATAATCGGACGTATTCACGAAGCGGCCGACGAAATGGACGTTGACAAGCTTGACGCACTTTCAGCAGAGCTTGATAATTACGCCTTCAGCGGTGACGAAGCAGATAAAGCTGAAAAAATCAAAACCGCAATCTTCAGCTTTGACCTTGAAATGCTGAAAAACTGCACAATATAAAATTTTATGGGATTAGCTGATTATATTGTGGATAAAACTGCACTTTCACAAAATAAACTATTTGTCGAATATCTTGAATCTGTTTTATATGGGATGAATTAATATGTATGATGAATATGCTTACGAAATACTAGAAGATGAATATGAATCTGATGAACGTTCAGCTATTCGCTTATTCAATATAACCCCCATAAAAAAAGTTCTTATTAATTACACATCAATGTCAGAAGAAAACCAAAAAAATTACATGATAGAGTTTTTAAGAGAGATGAGAAAACAAAATATTCCAAGCAAACATTGTTATATAGATTTTTATTTAACAGTTGAATTAGTACGGAAAATAATAACTGACATTGAAAATAATAAAATAAAGGGCAGTGACAGATTCTATGAGTTATATTACAAAACAAATAAAAAGCCTAAATATTATTTAAAAATGAAAAAACTCGCAAGAAGAGAATTTGATTTTTTTTATGATAAATACTTTTTGCTTTATAATTTTCAGGATTTTAAAGAAAGTTATTACGGAGCAGCTAATCAATATAAGGAAAGAAAGGAGAAAATCAGCAGAATATTTAAAGATGAAAAGGAAGCTTTCTATGCGGCACATTATAATTATGAATATATGCTATCTAAATATCGAAAGGGTGTTATACAATCAGAAAAAAACTACCAAAAAATAAGAAAGTATTTATATAAAGATCATATTTTGAGTTATTACGGTATGAGAATTCTCGGAGCAGTCACCGGTGTAATTATAATGCTAATATATATTACTTTCTTTTATAAATGATGTTGATATTTTGATTGGACACTGTAAAAATACGTGAAAAGCACGTAAATCTCCTAAAAAAGGAAGTTTACAGGCTTTTATGTAATAAATCAAAACCGCAATCTTCAGCTTTGACCTTGAAATGCTGAAAAACTGCACAATATAATTATGATATTTAAAATCAGTTCAGACCTTATTCAAAAGGTATGGACTGATTTTTTATTGCAAAGCCTGCGGTATTATGTTATAATATGGGGTAATATCGGATTTAAGGGGATTTTTTATTTAATGAGCAGAAAATTAAAGGGCAATCTGATGCTGCTTATCACCGCATTTATCTGGGGTACGGCTTTCGTTGCCCAGAGCGAGGGAATGAACTACGTCGGCCCGTTTACTTACAGTACCGCAAGAACCCTTCTTGGGGGATTTGTGCTTATTCCTGTTATTCTCTTTTTTAAAAAGGGTGTAAAAACACCGCCGCAGACGGATACGTTCTCGCTAAAAGAAACTGTAAAGGGCGGTATTATCTGCGGAATAGTGCTTTTCTTTGCAAGCTCACTCCAGCAGGTGGGTATAAGTATGACGACAGCAGGCAAGGCAGGCTTCATAAGTGCCATTTACATTATCGCTGTGCCCGTTGCAGAATTTTTTATTTACCGTAAAAAATCGGTTTTTGTGTGGATATGTGCTCTTATCGCATTTGCGGGACTTTATCTTCTCTGCGTAAACGAGGGGCTTAAAATCAACACGGGCGACCTTATCGTGCTTATAAGCGCATTCTGTTTTACGGTGCACATTATGGTGATAGACCGCTTCAACAGCAGAAATGCCGACGGTATGATGATGTCCTGCATACAGTTTTTTACGGCAGCAATATTTATGGCGGCGGCAATGTTTATTTTTGAAGAGCCTCACATAAATGATATTTTTGCGGCAAAATACACTATTCTTTATGCAGGGGTAATGTCAAGCGGCGTTGCGTTTACTCTGCAAATTCTCGGTCAGCGTTATGCAGACCCTACTTCGGCTTCGCTGATAATGAGTCTGGAGTCGGTATTTGCGGCACTTTCGGGATGGCTTCTGCTTAACGAGCTTATGTCGCCAAAGGAATTTACGGGATGTATTCTTGTTTTTGCGGCTGTAATACTTGCACAGCTTAAAGACAGGAAAAAAGATACACCAAAAAGTGAAAAGGGGGAAATTTATGAAAAAGCATCTGAGTAAAATCATATTCGGTCTGCTTGTAGTAACATTCATTGTATGGTGCGCACTGACGGCGCCTGTTTCAGAAGCGGTAGGCTCTCTGTGGTCACTGCTTCCGCCGATAGTGGCAATCGGTCTTGCGCTTATCACCAAAGAAGTTTATTCGTCGCTGTTTATCGGTATCGTAACGGGCGGTGCAATTTATGCGGCGGCAAACGCAAGCGGCTTCAGCGGTATGTTTACGGCAATCGTTCAGGACGGACTTATCGCAAACCTTGCAGATTCCTACAACGTGGGAATTCTCATTTTCCTTGTAATTCTCGGCACGATAGTTGTGCTGATGAACAAGGCAGGCGGCAGCCGTGCTTACGGCGAATGGGCGGCAAAGCACATAAAAAGCCGTGCAGGAGCAAGTTTAGCTACTTTTTTCCTGGGCATTCTCATTTTTGTTGACGACTATTTCAACTGCCTGACGGTAGGCTCTGTAATGCGTCCTATAACGGACAAGCATAATATTTCACGCTCAAAGCTTGCTTATCTTATCGACTCAACCGCCGCACCAATCTGTATCATCGCTCCGATTTCATCCTGGGCAGCGGCAGTCAGCGGTACAGTCGAAGGCGTAAACGGCATACGCCTTTTCATCAGCACCATACCATATAATCTCTACGCTCTGCTTACACTTCTTATGGTAGTTTTCATTTCTTTAAGCGGTGTAAACTACGGTCCTATGAAGCTTCACGAGAACAACGCACTCAAAGGCGACCTTTTTACAACACGCAATAAGGTTTATGACAATGACGAAACACCCGTAACCACCAAGGGCAAGGTAATTGACCTTATTCTCCCTGTAATAATGCTTATCGTTTTCTGCGTACTGGGGATGATTTACACGGGTGGCTTCTTTGACGGTGCAGACTTTGTTTCAGCATTCGCAGACTGTGACGCTTCTTACGGCCTGTCACTTGGCTCACTGGGAGCACTTCTGCTGATAATGATTTATTTTATGTGCCGTAAGGTACTCACATTTACAGACTGTATGGACTCCGTTGCGCTTGGCTTTAAACAGATGGTACCTGCAATTCTTATCTTAACATTTGCGTGGACACTGAAAACAATGACAAACCTTCTCGAAGCAGGCAGCTTTGTTTCCGGCATAGTTGAAAGTGCAACAGCTATACAAATTCTTCTCCCGCTTATTCTTTTTGTAGTTGCGTTGGGACTTTCCTTTGCAACAGGTACCTCCTGGGGCACCTTCGGAATACTTATCCCTATCGTAACAAGCGTGTTTACAAACGACCTTGCAAACGTTACAAGCACAGGCGAAATCCCTGCAATGGTAATCATCTGCATTTCCGCTTGTCTTGCAGGTGCAGTATGCGGCGACCACTGCTCACCTATTTCTGACACAACCATTATGGCATCGACAGGTGCACAGTGCGACCACGTAAACCACGTTTCAACACAGCTCCCCTACGCTCTCACTGTTGCGGCCGTAAGTGCCGCAGGATACCTGCTTTCAGGCTTTGTCCAGAATGTATTTGTTGTGCTCGGCGTATCAATAGTACTTATGTTTATTGTTCTGTGGATAATCAGAATGGTAACCACTAAAAAAGCAGAATCCGCTTCTGCATAATCATAAAAATCTCCTTGCTCTTTAAACGGGCAGGGAGATTTTTTACTGCTGTTTGCTTAAAACGTTCATTTTTTGCTTGACAAATGCAAAATTAAGGTGTATAATGTTTTAGTAAGTTATATGCCGCTGTGGTGGAATAGGCAGACACAAGGGACTTAAAATCCCTCGGTAGCGATACCGTACCGGTTCAAGTCCGGTTAGCGGCACCAAAATCACCTCAAATCCTTTTAAAATCAGGGTTTGAGGTGTTTTTTTATTTCCC